>NZ_JAVJNG010000014.1:0-115011 GCF_038806185.1 Domibacillus sp. 8LH | reverse complement strand
TCCCATCTGTCCGCTCGACTTGCATGTATTAGGCACGCCGCCAGCGTTCGTCCTGAGCCAGGATCAAACTCTCCAAATAAGTTTGACTTGCTCATTTGTTTCTATATAGATGACGGGCATCTCCTATAGAAGTTTAATTCTTAAAACGTTGACGTTTATTTTGTTCAGTTTTCAAAGATCAATTTCAACTATCACCTCAAGAGGCAACTAAACAATCATATCATTTATAAAGTGTAAAGTCAACAACTTTTTAATCAAAATATGATTCGAATTAATCATTGTTTAAACTAAAACTTACTTTGGTAACTGCCGTTTTTCAGCGACAGGAATAACAATATATCATTTTTAAATTTAATCAGTCAACAGTAATTTTTGGCATTTAAATTACACCAATATAATCATAGTTACGGATTAAATATTGTTGTTTTCATCGCTGTCTTAGCGACGGATTAATAATATAACATGGCTTGTTCTCTATTTCAATAATCTTTGTTGCTGTTTTTGTTACCTCGTTTACCTCATTATTCAGGAGACCTTTCATTACTGAAACCTCCGATCAGAAGAATGAACTGCATTTTTTATGGAAAACTAAAGATCAAGATGTAACAAGCTTTTGCTCTTAAGAGCAAAAGCACAGATGATTACAGGAACATCAAAATGATGGAAAAGGTTTCTGCAAACATCCTTTTTCAGGAGTGATGTTTTTTATAGATAGCAGCACAAAAAGCAGCCCACATACGAGGCCGCTTTTTGTGCGCAGTCACTTGTGATCTTTATGATTAACCTGTTCTTTGTTTCCTGATTCCCGCTAATCATCAGTATTTCACAAATATCCTCTTCAGCAAGCGTTGACGACGGTTTCCCTTTCGAATCAATAGTTTCTCCAATTAGATGCCTCTTTTTCCCTTGCAGTTCATTCGTTTTTTCCTCGATCGCACCACTGGCAACAAGCTTAATGACCTATACATCATTGCCTGTCCACAACAACCGCTTTTAACTTCCGAGGCAAATTTTTTGAATTCGCTTAGCCAGTTATGCATTAAAGATGATGGGGAAACAATAAGGACTCAGACTGTAGACAAATTGGTATAATGATTCATGTTTGCTTACCCAATTTATACTTGATTATGGGCTGAACTTAAAAAGCCAAGGCTTTATATAAAAGCACTTGGCTAAATGCAGCATTTGTACATTGCTCTCCGAAAGTAAGCGTGGATACGTTTCCTTACTTACTTTCTTTCCAGATGTCTTTTAATTTCCAAACATTTAAATCCCCAATTTGAACGGTTCCATTTTTAGCATAAAACTGGAGGCACAAACTTGATGTATGCGGGTAAATTCGGCTAGTTAGTACATTAAGTCCATCATTAGCAAATACTTCGACAGATGAACGATCTAGATAAACGTGCAGCGACAACGTCCCCTCTTTTAGTTCTACCTTACTTTTCCGAACTCCGTTTACTCCCTTACCGGCCTTTTCACGATCAATAAATAATTTGGAGGATGGAACATCAAAACCTATCACTGTTTCCTCTGTTCCATCTTGGTTACATCTAAGTTTTAACCCAAACTCAGATGCTGTCACATCTTTCAACAAAAAATCCACCTTGATTTCAAGCAGCTCTTCTTTTATTCCCGTCTCAATACTTTCATTATTAATTTTATCAATAAACAGTTCAATGGATTTTTCGCGAAGTTTTTCTAGTTCTGAAACAGGGTTCATGGCTATTTTCTCATCAGACGTTAAGGAAAGTTCACGGGGAAGTGTTAGAGTACCGGCCCACCCATGCTCTTTTGTCGGCATTGGAGATTCCCACATATCCATCCAGCCAATAGCAATACGTCGTCCCTGATCGTCAATTAACGTTTGAACAGCATAAAAATCATGTCCATAATCTAACTCTTGAAATTCACCATGTGAAAATTCGAGTGTATCATAATTAAAATCTCCCACAATATAACCTGTTTGGAACAGATTTTGATATTTCTCGCCTTCCGCTTCTATTCCTTGCGGTGAAAATAACAATACATGTTTCCCGCCAATTTCAAAGAAATCGGGGCACTCCCACATGTAGCCTTTTGTTCCCTCACTTTCAGCTAAAACACCAAGATAATCCCACTGTCTCAAATCTTTTGATTTATAAAGAATAACTTTTCCGATATCTTCTTTTCGAGTACCTACAATCATATACCAGTGATCTTTGTGTTTCCATACTTTTGGATCTCGAAAATGTCCAGATCCTTCTTCAGGATGTTTTGAAATAACCGGATTTGCAGCTTCTTTTATGAAATGAATCCCATCAGTGCTTGTTGCAATGCATTGTGATTGATCGAGTATATCTTTTTCACGGTCAACAAATATATTTCCTGTATAAATTAATGTCAGTACTCCATTATCATCAACCGCGCTGCCAGAAAAACAACCATCTTTCTCATATGCCTCGGTTGGAGCAAGAGCGATCGGTAAGTGTTTCCAATGAACTAAATCTTTGCTTTTTACATGTCCCCAATGCATCGGTCCCCAATTTTCATTATACGGATGGTGTTGATAAAACACATGGTACTCTCCTTTGTACTGGATCAAACCGTTCGGATCATTGATCCAGCCTGCAGGCGCCATAATATGATAACCTAGTCGATAACAGCCCTTCACTTTTTCCTTAGCGTTTCTGATTGCCTCTTCTGCTTGATGAAGTTTGTTTATTTTTAACATACTCTCATCTCCTTATATAACTTGTTGTGATTTTTCTATATTTACATGTAAGCCTTTGCTTTTTTTGAGTACTTAATAAAGTAAAGATTGAAATGATTGTGAAAACTAAAACCAATCCTCCCATTACCATATAAGAATAACGGAAGCCGATACTATCGTACATTACACCTGCAATTGGCGAAAGAATAGATTCACCAATCTGTTTAGCGAATTGGAAGCCTACCAGATATAGTATAGAAGATAGGCGTGTATCAAAGTTTAGTGCCAAGTATTTAAAAATAGCAATTAGCATGATAGGCAATTCTAACGCATGGATTAATTTCATAGCTGAAATGCCAATCGGTTCTACAGCCAATCCAGAACCGATAATTCTCAGGGCCATTAAAAAGCCTGCCAAAATCAAACTGTTTTTGGCGCCAAGCTTATTTACAATAAAAGGTGCAAAGAACATAAAACCAGCTTCTAGAAATACTTGGAATGAATTTAGATATCCAAATATTTGATTACCCAAGGCTTCAGTTGGGAATAGCGATGAGTAATAAAGCGGGAATTGTTGATCGTATACTCCGTAGATACATGCTACGCCAATAACATACAACATTAAGAACCAGAAATCCTTTAAGAGAAAGAGCTGACCAACATCCTTGAATGTAACAGAATCGGCTTTCTCTAGTTCTTGGTTTGTTATTTCTACTTTTACAGACATAATAATGGCCACTAATATAACTGCCGAAACAGATGCAACCCAAAAGTTGATATTCGGATTTATATTAAATAATTGTCCCGCAAAAAAGGTAGCTGCTGCCCATCCTAGCGAGCCCCACATTCTTGATTTTCCGTATTCAAAGCCATACTTACGACTAATTTTTTCAACATACGATTCGATTGCACCAATTCCAGCCAAAAAGGCAGTTCCTAAATAGAGACCTCCGACTATTGCGCCCAATATCACGTTGTATTGTAATAACGGTCCATAAACATAAATATAAAAGGGTCCGACAAATACTAGCAAAATACTGATAAAAAATAAGATATTCTTCCTTAAGCCTATTTTGTCAGAGATATAACCATATAAAGGCTGCATACACAGAGCAAAGATAGCGTTTACAGAAAAGATTATACCGGTGGCTGATCCACTTAAATTTAATTCTTGTCCTAACCAAATGGAAAATAAAGAATAGCTAGATGACCAAGTAAAAAAGAAAAAGAAAAAGTACGCACTTAGCTTCCAATACAAACTTTTTGAATCTTTCATTTTAATGTCTCCTTTAACTAAAGATATAAAATGCTTTGTTATAATTGTGCTTACAATGTACTTGTGATAGATTACAGGTTCCATTGCAACAGAGCAATATAGACTTAGAAATGATCTCAACCGGTTGAAATGCCAATGCTCAATGTATTTATTAATCCTGCTACATCTTTATTGTAAGCAGTTTGAAACGCTTTCAA
This sequence comes from Domibacillus sp. 8LH, assembly GCF_038806185.1. Lineage (NCBI taxonomy): Bacteria > Bacillati > Bacillota > Bacilli > Caryophanales > Bacillaceae > Domibacillus > Domibacillus sp. 8LH. The sequence continues at coordinate 110,846 of NZ_JAVJNG010000014.1, read as the reverse complement.
AACGAGGTATTCCTCTTATTTATGTTTAAATTTTTATGATAAGGCTTTCAAAATTTCTTTCTCATTTCAGCTGGATCATTGTGCAACACGGGGACTCTGTGGGGAGTAAAAATATACAAAAAAGAGCAGAGAATATCTTCTGCTCTTCGTTTAAATATAGCTTTCTTAGTTCATAGATAAATTACAAACGAGAGGGGGAGTTATGTTGAAAGTCAATAAACTCTAATACCTTTTGTTTCGAAGGCATTGATTGAACGGCTCCCTTAACTGATGCTGTTAAAGCGCCGCTGGCATTTGCAAAAGTTAGTAACTGCTTGTAATTTTCTTTTAATTTTTTGGATAGGTTATCATTAGAAACTTCTAATAATGCCAGCTCTGCTAAAAATCCACCCATAAAGGCATCTCCAGCGCCTGTTGTATCTACTGCGTTTACCGTAAATCCTTTGATTTCAAATTCTTCACCACTTTTTAAGTACAAGATGGCTCCTTGCTTTCCTTTTGTATAGAGAACCGCCTTGACAGACCCGATGAAAAGAGATTGAATAGCCGCTTTCTCTTCTTCGATTGCTGTAATAAAAGAAAGTTCTTCATCAGATACTTTTACAAGGTCTGCTAAAGGCAAAAATTCCTGGATTGTTTTCTGGCAGCTTTCAGCATCTGGCCAAAGAGCTAAGCGTACATTCGGGTCAAAACTAACAATGCCTTTTCTGTTTCTCACAATCTCAATTACTTTTTGATGGGTTTTTTTCATAGAATCTCGTATTAAATTAACGGATCCAAAATGTAGCATATCGCCTTCGCGGAACCACTCTTCCTTTATTTCCTCAGAAGAAAGCAATAAATCCGCAGCGTTTTGTCGATAGAAGGAAAAGCTTCTTTCTCCATCCTGATCAATTGATACAAATGCAAGACCCGTTTCTCCTTGAGTTGAGCGATAAAGGTAAGAAGTGTCAACCCCATGGGATACAAGTACCTCGAACAAATATTCTCCAAAATGATCACTCGCTAGTTTGGTTAACATCACTGAATGGCCACCATATTTAGAAACAGCGACAGCTACATTCATCGGTGCGCCGCCAGCCATCCGTTCGAAACCTGTTACTTCTTTTAAAGAAGTGTTTTTCTGGATAGGAATAAAATCAATTAATGCTTCTCCAATACAAAATACATTTTTCAAATTTTTCACTCCAAACAAGGAACAAGTTTTGACGCTTGTTCCTTCTTTTATTCGTGTTTTACTCGGGCTCTTGCATTTTCTAAGGGATAGAGTAGAAGTTAATCATGCTTAAGCCGCAGTGTTTTATGTCTCTCCAGACGTTCAAAAGAGCGTAAAGAAAAACGAACTGTGGCATAAGAAAATAAAATAAAACTAAACAGCATTAATACTGGGGAAATCCAAAACAATAGGCTGGCTGCAACCCAAAATAATAAGATTCCACAGGCAGTCTGAAAATCTAAAAAAGCTACAATAAATGAGGTCTTCAGTAAATCTAATCCTGTTTTTTTGTAATGAATCATACATGGAAATAAAGCAGTACTAACAAGCAGCCAGATTAAACAAATCGTTCCTACAAAAGAAACCAGAACTATATTCCAGCCTGATGGCAAGTGAAATACAAAGAATAAATCAGCGGCCAGTATAACACCAACTACTAGCCAGCTGTTTCCGACGAGAAACCCTTGCTTGAAATGAAGCTGGAAAAATCGAAAGAAACCGCGGACCACACTGTCATCTCCAGTTGCCTGCCAATCTCTTAAAACAGCCAGTACAGCAGCCGTACTGGGGCCAATTGTGATAAGAGGCAGGCAGCCAATTAACCATAATACATTCAAGATGAGAACATTAGCCACCGGCTTCATCAATCCCGCTGTTTTTCCATTCCAACCGTTCATTTTGTTCATCCTTTCACGCCGCTTGATGTAATCCCTTGAACATAATATCTTTGGAAAAATAAGAAGATTAAAATCACTGGAATCGTGGTTAAAGACAGAGCAGCCATAATTTGGCCGTATTCAATATTATTATCAGTAAACAAATACTGAACACCAACTTGAACAGTACGAATCGATTCATCTGTTGCCACAATGAGCGGCCACATAAAGTCGCTCCAATGAGTAACAAATGTTAAAATAGCGGCCGTCGCAAAAACAGGCTTAGAATTCGGGACAATAACTTTCCAAAAGGTTTGCCAAGGATTGGCTCCGTCCAGCATCGCCGCTTCTTCCAGCTCCTTCGGTATTCCCATAAAAAACTGACGGAACAAAAAGATGTTAAATGCGGAGGCAATAAACGGCACAATAAGCGCCGGATATTCATTGATCCAGCCGAAGTTATTAACCACAATATACAAAGGAATCAACATACTCTCAAATGGCACTACATATAAAGCGATAATTAATACCAAAATTAAATCACTGCCTGGGAATTTAAGTTTTACTAAAGCATAGGCACAAAGTGAATTGACAATGAGACCGAAAATGACAATCATACTCACGGAGAATAAGCTATTCCACATATAATGAAAGAAATGAATCCGGTCTGAAAATAAAATTTGTGAATAGTTACTAAAGGTAATCTCTTTTGGCAAAAAAGCTGCAAGCCCCATATCTTTAAAAATCATAGTCTCTGGCTTTAGTGAAGCAACAATCATCCAGAGAAGCGGTGCAATAAATAGAAAGCCCAGTATAAGGATCGCTACTGTAGTGATGACTTTTCCTGCTTTCTTTTTTGTTTGATGCCGCATAATTCTTTCCCTCCTTACTGCTTTAATACTTTCTTTAAGATAAGTGATGAAATGAGAACAATGAAGAAAAATACGACAGCAATCGCGGATGAGTAGCCGACATCCCGGAATTGAAAGCCGTTTTCATATAGCATAAAGACCAAAGTTTTCGTCGAATCACTAGGACCGCCGTTTGTCATTACGTATGGCTGGATAAATAATCGAAATGCTTGGATCGTCGTAATAATCAGCACAAATCCTGTAACGTGGCTAATGGATGGAAGTGTGACATTTCGAAACTTCTGCCAGACACTTGCCCCGTCCATTTCGGCTGCTTCATATAACTCCTCTTGCACTTCTTTCAAACCAGCTAGAAAAATCATCATTTGAAAGCCCGCTGCCTGCCACACTGACATAAAAATAATGGAATTCATTGATTGGTCTGCACTTAATAGAAAGGGCTGGTTTTCAATACCAAAAAAATTTAACGCATGATTAATCAAGCCGCTGTCCACGTTGTACAGGAAAGTCCATAAAATAGCGACAACCACCATGGAAGTCACCACAGGGCTAAAAAAGAAAACACGTCCGAGACTTGCCACCTTTACTTTCTTGTTGACCAAAATAGCCAGTCCTAATGCCACAGCGCTTTGAATAGGTACAACTAGTGCAGTAAAGTATAATGTGTTTTTTAATGAAGTAAGAAAGATCCCATCTTGAAAAAGACGAATATAATTATCAAATCCTGTAAATTCTTTGCCGTCTGGATTCAACATATTGTAGTTCATAAAGCTGTAACCGAAAGCCAGCATAACCGGTAAAATCAGAAACGTAAACAGCAGTACCAGGGCTGGAAGAGAAAAAGCAATACCTAGCCAGCGTTTTTGTGTTTCATATGTCAGTGTTTTTCTTTCCACTTGTATGGGCGTAACGGTTTTTTCCACTGTCTTCACCTCTTTTTATTGAAAAGGCAATCATGGAAAATGATTGCCTTTTTTGTTTATTAGTTTTTTCGATCAATATCTGTATCTACTTCTTTGGCTACTTTATCTAGCTCTTCTTGCACATCGCCACCAAGGAAAATATTTTGAACTGCTTGTCCATATTTAGTAGAAAGAACAGGGTAAGAAGTAGTTAATGGACGCGGATGCGCTGTTTCTAACACTTGGTCTTTTAATACGTTTAACGGTTCTTTATCCCATTCAGCCAATTCTGCAAATGCATCAGTCCGTGCCGGCGGCTTATCTTCAACAGCTGCCAATTTCAGAACATTTTCTTTTGTATGGATAAAATTTAAAAGTTCAGCGGCTGCTTCTTTATCTTTCGCACTTGTTGAAACGCCCCATGCCCAGTCACCTGATGGAGATACTTGTTCCCCATTTGGACTTTTCGGATAATACGTAATGCCCCACTCTGTGTCTGGATAATCTTTTAGCTTTGCCCACTCCCATGAACCCATTAGCATCATGGCTGCTTTTCCATCTTCAAATTCTGTTGGAGTTGGCTGTAAATTAACAAGTCCTTCTTTTGTGAACTTCTGCAAATATTTCAAAGCTTCCACTGTTTTCGGTCCGTTTACATACCCATCTGCTTTTGATCCATCTTCTGCAATAAAGCTGCCGCCATTGCTCCAGACAGTAGGTCCGGTAAAGTAAATGATCCATTCGCCGTAATCAAGTGTCCAATTGACACCGTAAATTCCCTTCTCTTTATTGGTAAGCTTTTTGGCTGCTGCGTAAAATTCATCCCATGTCCATGCTTCTTCTAACGTTTTGGGCGGCGTAATCCCTGCTTCTTCCAGCATTTTCACGTTGTAGAACAATGCTACTGTCGATTCCATCGGTGAAATGGCATATAGCTTGTCTTCAAATGTCCCCTGCTTAATAACAGAGTCAACAAACTGATCCTGCTCTTCAATCATTCCATCAATTGGCTGAATAATACCAGCGTCCGCGTAGTTGGCTACATTTGGTCCGTCCATTGCTACCAAGTCTGGCAGTGTATTGCTAGTTGCGGCCGCTGAGATTTTATCTTCGTAAGCATATTTATTTCCTCGGGGAATAAATTCAATCTCCGCTTCAATCTCACCGTCATGCTCTTTATTGAATGCATCAATGACTTCTTGATAAGCAGCGCTCGTATTGCCTTCCGGATACCAAAGCGTTAGTTTTGTTTCTCCATTGCTTCCTTCGGCACTTTTATTATCCTCTTTACCACAGCCACTTAACACACCGATAGACAACATCGCTGCTGTGCTCAGTACTAACAATTTCTTCATCTGTATTTCCCCCTGTCTTTCTTAAAGCGTTTTCATATATTCATTTTAGTTTAAGGTAAGCGTTTTCAAAATGAGGTAATTCTATTTTTTATGTTGAAATTTCTCTTACGCAAAAAAAACCTTTTCAATTTGAAAAGGTTTCAGAACTCCGCATGCTGCTTTCTATATTCACTTGGTGTTTGGTGCAAACGCTTCTTAAATACCTGGCTGAAATAACGCTGGTCAGTATAGCCGACTTTCTCAGCAATTTCGTACGTTTTAAGTTTTGTATGGGTTAAGAAAAAACACGCTTTTTCAATACGATAGTTTGTCACATATTCAAGAAAGGTCACACCGGTTTCTTGTTTAAATAACAGACTAAAATAACTAACACTCATTTCTGCGTAGGCTGCCGCTTGCTCGGTACCAATATCCTCATGATAGTGTTCCTGAATGAAAGATATTACTTTTTCAATAGCATCAGATGCTGTCTTTTTAGTCTGATACTTTTCCAGCAGTTCTGTAAAGAAAACGACAGACCCATCCAGTCGGTGAAGATTCATCCATTGCTGAAGAGCTTGTAAATTAGGTTTTAATTGTTCTTCATGTGTGAGAGGCTCACCAATCAATACTCGGTAGCCTGTTAAATTGCGCTGAAACAAATCGTTATATAATAGTTGGATATCCTCTTTTGACCATTCCCCCAGACACAGGGTCATCGTGACCGAAAGCGGATACCAAAAATGCCTCGCTCTGCTGCTGGAAAATAACTTTTCGTCCAGCTGCTCCGCAGACTCCTGCCCTTGCTTTTCAATCAAAATCGGCACGACCGGCTTACTTAAAGAGGTTAAAGTTGGTTCAGTTTCACGGGAACCTGTTATAAATAAATTATACAAATGATGTTTGTCCATCTCATACGTTTTTTCTGCTTCATTCCGTAATTGATTAACAGCTCGCTGGATACATTGCTGTAATTCTTCGTAATCAACCGGCTTTAAGATATAATCAAGTGCTCTCCACTTTAACCCTTCTCTTGCATATTCAAACTCATCATAACCACTAATTAAAATTGCCAAAGGCGCTTTAGGCAATTGATTCAACTGCTTTAACAGCTCTAGACCGGTCATTCCAGGCATAGATATATCAGTCAGTAGTAAATCTGCCTGCTGTTCTTGGCAAAGCCTTAATGCCTCCTCCCCGTTTTTAGCCGTTCCTACAACTTCACAGGCTAGGTCATTCCATGGAATAATCTGTTTTAAATTCTTGAGTATAATCGCTTCATCATCTGCAATTACTACTTTAAGCATTTGCTCTTTCACCTCGGCTTACTGGGAATGATAGTTGTATGATGGTTCCCTGCTCAGAAGAACAAATTATCATACCGTATGATTTACCGTAATATAGTTGCAGCCGCTCATGAACATTTCGAAGGCCATGTCCCTTTTCTTCAAAGTCTTCTCTTTTTTGAAGAATTTTTACTAAATTAGCCTCTGAAATACCTTTTCCATTGTCTCTTATCTGAAAGTAGCCTTTATCATCAACACACTTCCCAGAAATCGATATCAGCCCATTTTCCTGTTCCTCAAAAGCATGAGTCAAGATATTTTCTACAAGTGGCTGTAAGATTAACTTTAGTACTCGCTTGTGACTTAATGACTCATCTATATCCAGCTCATAAGAAAAGGAGTCATCAAAACGGATCTTTTGAATTTCCAGATAACTAATTACATGGCTGACTTCCCGCTGCACAGGTACTTCATAGTCCCCATTAATACTGATCCTCAGAAGGCGTCCTAGATTAATGGTCATTTTGCTGATCTCTTTTTGCCCGCTCATGGCTGCCAGGGCATTAATAGATTCAAGCGTGTTATAAAGAAAGTGTGGATTGATTTGTTGCTGTAAAATTTTAAATTCGGCTGTACGGCTTTTTTCTTCTTCTTTTTTAATCTGCACAATGAGTTGTCCTAGACGCTGGACCATTTGATTAAACCTGAGTGATAAACGGTTTAACTCTTTTAAATTGTAGGTCTTCATTCGAACGGATAAGTCACCTTTTTCAACTTGCTTCATGCTATCTTGAAGAGCTTGAACAAAACCAGCTGTTTTTCTTAAATAAAAGAAATTAAAAAATATGGCTGCTAGCAAGGCTAATAAAGCCAAACCTAATGTAGTGTTTCGGATATAGGTAATATCGTTTGAAAGAAGTGCCCAAGGCCTTAAAGAAACAAGCCAAACATCTTCATTCCCTGCTAAATTCAGTTGAGAAGGCATATAAGTGATTAACTGTTTTTCTCCATTCCATTGCTCTAGTAAATAGCCTGTTTCGCCCGATTGCACTTGCTGAAGAGACTCAACCGCGAGCTTTTTTCCAATCCACTGATCATCCAACGCATACAGAATTTCTCCCTCTTTATTGATTAATAGTTCTGTAGAAATGGAAGATGAATCCTGTTCAAATACTTGATCAAATAGATCAAGCCGAATGAGGAGCACCATATATCCCAAAGGATCAAGAGTATCGATATCATTGACAACTCTTCCATGTGTGAAAAAAAGAGCCGTATTTTGCTGAAATGGATGAGATACAACAGCTGAAGGGCTTTGCCAAACAGGTTCGCCTTTTACTTTTTTCATTTCTTGAAGCAGCTGCTGTGAAAAAAGATTCTCCTCCTGAGATACTCGATTGTTTGACTGGTATACCTTTTCTTCTAATGTATTGTATAAAGCAAACTGATGAATTTCAGCATTAGCATACATTACACCAGCTATTGCTTGCTCTTTGCTGTACAAATCATAGATACTTTCTTCTTTAGAAGACGTTAAGAAAGATTGAACATCTCCTGAAGCGATTATATAATCTGAAAAATGGTTTACTTCTGTAATAGATGCCATCATATTTCGATCGAGCATTTTTAATGTTTGAACCGTCTGACTGCTAATGTTTTTTTGCAGGATGTTTGTTGAGATTCGATTAGAGATGTAACCTAACACTATTATTGGCACCAAGACAAAGATGAGAAAAGCGGCAATTATTTTTTTGTTGAAAGTCATTATGGGTTTACCTTTTCTGATGTCATGTTTTTGTTGTATTTCTCAAACATCTCTTCAAGATTGTGCAAGTATTTTCTCTCATTTTGATCGAGAAAAAATTGCATAGTATGTTGCCGATATTCTGTTTCTGCCGCTGTTCCTCCTGCCCAGTAATGATTAGGCCAATTAACAGTTTCCCCGTCTGTCACTTTTTCTTCAAGCGGCTCTAGTACTTCTTTTGTTTTTTGCACGCCCATAATCGTACTGATTGACCCTTCATACAGCGAAAGACCTTGAGCATTGTTTTCTTCTGTTAAAAAAGACAAAAATAGCTTTGCTTCTGCAGGGTATTTTGTTTCTGACGAAATACTGATTCCAATGTCTACTCCTCCCAATACGTTATTTTGCTCGGGATCATTCGATACAGGAACAGGAAAAATACCATACTGTAAAGTGGGGTTTAATTTCTCAATAATAGGAAGAGCCCAGCTTCCCATTATATACATTGTCCCTTCTTTAGCGGCAAAAGCCTCATTAGCTTCTGAGTATCCCATATTAAAAGATTCAGGGGTTGTATAGGAAATGAGCGTTTTTACTTTCTGGGTTATTTCTTTCCACCTTGGATCATCATCCTGCACTGAAGAGGGCATTTGCCAATAGGATGGTAAAAATGCATTCGCTACAAAACTCAGCGTAACGATACTCGTTTGGTTAGCGTCTTTATTAGGCATAATAAGCGGCTGTTTCCCTGATTTCTTTAATGCATTCATTACAGCAATCCACTCATCCCATGTAGATGGAATAGTCAGGCCTAAATCACAAAAATCATCCTTGTTATATAGAACACCAACGGCATTCTGAGTAAACGCAACCCCATACATGTGGCCGTTTACTTCATATCGCTGCTGAATTGTTGGCTGGACACGATCTAAAAACATTTCTTTAGTTAAATCTAGCATGTACCCTTTTAATGCCCGGTTCCTATAATCTTGTTCAAGTGGATAACTAATAAACAAATCGGGAGGATAGCCTTGAGCAATGCGGGTTTTTAATACAGACATACCGTTTGGAGCAATTACTTGTTCGATGTTGATATGCGGATATTTTTCTTCAAAGTTCGCAATCAGTTGATCAAAAATAGGCCTAGTTTCTTCTTTAACAGTAAAAAATTCAAGCGTAACGGGCTCCTTTTCTTGTTCAAGAATTTCAGGTTCATTTTGAGAACAGGCCCCTAACAAAACAGTAAGTCCAAGCAGCCATCCTTTTTTCATAAATTGGTCTCCTGCTTTCTTTCAACAAATTATATGTAAATAAAGTATACAATAAATTAGAACTATTAAAGTTATTATGTTTTATGGATACATTTCTATTAAGCCCTTACAATTATTGATAATAGGATGTCTCTGTTAGGAAGAATTAGAGGAAAATTCTTTTCGAACTATGTTTTTTAGAAGTTTTTTAATTAAAAAGAAAATAAAAAAGGAATCTGATCAAATTCAATTGCAATTAAAGGTGGATGCGCTCCAAAGCCAGCTCCGGCTTCAAAGAAAGAAACATTTCAGAACTCATTTCAGAACTGCACAGAGCTTCGCAAGAAGTACCCAAATGGTGTTAAGAAAGGTCACCCTGCCTATGATGCTAAGCATGATCGTGATAAAGACGGATGGGCTTGTGAAAAATAAGAAACAGATAAATAGTGATTTATAAAGAAAAGCCATATCAGTTACTGCACTGATATGGCTTTTCTTATTGTTTATGCTTTAACAGCTGCTCTTTAATTACTCTGGCTTTTTCCTTAATACTCTCTGTTCCCCTCAACCTCGAGCCCTTCCGGAAGGAGTCCCGATCTTACTGGCGCCTTTCCTTATGTGCCCGAGCTGTATAAATAAAAAAGAAACGACTGATAAAGAATCAGTCGTTTCTTTTTTATTTATTTGTGTTTCATTGCTGTTACGGCGTAAAAGCCAAATTCGGCTGTTCTTCATCGTCTACTCTATCTTGATCAAAAATTCCTTGGTATGATTCCTGCTCATAAATTCTACTCAACAACATCCCATTCAAGAAGTTGCGAACTACTTCAATGTTATGCTGCTCTTTCGGGAAAACGTCCATACGAGTTCTCAGCAGCCTGCCGATCTCGTCTAAAACAGAAAGGTATCCTTTTTGGCTAGCTTCTGGGTTACTATTGTATTCAGCTTCGAAATCCACGTTCCCCAGTAACATCTTGATCGCACTAATTTGAGCGTCGGTTCCATCAATTACATCCTTATTGCCCGTCATTGATAAATGAATATCGATGAATGGATCAACAAAAAGGCGCGTGCTTCTGTTTAAGGCTTTGTCTTCTGCTGACATGGATGCTCTCCCCTTTCTTTTATCGGTTCTATTGTAACAAGGAATGAATGTTAAGATTGTAAAAGTTTGGTTAAAAAGTATTTAATCCTTCTCATTGGCCTCTAGATTTTGCCATGCTTCGTATACACTATTGACGCGTAGCTGCATGTACTCTGTATTTTATCTGCAGTCATTACGCCCCCGTTCCTTAGACGAACTCCCACCCTGAAGAATAAAAAAGGAGCGGCATAACTAAACCGCTCCGTATATATTATGTACATATTAATAGGAGCAATAGTAACTACTTCTTTTCCCGGATAATCTTTGGAAAACTCGCAGCAGACAATTAATTCTCTGTTATTTTTAATAGTCAATATAATACCTATTTACTTGGCAGCGCGCTCTCCCTGCTTCGCCTTTTTCAATTCCTGCAACGAATAAAAGGTGCCTCGCCAATAAATACCACCCTTTTTAATAGCAGCATAAGCGGACAGGTGGAGAGTGTAAATATAGCATATGGTTGTAAGTGGGAAAATCACCAGCTCTGCGATAAAACTCCAGGAAGGGAAGGATACTTTTTGGATACCAATTGTGTAAAGAGTAAATAAGAAAAGTAAAGACAGTAGACAAATGAAAAAGTTCCACCCTTCAAACAGAAAAACACCGATAAATGGATAAATGCCTAGCAGAATGAGAACTAAGGTAAAAATAATCGCATTGCTAAGCTTATATCCTGTTGCCCCAAACAAGTTCTTTTTAAATCCATTAATGGCTTCTTTTAACGTTGGGTACCACTCTACTTCAATCAGTTCTTTCCCTATGACAAAGTGCTGGTTGCAGTTTAAGGCACTCGCCTTTCTTCCAAGTTCCACATCATCAAGTGGTTCAAGCGGAAAGGCCTGGTGCGTGCCAAGGTCTTGATAGGTACTTCTTTTAATAAGGTTGAAAGCACCTACACCCATGCCTTGTTGTTTGTCACCTTGTTCAAATACCTTCCACGGCTGCACAATAAAGCAGAAAATACCTAAAAACAAATGAATAAACGCTTTTAAAGGAAACGATGAACAGCGGAAATGAGGAGACATGGACAAATGTTCCGCATGGTTAGCTGTCACATATTCCATGACATTTGACAGGCTCTTAGAATGAAAGGTAATGTCTGCATCTGTGAAAAGCAGGTAGTCCCCTTTCGACTGTAAATACCCCTGATGCAATGCATGATTTTTTCCAAGCCAGCCATCAGGAAGGCAACGAATATGAATAGGATCATACCGAATATCTTTGTGTTCTTCCTTTTTATTGGCCAGCTTGTCCACAATTTTCCCCGTGTTGTCCTCGGAGCGATCGTTTACGACAATCACTTCCATATTGCTGTATATTTGATTGAACAAAGATTTAATCGTTTTTTCAATATGCTTCTCTTCTTCTTTGGCGGCAATAATGACAGAAACGAGCGGCCCTTGTTTTATACCTGCTGCCTTGCGTGTAATGATAGGAATTTTCTCTAATCCCCTTACCGTTTGAATGAGCAGCATCATAATGCTGAAAAGACAAATGATCGATAATACAGAAACAGTAAGAATGATGTTTCCCCCTCTCTTTTTATCCTTTTTATTATAAACGGTTGGATGAAAAGGATGTACGCACAAGAGGACAAAAACCAAAATATCCTTAGATTCACAGCGGTTTTAACTGGAGCGGCTGGAAGACGGCTCTTCCTAACAGCTTCCTTACATCCATATTGCCATCAAATATTCCTTTTCTTCTGGTCACACAAAAAACCTCCTATAATCGCTTCGTGGGAAAGTCCAATACACGGTGCAATTTGGCAGATGACCGCTGGACTGACCGTTTCACTTAACGATATGGAAGGCTGATGCAGAGCAAGTTGAATCCGCTTTTTCGTAACGAATCGAACCTACGACTGGCAGCTTAGGAGACTGCTGAGAACCCTTATATATTGCTGCTTTTCATCCGTTCAGTCTAACAGCCCCTTTTCGAACTTAGACCCTTAATGTCTTCCCGTATTATAAGAGTTTGATTCATTGACTTCAAATAAGGAATCTCCTCGTTGACCTCTACCCTGTCAAGTCTCGTACTGATGTTCCCTTCAGTTATCCGAAGTGCGTGGCCAGTTATGTGAGCGCCAAAGTAAAAGGCACTTTTGCGAATACTCTATTTTCACTGATGAGTTTCTTGATAGATAGTTAAAAGACCCCGATTAATTGAGCTCACAAGGGTTTGGCTGTATTCATACTAAGGTGGCTGTCGGCCCATAGGTCTTTTCCCTTATTTTGAAGTCGGTTGGCGCAATTTACGAAAAACTTTAATTTACTTAACAAATCACCGTTACCATAAGAGAGAAACTAGCGAACAGGAGTGAATGTTATGAAAAAGCAATTTCTCGGTAAAATGAAAGTGTGCGGATTTGCTCTCATTGCGACTGGATATGTTGCAAGCTGCTTCTCCCCGGCAGTTCAAGCTTCGGAGCATTTTGCAAAGGACTCGAACGAAAAAGCACCTGATCTGGTGTTTCCTGTGATTAGTGATGTACATATCAAAGACAACGGCACCGACGACTTAGAAAAGTTCCAGAATGCTTTTAATCAGTTGAATGAGCAAGCTCCAAAACAAGATTCTTTTGCCATAGTCGGAGATTTAACAGATTCCGGAACACTGGAACAATACGACCGTTTCTTTTCAATTTATAATATGAATAAACAATCAGAAGCGGTTTCCCTGTCCGCGATTGGCAATCATGATTACTGGAACGGGTTATCTTTTAGTGATGCCCAAAAAAGGTTTCTCGCACAAACGGGAATGGAATCTATTTACTCTCACAAGGTCGTTAAAGGTTACCATTTTATAATTCTTGCACCGGAAGATGATTTAACAGAAGGATATTATTCAAAACAGCAAATTACATGGCTCGGGGAGCAGTTGGAGAAGGCCGCAAAAGATGATCCCCAAAAACCTATATTCGTCTTAATGCATCACCCGATGAAAAATACCGTGTTCGGCAGTGAGTGGGGTACCGAGGCAAATGGCCAGCTGATTTATGATACATTAAAAAAATATCCACAAGTGATCCATTTTTCCGGCCATACCCATTACCCATTAGATGATCCGAGAACGATAGATCAAAAAGATTTCACGACGGTTGGTACCTCTTCTGTGAACTATATGTGGACAGAGGCGGGGTATCTTCAAGGAGAGCTGCCACCTGGGAATGAAAAGATAAGCCAAGGCCTGGTTGTAGAAGCGTATAAAAACAAAGTCGTCATTAAGCGTCGTGATTTTCATAACAATGACTGGACCGGTGAACCATGGGTCATTAAATTGCCAATAAAAGATCACAAGTTTGACTATACCAGCTCAAGAGATCAAATCAAACCGTCATTTAATAAGAAGGACACTATTACTTTAATAGAGGAAAAGAGTACTGCGGGAAGTCTGGAAATTAAGTTTGACCAAGCTCATGACAACTTACTTCTTCATTCTTATAAAGTAGTCACAACAGAGAAGGAAACGGGCAAAACTGTCTCAGAGTTTAAAGCCTTTTCCGACTATTATGTGGATCCTGTACCCAAAACAATGACCCTCCCGGTTCAAGGGTTAAAATCTGATACCACTTATGTCATTAAGGTCACCGCGATAGATGCATTTGGGAATGAAAGTAAAAACTTTTTAACAGTTGAAGGTAAAACGGCTTCTGAATAACCAACTTAAATTATATAAAAAGGAGCTGTTGCTATAAGCACTAGCTCCTTTTTATTTCCACTTTTACTAAACTGTGTGTATAAACATTACTTTAATAATAAAGTACCACTAATATGGAAATGGGACTTAACCCATTGAGTCAGATAAATAAAAGCACTTTTAAGTTGAAAACGGGTATGTAATGACCTGAAAAAACAAATTGGAGGTCCTTTCTATGGGTACGAGAGTTAGTTAGTAAAAATGAAGGCTGTACATATGAGATTGGCTGAGGTCGCAGTTAAAGAAGTGACTAAGCTTTTTATCGATTGTACTTTTTACGCAGCAGTGCAGAAGGCGATGACCTTGATCCGGAAATTTTGAAGAGATAATTGAGAAAAATTGATTTTGCTGCTAGCACGAAATTGCCGTTGAGATTTTGCCCGTTACTGATTAAATAAAAAAGCTCTGGCGCAAACCAAAGCTCCTTCTCTTTCACAATTATTTTCTATCATTTTTATAATATCCAGTTCCGTTACAATGATGGCATCCGTTGCCGTTACAAGGTGTGCAGATATGTAGCTTCATTATTTTCCCTCCTTTTTTATAGCAGTGATACAACCTTTTTTCTAGTTTCAATTAGGTACTTCGATTCTTTCAAAGTCTAAAAAATATTTACCTAAAAATTCATTTTTTAAATAGTAAATATTTTCTGCCTTTTTATTATTTCCAGTCCGTCATGTAATAAACATTTATTGATAAAGATAGTTAGATTTACACAAATTAAAAGGTTTTTTAGATCGTCCATAATAAATCAGACAGCTTTTTTGTGAGATGGTTGTGTTCAAGTGAGTTGAGTAGCAGCTTGGTACGTATGATTTTGTTATGGAAAATGTCGTTCAGGTTTTTGAGGAAGCAAAAGTGCATGCGAATTCAACATCTCTTGAGAAAATGACTTGTGATGCAGATGAAATTAATGATCCGAATAAAGATTATGAAGCAATTTCTGGAGTGTACAAGTTCAAAGATACAGACATTATTGCAGTTGAGTTTCCTATTACGTAGAGTTATTGAAATGGACGGAAAGCAAACGAAAGCGGAGAAATTTCTTAGACAGCTTTGCTGATTATTTATATGAAGTATGAGCTCTGCTGAAAATCTTGGAGAAGCCGTAAGTCTTTACACACTTATATTTCTCCTATCCCATAGGTATACTGCTTACCTACAGGCTGTTCAAACCGATAGGTTTTCTTGTTTTTGTACCATCTCACCCATCTCGTGAGTTGTGAACGGTGCTTAATATTTAATTCCTGCATAACTTCCTTGGCTGGAACCCCGGCTAATCGCATTTCCACCGCCTTCATTTTTATTTCTGCTGGATAACTTACTCTCGTACCCATAAATAAAAACACCTCCAAGTTGGCTTTTTAGGTAATTACATACCCGTTTTTCAACTTAAAGGTGTTTTTATTTGTCTCACTCTATGGGGTCAGTCCCATAAATCAAGGTTTGACGCTTTTTCGGTGGATGATATTACATCATGCCGCCCATTCAACAAATTATAGAATAGAAGAAAATAGAATAATAGAATCACTGATATAATAGGTTTTTTCATCTTTCATTTTAAATAAGTTACCATTCCGTTTTCGCTAAATATTTAAAATATCCTTTTCTACCTGGTGGATTCCCATTCCAAGGCTTATTTTTGCTAGTAAAGTGAATAATGGCAGGTTTAGTGTTTATTTTATTCATACGATTGGCTCGAACATTCCATTTTTCATCTAGTTTTAACCATTTATCTTGTAGAATAACATTCAATCCATCCTGGTCGGGATATAACAACTTGGAAGGATTATCTTTAATAAATTGGAGAACTTTCGTTGAGATATCATGTTCTCTCCACTTCTTTAAGTTTATTAATAGAACGCCCGAATTAAAATACCCGTGCTCTTTTGGGATTAATAGTTTCTTGCGTCTCTCATCATTGTCGTCATAAACCGCAGCCACATAATAATCATCTATATTTGTTTCCCACAAATTCGTAATATCTTCTTTTACAATTAGGTCGCAATCGAGATAAAGGGCTTTGTGAAAACTTTCGGGTAACAGGTCAGGAATAGATAGTCTGCAAAACATTTCTATGCTATAGTAACGATTTACTAATAAATCATCATATAAATTAACATCAATAAATAAAAATTGAGGAATTACATTAAATCTTTGTAAAGATTTCTCTAATTTAACTTTATTCTGTGCTGAAAGGTTACCTCCATCAATGATATAAATATTTATGGGATTGTTTGAAACCTTATTTTCTAACAAAGAGTTTAACATGACAGCTAAATGTTTGGCATAATGATCGTTCGTTGAAGCCAAAATTATAATCGTTTCCAATTCCTTCACACCTTTTTATAAAAGATGGGTCTTTAAACAGTAAATTAGCCCAATGGTTCGAGTCTCTACCAAGTTATATCAAAGGGCTTATTAAGATTTTCTATGTGCGAAAGTTGAGTTAATAATTTAGAAATACTAATCATTAAAAATATAACTTTTACTTCCACCCGTCAATGGCTCTCTGATACAACTCTAAATACCTGTCAGTCATTCTTTCTTTCGTGAACCGTTTGGCAACATATTTCCTCAGATCCTGTGGTTTGATTGACGAATCGCCACTTACTAATTTTCCCATATGATCTAAATCATCACAAATAAACATGGGCAAACCTTCTAACACGTCTAGAACCCCTCCTCGACCATATGCAGCAACAGGAGTTCCGCAAGCCATTGCTTCTACTAATACCAGTCCAAATTGCTCCTGCTCTTCATTCGGAAAGACTAGCCATTTGGCGCGCCTCAATAGGGTTTGCTTTTTCTCCCCATGGACTTCGCCTACATAGGTAATATTTGACAATTTTTCGATTTGTGGATGTATTTCCTTAAATAGCTTCGCACTAAAGACAGGACCGGCAATAATGGTCCTGATGCCTGTCTGTTCACCTAATTTTATAGCGTCTTCAACACCCTTTCCTTTGTCGATACGCCCCAAAAACAACAAGTAGTCTTCCTTTATCTCTGAGAAAGTATACGATTCCAAATCAATACCGTTATGCACGTAGGCCCCCTTGTACTTATTGGTTGACTGCAGCAATTTCGTTTTACTAACGTACACTGGACATTTTACAGAAATATTCAATCTTGATTCAGTATGAATAGTAGAAATGGTAGGGATATCTAAATGTTCACGTCCAATGACTAATTGGTTTGTATGATCATGAATGACATCAATATCCTCTGGCAACGTCTGAAGTACAAAGTCCTTGATATTTTTTTTGTTAAACCCTCTCTGTCCATAGGGAATAATAATCCCTTTACTTTTACTATCAGCCGGAGCGTAAACATAAACTTCATGTCCTCTCCTAACCAACTCATCCGACAGGTTATAAACTACTCTTTCTATTCCTCCGCTTCCGGGAAGAGGCATAACAGCTGGGGCAACCTGAACAATTCTCATACATGTTTACCTTCCGTAAAACAAGTTGACTTATCATACCGCACGATTTTCTCATATAAAATATATGGCATTAACTTTTTAATCACGTGCATCTGACTTCTATAGATAGAGAGAAGATTTAATTTTTTCTGAAGCAGGCTGAAGGGAATGACATCGTTTGAGGTATCAAAGACATAGAGATTATCATGTCCTTGATCATGTAAAATTTTTGAGAGTGATTTGTGTTGCGTATGCCCATACTCCCCACAAAGATTATGTGTAACGATGCGACTAGATCTATACTTGCCAATGACCTTCCTTAAATCCTTTCCGACTAGCTGCACATCAAAGCTTCCGCCATATATATCAGGATAGTCCCATATTTCATATGAAGCTCCAGCCTGTTTCATTACCTGATGAAATTCTTTTGAACGGATACTGTCTTTGCCATTGGTTAGGCATATGACCTTCCAACCTTGTTCTCTTAATAAAGCCGCTCCCCCGAAAATCGATTCATCATCGGGATGGGCGACAAACATGAGTTTATCAATCAAAACGTGACACCTCATTTTTGAATTTTATTACCAGAAATTTCATTCTCAAATAGTGTATGTAGAGATCATAAAGGATGATACAGTGCATGGATAGGACAAATTGAAGAGATGGAACAGCTCCGTCCGAACGCATTCCTGTCTGGATTGTGGCATTGTGCTGGACCGCGACCATAATGCCGCCTTAAACATTGAAAAAGCCGGGCTGGCCCAGAGCGGACTTATTCCGGCAATATAATTCCTTTACAACTGTAGGTCGAGGTCCCGCCCGAACAGCATAAAACAACGCCTGAGGAGATGATGTAAGACCCTGTTCAGAAGAACAGGGCAGATATCGGTGAAGCAGGAAAATCATTGAAGTCAGAGCATGTTTTTTCATGTCTCTGACAGAGATGCTCCATCAAATTACGTAGCAATTAGTGAGAGAGGTCACTGGTTGTCTACTTCTCCCGGCTACAAGCCCTCAACTGGAAAGTCGCATTTCTTTTTACTTTCTCCCATGAATCAACAAGATCAGATGCTGCTAGGACTGGAATTATCCATTAACATCCGCCTTTTTTCCCAAAGCAACAGTGCCAAACTCTCTTAAATATGCATAGACCAAAGAGAAGAGAAGCAAGGAAGCTGAGTATGGCAATAATGAGGGTGAAAGTAGCACCAATGGTTTCTAGACCAAGGAGCGAGAAGAAACCAGGGATTACAGGTGTTGCCCCCCACACCGTTAGCAGCAGCAACACTACACCCACTAAAAACCCTAAGAACATATCAAAAATGCTACATGTAAAATGTTTCGTACTCACAGACGCCCACCTCCTTTCATAGGACTAATTGTCCTACTATATAATACGTAGCTGCTTGAAAGTTCGTTAAAGAGAAACGCACAAAGAAGCTAGAAAAAGTATTAATAAAAGGCCCTTAATATACCCCAGAATTTTTTATTTCAACGATTGTGCTCCCGGAAAAGATAAATAGCGGTAGTTTATGATCTTTTTTATTTTTTCATTTAGCTAGGCTTTCTGCCTATATTCATAAGAAGACTACAGGACGTAGCACGTTTGCTTAGTGCTTCGTCTGTCAGCGACTCTAAATATCTTTGAGTAGTTACAATGCTGGAATGACCTAAAAGGCGTGACAACGAATAAATGTCAATACCGTTCATCAAGCACGTTAATGCAAAGTAATGCCGGAACGTGTGCGGTGATACTCTTTTACCTTTTACTCCCGCCCTTTTTCCTGCTTTCTTGACTATTTTATCTAATGAAACATGTGAAAGTTTTTGACCCTGATGAGATAAAAAAAAGCGTCTTCCTTAAGTATCCTATTCCTTATAAAATTACTTCTCATTCTCTCGTACTTAATTAGTACCTTCTTCAATACAGGGCGTTCCTTATTACCTTTACCGTTAGTTAAAGAATCGAGTTTTCACCCACGTTCTCACATGTCAGTGAACGTATTTCAACTGCCCGTAGCCCACAATCAGCCAGCATAGCTATAATCGCTTTATTACGGGCTCCATGATAGCTTTTATAGCTAAATGCTTCTATCATCGTGTAAATGTCTTGGGCTCCAAAACCAGTCATTCTCCTTTTCGGTACTTTCGGTATTTCAACCTTCTTCATTAAGTTTTCCTGCCAGTACCCTTCACCCACGCACCAGTTAAAAAATGCTGCAACAATTCTGTACACAGAGACTACACTTTGCGGATTCAGTCCTGATTGCTGCTTAAAGCGGATATATGCCCGCAAGTCCTCTAAGTGAATACTTTCAAATTTAGTAATGCCACGTTTTTCAGCTAAGTACAATCGGACATTTTTTAATTCCTGTCTTTTATTAATTATTGTTTTTTCTGTAAAATCTTTTGCTAAACAGTGATAAATGTACTCGTCCATAACACCTTTTAAGTCCACAAAAAAACCACCTTTCCAAGTTAATTAACAAGTAAAGATGGTTATCGTTATTTAAAAGAAAAATAAACCTAAGCAAAGCTAAAATAGTGATAAAGGTTAAACCTTTTCCACGATTCAAACAAATGAACCAGGGTCAATACTGGATTAAAAGCCGTCCAAACCCTTGATGTAGAAGCGTTTTACTTCTTCTCCATCTTGTTCATTTGTGCCATCATTTGGTTGATTTTCTTTTGTGATGGTTTCATACCCATTTGCATCATCATCATACGCAAACGTTGATACAGCGGAGATTCCCGACTAAGATAATGCCTTGATCTGTTATTGGAAAATATACCATGACAAATGATAATTGTCCACGTAAAACTAGAAGAGATCCTTTAAAATGGTGAGTCCTTCTGTTTAAAAAGGATTTAGTCATCAAACAAAAAACACGCCCATAGAGGCGTGTCAGAATTATCTCTCTTTAATAACAATCCTAGATAAAAACAAAAACTGCTACCCACATTAGAGGCTGTTGACAATACTCATACGGCAAGGCAGGCTTCACAGAAATGATTTTCAAGCATTGTTTGATGGAACGCTGTGTCAAATACCGCTGCAGCCGGCACTTTTTGGCAGCACTTGCTGAAACCAATATAGCAATTTCATTTGAGGCGAGCGGAGCAAGGAGTTTACTTTAAAAAAGACCGGATCAGTATAGAAGCTGATCTGGCCTTTTGTAATAAAGAAAGCTGTACTGCTGTTACGTATTTTGCACTTGTTTTGTTGTCCAGGATTCCACATTCCAAATGTCTGTAGCGATGTCATGATAAAACTCAGGCTCATGGGAAATCAAGAGGATGCTTCCTTTGTACTCTTTAAGCGCCCGCTTTAATTCATTTTTTGCATCAACATCCAAATGGTTGGTCGGTTCGTCAAAAACGAGAACATTGCTTTCCCGGTTCATCAGTTTACAAAGCCGCACTTTTGCTTTTTCGCCGCCGCTCAGTACGGATATTTTACTTTCAATGTGTTTTCTTGTTAATCCGCATCTTGCTAATGCCGCCCGGACTTCGCCTTGCGTTAAACTCGGAAATTCATTCAGCACTTCTTCAATGCATGTGTTATTGTTTTCTTTTTTTACTTCTTGCTCAAAATAACCGATATACTGATAGTCTCCCCGCTCTACGCTTCCGGAAAGAGGGTTGATTTCACCGAGTATGCTTTTTAACAAAGTGGTTTTTCCGATTCCGTTTGCCCCGACCAAAGCAATTTTTTGGCCACGGTCCATCGAAAGGTCAAGCGGCTTGGAAAGTGGGTTATCGTAGCCGATCACTAACTTTTCCGTTTGGAAAATTAGCTTCCCAGATGTTCTTGCTTCTTTAAAACGGAAATCAGGCTTTGGCCGGTCTCCTGCCACTTCAATAATATCCATTTTATCCAGCTTTTTTTGCCGGGACATCGCCAGGCTGCTTGTTGAAGCACGTGCTTTGTTTCTCGCTACAAAATCTTTTAAGTTGGCGATTTCCTGTTGCTGCTTTTTAGCGGCTGCCTCTACTTGAAGTTTTTTTGCTTCAGAAACTTTTAAAAAGTTATGGTAATCTCCGACATAGCGGGTTAATTCTTTGTTTTCCAAATGATAAATAATATTCACAACGCTGTTTAAAAAAGGAATATCATGGGAGATTAGAAGGAACGCATTTTCATAGTCCAGCAAATAGCGTTTTAACCATTCAATATGCACTTCATCCAAATAGTTGGTTGGCTCATCGAGGAGTAAAATATCAGGTTTTTCAAGAAGAAGCTTAGCCAGAAGAACTTTTGTCCGCTGCCCTCCGCTTAAATCATACACATCTTTTTCAAGCCCTATCCCATCTAAGCCGAGTCCTCTCGCGACTTCTTCCACTTTTGCATCAATGGTGTAAAAATCATTGGTTGTCAGTGTATCTTGAAGCGTTCCAACTTCATCGAGCATTTTTTCCATTTCTTCTGGACTTACATCGGCCATTTGGCCGTAAATATGATTAATAGTTGCTTCCATGTCAAATAAATATTGAAAAGCTGTTTTCAGGACATTACGAATCGTTTTTCCTTTTTCTAAAACGGCATGCTGGTCAAGATAACCGACCCGCTGATTTTTGGACCATTCAATTTTTCCATCATCCGCCTGAATTTGTCCGGTAATAATATTCATAAACGTCGATTTGCCTTCGCCATTAGCGCCAACTAACCCAATATGTTCCCCTTTTAACAAACGAAAAGATACGTTTTGAAAAATAACACGATCGCCAAAATCATGACTTAAATCTGTTACGGTTAGGATGCTCAATTATCGTTTCCTCATTTCGCTTCAAAATTTCTATTAAACTTTAATAGTACCATATCATCGTACATTTAAACAAGGGACTGTTCTGATCTCCATTGCCCTAAGCCAGCATAGCAATAATAGTTTTATTTCTCGCCTTTTGTTTTGGTGAAAAAAGTAACCAAACGCCTAAATCATACCGAAAACTTCATCAGCGCTGAACTCTTCCATTATTTTCTTCGTTACTTTTGGCAGCTCCATTTTCCGCATTGGATTTTCATTTTAATCCCCTTATTAATGTACCAATTAAAAAAAGCCGTAATCATCTTAGCCATTGATTCCACACTTTGCGGTTGTAAGCCTGCCTGCTGCTTAAAACGAATGTATACCCTCAAATCGTCTGTGTGGATGCTATTTATTGAGTTGTTGTATCCCACGCCTTTTCTCGAGAAATCCCTTTAGCTGCTTTTATTCCTGGCGTTTGTTTATCATCGTTTTTTTCGTATAGCCTTTAAGGACACAGTGAAAGTCACACTCTCCCATAGTATTTCTAACAACACAAAAAACCGCCTCTTTCGGTGTATCTTTCACCAGAAAAAGGCGGTTATCTTAGTTTTTATGAAAAATCAACCGAGTTTTGCTCATTTTTGCAAAGAAGGTTTCACCTTTTCAACAAAAACATTCAAATGAACAATGGCTTAATACGGCTCGAAAGCCGTCCAAACCCTTGATGTAGAAGCGTTTTACTTCTTCTCCATCTTGTTCATTTGTGCCATCATTTGGTTGATTTTCTTTTGTGATGGTTTCATACCCATTTGCATCATCATCATACGCAGCATTTGTTCGTTAATCGGTGGATTTTTCTTTAAGTAATCCATCATGTAACGGCGTGCGATGAAAAATCCGAGAGCTACACCAGCAGCAAGCGCCAGGACAGCCGTAAGCACATACCCAAACATAAACGTGTTCCTCCTTCAAGTTATCTATTCAAAGTGTACTAAACCAGCGCCCATTATACAACTAGAGGCTGTAAATTTTTGCAGAACCGTGACAAAAAAAGTCCGGAACCGAGGTTCCGGACAGCTTTTTTATTTATTTTTCTAAAAGAGCTTTTACGCGGGCCACAACGTTTTCCACGGTAAAGCCGAATTCTTTCATCACAAGATCACCAGGTCCAGAAGCGCCAAATTGATCGATTGCCAAAATGTCTCCTTCATCGCCTGTGTATTTGTGCCAGCCAAATGAAGAACCAACTTCAACGGCAAGACGTTTTTTTACTGATTTCGGAATAACAGATTCTTTGTACGCAGCATCCTGCTGTTCAAAACGGTCAAATGACGGCATGCTGACAACGTTCGCGTGAATACCTTCACCTTGAAGGACTTTTTGTGCTTCTACAGCAAGACCGACTTCTGAGCCAGTTGCCAAAAGAAGAACATCTGGTGTTTTTTCCGCTTTTACAACCGTATAAGCACCTTTTTGGACACCTTCATGCGCCTGCTCTTTTGAACCCGGAAGAACCGGAAGATTTTGGCGGGTCAACACAAGAGCTGTTGGTGTTGATTTGCTTTGAAGCGCCACTTTCCAGGCTGCTGCTGTTTCATTACCGTCTGCCGGACGAATTACAGACAGGTTTGGCATGCTGCGGAATGAAGAAAGATGTTCGACCGGCTCATGTGTAGGACCGTCTTCACCGACTGCGATACTGTCATGTGTAAACACGTATGTGACAGGAAGACCCATCAGCGCTGCCAGACGAATTGCTGGACGCAGGTAGTCAGAGAACACGAAGAATGTTCCGCCAAACACTTGCAGACCGCCGTGAAGAGCCATTCCGTTCATCGCAGCACCCATCGCAAATTCGCGGACACCAAACCAGATGTTGCGGCCTTCATAGCTGCCTGGCAAAAAGTCCGCTGTGTTTTTGATCGTTGTTTTGTTTGATCCAGCCAAGTCGGCAGAACCACCGATAAACGTTGGCACAGCTTTTGCAATCGCATTTAACGCTTCACCAGATGTGTTACGCGTTGCGTTTGATGTTCCTTCTTCATAAACAGGAAGAGCATCTTCCCAGCCTTCTGGCAGATCGCCGTTGATCGCTTTTTCAAGCTGTGCTGCCAATTCGGGATAACTTTCTTTATACGAAGCAAATAATTTGTCCCACTCAGCTTGCGCATGGGCACCACGCTGAACCGCTTCCTGTTCAAAACGCTCTTTTACTTCTTCAGGAACATAGAAGTCTTCCTCAAACGTCCACTTGTAGTATTCTTTCGTCAGCTTCATTTCATCTTCACCAAGCGGTGCACCGTGAGAAGCTGATTTACCGGATTTGTTTGGAGAACCATAGCCGATCACTGTTTTTACTTCAATGATGGTTGGCGCGTTCTCGTTTTGTTTCGCTGATTCAAGCGCTTTTGTAACAGCTTCAAGATCATTGCCGTCCTCAACGCGAATGTAGTTCCAGCCATATGCTTTGAAGCGGCCTTCCACACTTTCAGAAAATGACTTATTAAGGTCTCCATCCAGTGAAATATCATTCGAATCATAAAGAACAACAAGACGGCTTAATTTCAAGTGCGCCGCAAGTGATGCTGCTTCTGACGCTACACCTTCCATTAAGTCACCATCACCACATAGCGCATATGTATGGTGGCCGATCACTTCATGTCCTTCTTTGTTGTACACAGATGCCAGGTGGCGTTCAGCCATTGCCATACCCACTGCCATCGCAATACCCTGTCCAAGAGGCCCGGTTGTCGCTTCTACGCCAGGTGTATGTTTGTATTCAGGGTGTCCTGGAGTTTTACTTCCCCATTGACGGAAATTTTTGATTTCATCAAGCGAAAGACCGTAGCCGGCAAGATGAAGCAAGCTGTATAACAACATGGAACCGTGACCTGCTGAAAGTACGAATCGATCCCGGTTGAACCATTCTGGATTTTTCGGATTGTGATTCATTACTTTTGTCCAAAGCGCGTACGCCATTGGCGCTGCACCCATTGGCAAACCCGGGTGGCCGGAATTTGCTTTTTCAATTGCGTCGATTGACAGCGTACGGATCGTTGTGACCGCAAGCTGATCTGTCTTATCAAACATCAGATTCATCCTTTCAAAAGGGGATTTACCCTTATATATTAAATGTCTTTGGCACAATATACAACAAAAACACAGAACAATGTGAAAAAAGAGACAGCTCTCACTGTCTCTTTTTTCCATTAATTCATTTTTCTGCGTTTTTGAATATCTCGCACTTTTTTCGGTGTTACTTCATTGCCGTTTGGATCAAACACCCGGACGTGTTCGACTGTGTCCCGCATTGACGTACGGAAAACACGTAAATATTCCTGCCGAAGCGCAGTTTGTTCCTGCAGCTCTTCGTCTGTCAGCGCCATTCTTTTTGCTTTTTGGGCCAGTTCATTTATACGTGCAATCTTGTCAGATGATAACATCGTTTCCCGCTCCTTTCCGATACTTCCACTACCGTTATCGTACAGAAATGCACAAGGGTTGACAAGAAAAAAGCTTATTGGTCAACAGCCTGGCTTTCTGCATGCTCCATATAACGGCGATGGACAGTTGCACGGGAAATTTCATATCCGAATCCCCGGAGTGTTGCCGCAATTTCTTCATATGTAAGTCCGTTTTCACGAAGGCGGACAATTTCAGAAAGCGGCACTTCCTTCCGGACACGTCCCATTTCGTTGCCCCTGTTTTTTAAATTTTTCTCGGGACGGTATCCTTTTTGAACAGCCCGCTTCATGCCGCGTTTAATTTTTAAATTATGAATTTTACGCTGGTACTCTTCCACCATACTGACAATTTGAAGAACCATTGAATCCGATTCGGACAATTGCAGCTCGCCGTCGTCAGCGATGCTTAAAACCGAGACACCTTCTTTCCACAAACAGTGAATCAGTGCAATTTTCGCATTGCCCCGTCCAATTCTTGTTTCATCCTGAATCAGTACCACATCAATTTCTTCCTGTTTTACAAGGTCAAGCAGATCAAGCATACCCGGCCGGTTCAGCTCGTATCCGCTTGCCCGGTCCCGGATCACGCTAACCGCTTCGAATCCCTTTTCATGCGCAAGAGCCAGAAGTTCTTCCTCCTGACGTTCCAGTGATGTTTCCTGCGCTTCGTTTTCTGTGCTCACCCGGCAGTAAATAGCCGCTTTCTTCATCATGATCATTTCCCGTCTGCCAGTTGAAGCCCGCTGTCATTTTCATCCGCAGGGACTGGAATCGTTAACTCTTCTCCTGGCACTATTTTTGTTGTAATTAAATCGTTTTTATCCTGGACCCATTTTATAAACTCGATTTGGTCCATGTTATGTAGGTTTTTATAATCTTCTGCTAAGCTCCAAAGTGAATCTCCCTTTGCCACTTTTATCGCTTGATAAGTGGGTTCACCGGATCCTGAAAAGCTAAAGTATAACGCCGCTGAGGCCATCATCACCGCTAATAATAACATAAATGAATAGTTTTTTGCTTTTCCCACTAAGAACACCCTTTCCTCGAATACTCGTTCGTGATATAATCCATTCTAAGGCGAACGATTGTTTCAGTCAAGCGATAATTCGAACTTACGTTTGTGAAAATTCAGAACACATGTTATACTATACGTAAATATTTCCTAAGTGAGGTGCAAACATTGACTAAGTTATCAAAACGCCAGCAGGATATTCTCGATTTCATTAAAGATGAGGTTCGTCAAAAGGGCTATCCGCCATCTGTCCGTGAAATTGGAGAAGCTGTTGGACTCGCATCAAGTTCAACGGTCCACGGACACCTTGCCCGCCTTGAAGCAAAAAATTATATTCGGCGGGACCCGACAAAGCCTCGTGCAATCGAGATATTAGACACAGACAGCTCAGTGCCTAAACAGCACCCTGTTAATGTACCGGTTGTCGGAAAAGTAACGGCTGGTCTTCCTATCACAGCGATCGAAAATGTAGAAGAGTACTTTCCTCTTCCGGAACGTCTTGCTCCACCGGATGAGCAGGTATTTATGCTGGAAATCGTGGGTGAAAGTATGCGTGAAGCTGGTATTTTAGACGGCGACTATGTAGTGGTCAGACAGCAGCAAACGGCGAAAAATGGTGATATTGTTGTGGCTATGACTGAAGACGACGAAGCAACCGTGAAGCGTTTTTACAAAGAAGCTGACCATATTCGCCTGCAGCCGGAAAACTCTTCAATGGAGCCTATTTTACTGCCGAATGTGACCGTTCTAGGAAAAGTCATTGGTGTATATCGCCAAGTTCATTAAGCTTGTTCATCCTATGTAACAAAAGTGCGCAGCATGAAAAAATCCCCTAAAAAATTTTAGGGGATTTTTTGGTATATAAAAACACCCTGTTCGAAAACAGGGTGTCTCTCGAAAATTTGCGGCGTTCAAGCCATGCTCCACAACATGCTCCTATAAAGGAATGCTTGATCGTCTTACGCAAACGAGCTCATCGCATAAACTATATTACACGCTATTGTGTAATATGTCAACTTTATTTTTATTTATGGACACTTGATTCCGCCCATTTTCTTTTGCCCGATACAGTTCATCATCTGCCAGAGCCAACAGGCTATCTATCCCTTCCTCAACATGCCCTGTTTGAATGCCCACACTGATCGTTACACAATGGGCAGCTGTTGAACGAGCATGCTCAATTTACAGCTCCCGAACCTTTCGGCAAATCGTATTGCCCAGCTCTCTCACCCATTCTTCTGTTTGATCAAACAACACAACGACAAATTCTTCGCCGCCATAGCGCGCTGCAAAGCCAGCGCGAGAAGGAATATGCTGATGAATAGTTTGGGCAGTGGACCGGATCACGACATCTCCTCTCATATGGCCATAAAAATCGTTGTATTGCTTAAAGCAGTCAATATCAATCATCACAAAAGCAACAGGGCGCGTCCCGGCTGAACGTTTTATTTCTTCTGTTAAACAGTCCCTGAAGCCTCTGCGATTTGGAATGCCTGTCAGTTCATCTGTCAGCATAAGTGCCTGCAGCTGTTTATTAGCTTCTTCAAGCTGAACATTCATCTCGATATTTTTTTGGATTTGCTCTTCTAAATCTTTATTTGCGTTATGCAGCAGCCAGTTTTGATAAAAATCCTTATAGTAATAGGCATAAAGCATTCGTGAGGTGAGCCAGCAAAAAAATAAAAAGACCGTTAAACTAATATAATGGCCGGCTAAAACATCGGCAGATGACTGAAAAAAAGGCAGGCCGCCATATACAACCAAAACAGGCAGGCTGTAGATCCAAAGCATCGCCCGATTTGTGGCATGAAATAAAATTGACACACACATAACATTCACGACAAATGCCATCACATGGCCGTAATGCCGCTGGTCTTCAAGTGTCACAACGCCTCCCCATGTAAGAAAAAGAACAACAACAGCCAGCAGCCCTTTTCGGTACCAGCGAGTGTGGATCGAATCGGCACTGCCACCTTTTTCAAAGAATCGGACCATGATTAAGTGCGCGATACTTAAACCGATCAGCACAAGATACATGGTTAAATAAAAGTCAAATGAAAAAATGTCTCTTCCTTCTGAGACAGCAGTTGAAAGATTAAACACAATCAAAAGCATTTCGAAAAAAATGACCAGTTTGGCGAAAAGCTTTGTCCGCTGCATGTTTTCTTTAAATAGTTTATGTTCCAGCTTTTTTTCTCTTCCGCGGGCAGTCTTTTAGGAAGATGCAACAATGTCATAAGCATTCTCTTTTCTTTATATCGTTCTTTTTTCCTATTCCCAATGATATTCATTGTACAAAATTCTCTTTCATTTATCAAAACGAAAAAAGAGACAGGCTTGTTTTTGCAAAATACCTTTTCTTCTCTTATTGTTAAAGTAGCAAAGAAAAGGAGCTGAAGAGAATGAATAAAACAGCTTTGATCACAGGCGCCTCAGGCGGCCTGGGGCTGGAATTTGCCAAAATATTTGCGGAGGCTGAATATAATCTCGTTCTTGTGGCCCGCAGCCGGGAAAAGCTGGAGGCTTTCGCCGATGCGTACCCAGATACAGAAATGAAACTGATCGTAAAAGATCTCGGCCAGCCGGGAGCCGCTAAGGAAGTAGCAGATGAAGTGCATCGATCCGGCATTCATATTGATGTACTCATTAATAACGCTGGATTTGGCCTGTTTGGCCCTTTTGACGAGCTCAGTTTAGAAAAGCAGACAGAAATGATGCAGCTGAACGTGATTACACTCACCGAACTTACCCACTGTTTTCTTCCGGGCATGCGTGAACAAAATTCCGGCCGCATTTTAAACGTAGCCAGCACAGCGGCATTTCAGCCTGGACCGCTGATGGCCGTTTATTTTGCAACAAAAGCATTTGTTTTGTCTTTTTCAGAAGCACTCGCCGAGGAATTAAGCGCCACCAACATTACGGTAACTGCGCTTTGTCCAGGCCCGACAAAAACAAACTTCGGGACAGTGGCAAGTGTGGAAGAAACGAAGATGTTCAGCCAGCCTATGTCCGCTGCACAGGTGGCCAGAGAAGGTGTGGAAGGTCTTTTGAAAAATAAACGAGTAGTCATTACAGGCAGCAAAAACAAAGCCGGCGCTTTTGCAGCTAAGTTTTTGCCACGGAGTACCACTGCCAAAGTGGCCAAGTCTATTACACAAGGATAAAGAAAACGCCAGCCCGATAACGGCTGGCGTTTTTTAGTTTCCGGCTCCCCGGTATTTTGTCACTCCCACATTCCACATAAAAATAGAAAACAGAAAGAATACAAGGCCGATAACCGGTGTTAAAAATGCATACGTATACCATTCTTCCCGCCCTAAAAAATAAGCGGCCGGGTATACACCTACAAATGCAAACGGCAAAATCCAGGTGAGAACGAACCGGATCATATTGTTGTAAATGTTGACCGGATAACGGCCATAATTTCCGATATTGTACATCATCGGCATAATACTCGTCGGGCTGTCCGACCAAAAACTGATACTGGCAATCAAAACAAAAATAGACGCGTACACGAGCGTTCCGCCAAGTACAAGCAGGACCATCACAAAAGGATCGTACCAGGCAAATGACAAGTCAAGCCGGCTTCCCGCATAAATCATAACAGCGGTTCCCGTGATGACGCCGAACAGCGATTCAAGCTCCATCCGCTCGAGCACAATTTGAAAAAGACTGTGAATTGGGCGGGTTAAAATACGATCCATTTCTCCTTTTACGATATATCGATCATTAAAATCCCAAATATTAAAGAAAGCACCGAATATCGCAAAAGGCACAAGGAAAAAGCCGTAAATAAAAATAATTTCATCCCGGCTCCAGCCGCTGATCATCGTTGTATGGCCGAAAACAAGCAAAATAAAAATAAAATTAACTGCCTGGGACATTAAATCTGATCCAATTTCGACAATCATATCTGTCCGGTAGGTAAGCCGCGTTTTCATGTATTGGGCGGCATATTGAAAAAAGAGCCCTATATATTTCATTCTTTACCCCCCCTGTACAACAAGCTGTTTTCTGGCGATCAGCCAAATCATTTGGATAGGGAGAATTAAAATAAGCACCCAGATAATCTGAAACAGAACAGCATGAATAATTTCAGGCTGTGTAAAGCTTTCTGTAAAAATCATGCTCGGCACATAACTGATCCCTTGAAACGGCAAATAATTCATCACCTGCTGAGCCCAGGCAGGAAAAAAGCTGATGGGCAGCAGCAGGCCGGAAAACAAGTCAATTACCACGCGTTTTGCCCGAATAAGCCCGGTATTGTTATAAAGGAAAAATGTTAAAATACCGGTGAGCAGATTGATTTGCATGTTAATCAAAAAGCTGAAGACGAGTGAAATGGCAAAAAGCAGCCATGTTGCCGGGTTGGCGGAAAAAGCAATCGGAAAAATGAGTGCGACAATGATCATGCCCGGCAATGAAAAAAATGACAGGCGAAAAATCCCTTCTCCAAGTCCCTGCATCGTTTTCATCAGCAGGTAGTTATAGGGACGTATAAGCTCGACCGCTACTTTTCCTTCTTTAATTTCCTGTGCAATTTCCCGGTCGATATTGTTAAAATAAAACGCCCGCGCCATCCAAGCAATGGCTACATAAGACGTCATCTGCAACGCACTCATGCCTTCAATAGACCCTTTTTCACCGTAAATGGCATTCCAAAGAAAGTAATATGCGCCAATATTAATGCTGTAAATCAAAATACCGCTGTAATAATTAGTCCGGTACGCCAGCATCATTAAAAAGCGAATCCGGATCATTTCGATGTATTTACCCATTTGTCACGCCTTCTTCGTAAATATTGCGAATAATATCTTCAATCGAAATCTCGTGCACTTTTAAATCAGTAATTTTATGGGCAGCCGCCACGCGGCCGATCACTTCAGAAATCACATGCTCTTCATTGAGTACATTGGCAATCCAGACATTTTGACGGTCTCCCGGTGTCCATGCTCCGTCCAGTTCGGCCAAAAGCGGCTGAAGTTCTTCTTTTGTAACACCCGTATTGGCAAACTGAAATTCAATTTGCTTGCCTTCTCCCCAGTTAGAACGCAGGCTTTCGAGCTGGCCATCATAAATAATTTTGCCTTCATCAAGCATGACAACCCGCTCACACAGTGCTTCAATATCACTTAAATCATGTGTAGTCAGCAGCACGGTTGTGTTGTATGTGGCATTCATCTCTTTTAAAAATTCGCGAATCTTTAGTTTCACCAATACATCAAGCCCAATTGTCGGCTCGTCCAAAAACAACAGCGGCGGGTTATGCAGAAGTGCTGCCGCCAGCTCACACCGCATTCGCTGGCCAAGTGACAGCTTGCGGACCGGCTTGTCTAAAAGCGGGCCAATATCAAGAGATTCGATTACATGACCCATATGCTTCTTATATACATCATCCGGCACATTATATACTTTTTTCAGCAGGCGGAATGATTCCTGCACGGCAATATCCCACCAAAGTTGTGACCGCTGGCCGAAAACAACACCAATCGAACGAACAAACTGTTCCCGCTCTTTATGCGGGTCCATTCCGTTCACGCGGACAATGCCGGATGTCGGTGTTAAAATGCCAGTCAGCATTTTGATGCTTGTTGATTTTCCCGCCCCATTTTCACCGATATAGCCGACCATTTCCCCCCGTTTTACGGTAAAGGAAATATCGTTTACAGCCGGAACCACTTTATACTGGCGCGTGAATAAATCACGAAAAGCTCCTTTTAATCCGGAGCGGCTCGAATGCGATTTAAACTCTTTGCGCAAATCTTTTACTTCAATCATATTTTCCACGATACACGTCTCCTCTTCTTTTACACCTTCAATAGTTTACCGGAGAGCACAGAGAGACACAAATAATTTTTCTTAAATACTAAAACTCTGCTTCCAAATAAAAAAGCCATTTTCTCCATAGAAAATGGCAGATTGTATTTATTTCTTGATGTTCAGGCAATCAGCTAGAACCGTGCGTCCTTTTTGAATGTATGCATCCATCTTTTCATCTGGGACCATGCTGCCGCCGGTCGCCCATACAAGATGAATCGGCTGGCCGCCTATCTTTTTTTCTCCAGCCAAGAGCACAGGCCCGATCATGCCGGCTAAAGCGGACGGTTCAAGCTTGATCTGTTCTGTTTCGGCAAGCCCGTTCAGCATGGCAAACAATTGGTCATCATGCACCGTGCAGCTGCCGGCTATAAAGGGTTCAACAAGCTTTCCGACAAATCCGGACGGACGGCCGACAGCAAGGCCATCTGCTTCCGTTTGATTCGTTAAGCCAATATCCTGCACTGAAATACGATCATGCAGTCCAGTGGCAAGCCCGAGCAGCATACAGGCGCTTTCTGCCGGCTCGGCGAAAAAACAGTGAACGTGCGGACCAAAAGCAAGATGGAGGCCGAATGCCACACCGCCCGGGCCTCCCCCAATGCCGCATGGCAAATAAACGTAAAGAGGCTGCTGTTCATTCACAAGGATTCCTTTTTCATCAAACTGGCGCTTCAGCCGAAGTCCTGCCACTGCGTAGCCTAAAAATAGCCGGTGCGAATGCTCATCATCTATAAAATATGCGCGCGAATCCTGTGCAGCCTCGTTCCTTCCTTCGGCAACCGCTTTTTCATAATCCGCTTTATGTTCCACCACAAGGGCGCCTTTTTGACGAAGCAGCTCTTTTTTCCATTTCTTTGCGTCTGCCGACATATGCACGGTTACTTGAAACCCCATCTTGGCGCCCATTATGCCAATGCTGAGTCCAAGGTTTCCCGTTGAGCCGACAATGATTCGATGCGATGAGAAAAGGGTTTTAAAAGCCGGACCATTAAAAGCACGGTAATCATCTTCTTCTGTGATCAGGCCTTCTTTCAGTGCCAGCTCTTCGGCATATGTTAATACTTCATAAATCCCGCCGCGCGCCTTGATCGAACCGGAAATCGGAAGCTTGTGATCTTCTTTTAGCCATAAACCGCCTTCGATCTGCCGGTCTGCTGCCGTCTCCAGCCATGCTTTCATCTCCGGGATTGGCACGACGGGCGATTCAATAAATCCTTTTTCTTTCTCCAGCTCAGGAAAAAGGACTTCCAGATAAGGGGCAAACCGCTGGAGCCTTTTTTCTGCTTCTTCTACGTCCTGGAGCGAAAACAAGGGCGGAACCCGGTTATGCCGATTTCGGTTTACCCATAGGACATTTTGACGCTGCTGCAGGCTTTCAATCACAGCCGCCGCAGGTTCGCTAAATGACATTTGTTTGTCTCTTTTCATTGTACCCACCCCTTTTTAATAATGCCCTCTCCAAATTTCCGTTTTAATGCTTCAACTGTCGTTACAAGCGGTTCAAGCTTGTCCGCTTCTTTCTGAAAAGAAAACAAATCCATTTGCGTTTCCAGCGTCTGCTTATGGACAGCATTTTGTGCAGTAATGCCCAGCAGCCGGACTGGCTCTCCTGTCCAGTGCTTGAAAAAGATCGCTTCCGCTGCTGAGAGGAGCTCTTCTTCTTCCTGAATATCAGCCGGCAGCGTCTGGCTTCTGGTGACGGTTTTAAAGTCACTGTAACGGATCATCACTTGAATGGTGCGCGAAACCGCCCCCTTCGCTTTCATCCTTTCGCTGACCGAGCGGGCGAGCAGACGAAGCTTAGCATAAATAATGGCCGGCTCGGTAAGATTCTCGGGGAAAGTCGTGGAGTTTCCAATGCTCTTATACGACGTATTTGCTTCCGGATCCACTGGCCGGTCATCTATTCCGTTGACCCGCTCCCGCATCCGTATCCCTCGTACACCCATGATAGACTGAAGTTTTTTCACATCTGCTTTTGCCAGATCGCCCATCGTGGCAATTCCATGTTCCATCAGCTTTGCAGCTGTTTTGGCCCCGATCCCGTGTGCTTCCACCACCGGCCTGCCCCAAAGTACACGCTCAACATCCCGTTTTCTTAATATAGTAATGCCAAGCGGCTTTTTCATGTCGCTTGCCATTTTAGCTAAAAATTTATTCGGAGCAATACCAATAGAAAGCGGAATGGAAAAATCATCCATTATTTTCTTCTGAATGCCTGTCGCAATATCAATTGGTGAGCCTAGGTGTTCACAAGCTGTAATATCAAGATACGCTTCATCAATAGAAGCATACTCAACCAAGGGAGAGATCTTGGCTATTTGCGCAAAAATCCGCTTTGAGTACATTTTATATAACGCATGATTCGGTTTGATCACAACCGCTTCCGGTACAAGCTTCAGCGCTTCCCGTAGCGCCATCGTTGTATAAACCCCTTTATGTTTACATAAATAGTTGGCTGCCACCACAATGCCTCTTCGCTCCTGCGGGTTTCCGGCGATGATGACCGGCTTATCTTTTAATGCCGGATTTTCAGCTATCTCTACACTGGCAAAAAACGCATTCGCATCGATATGAAAAATCACACGGCCATTTTTCGGATAAAAGCCCGCCATATGCTCACCTCCCTCTTGAATCGCTGTCGTTTTTTGATTACACATGGATTACATAACGGTCAATTTTTTCTATTCTTATTTTAGCATTTTTTTCGCTCTGCCGCTTTGCTGCTGGCCTAAAGGAAAGAAGTTTACCCCCATGAAGGACTTCATGAGGGTGTTAATCAAATTCCTTATATACTTTTCCAAATTTAAGCACATCGTAAATCGCTTTTCCATCACTCGGTCTTTCCCTTCCATAATCGATCGGAAGGATGGAAAAAAACACAAGATAAATCGAAAAATAAACAAACTGATAAAAAAAGAGATGTGGCGGCAAAATGCCATGATAAATCAAGCCGTTCACAACAAAAATCGATAAAAGATTAAAAATGGGGCCTCCTGCATAAATAAGCGCATGCTTCCAGCGGCGGTCATGTTTCAGGTCATTGTAATGGCATGCAGAATCAATAAAATAAAATCTTCGGATTTCCAGGTTTTTTACCCGGCACAGTTTGGCTCCCCGGCCAATCACAAGAGAGGTTTTGCTGCCAAACAAGCGGGCAAAAAACGCATGGCCTGCTGTATGAATGAGCAGCGTCAGCGGAAGCGTAATGAAAAATGCCCATATAAACGCACCCATATCGTCTAAACTAAACATGCAAAAACCCCTTTTAAATAAACATTCGTAAGGAGTTTACCTCTTTTAACCCTATTAAAACGCCTCATCCTGATATAACCCATTTTTAATAATTGTTATCGCATTGATATAAAAAAACTCCTTGGTCGCTCAAGGAGTCAAAGCTGTTAAATTTCAATATCAACGACGATACTGTCGAGACGGCCAACTTCACGAATAAAAGCAGCGACAGCTTGATGCTCCGGGTGAGGACCGTATGCTTCAAGAGCTGCTTTATTTTCAAAGCGCGTGGTAAGAACAACCTGGTAGCCTTGATTTTTTTCTGAAAAGTTAATTCCAGCTTGAATATCAATGACACCCTCAAGGTGCTGTTCAAGGGCTTTAAAGCGCTTGACTACTTCCTCAAGCTGTTCGACAGTCGTCGTTTCTGCAAATTTAACAAGTACAATGTGGTCAATCATGTTTTATCCTCTTTTCATCATCCATTTACTGTGAATATATCATTTTTAAGCCTGGCGGTAAATATGTGTTTTTATCCCGGTTTTCTTTTAGATAATTGTCGAAACCATTGCTCATCATCGGTCATGATAGCCAGATCAATCATCGCATCCCAATCTTCTTTTGCAAGGGTTAAGCCGACAGCCATAATTTTTTTACTTTCCACTACTTCAAGGACTGGTTTCATAGGTGTAATTCGTTTATCCATATACGTTGATACCTGCACAATATATACTTCATTCCGCAGCCTGGAAAAATCACGTATGAAGCCGATAATTCG
This sequence comes from Domibacillus sp. 8LH, assembly GCF_038806185.1. Lineage (NCBI taxonomy): Bacteria > Bacillati > Bacillota > Bacilli > Caryophanales > Bacillaceae > Domibacillus > Domibacillus sp. 8LH. The sequence continues at coordinate 74,260 of NZ_JAVJNG010000014.1, read as the reverse complement.
TTCCTGCCCATTCGCAATAATAACCCAATCACCCGGTTTAAGCATATGTCCCCCTCCTTGCCGCCACTGCTATTTATATTAGATGCATACACGCACATGAATGCGCTCCTTTTTACGATTTAAATTCTTTGTTTATTTGGCATAAAAAAGAAGCTGCTTTTACCGGCTGTTACCGGCCTTCAGCAGCTTCTCCATGTGTTTATTCTGTTCGTCCCGCATTTTTTTCAAGAAATTCATATCCCGACTCTGTAACGGAGTATTCATCTTCAATCGTGCAGCCGACAATGTCTCCTTCATCGGACCGGTTCACTGTAATGCCTGTTGCAAGATTATTGGAATCAAGAAAATGAAGCGCTTCTCCGAATGACTGAAGGCTTGTTTCTCCCTGTCCTGGCTTTTCGCCGTTTTTCATGATATTTAGCAAATCTAATGCGCGTTTTTCAATTTGCATGGCTGGTCACTTCCTTTTTTCTTTGTCGATAACATTCTTTTCCCTTTCCTGCTTTATTATAAGCCTTTTTATAATTTATTTGAATTTAGCACATAATGTAATAAATAAGAATATTTTTAAAAGGACCATCCATACTAAGGGTGAGCAGCTTATGAAAAAGGAGCGTTTTGTTATGAAGCAAACAGATCAGCGCAATTTTATTTATCTGTGTGTGTACGGATTGATTGTTTTGGCGGTTGCGTTCACCCTTTCGCCTGATAAGTCAGGAACCATTTGAAACATCGGGTAAACATTGGGATCTGCCGCAATATGTTCGGGGTAGATAAAACCTTCTTTTGTCCGTGGAAACTCAACGCCTATTTGTTTAAAACATAAATCTACAAACTCCGAACAAATATATTCTTCATTTTCTTTATGCCGTCCAATGCCCAGTTTAATTCTCGTTAAAATTCGGACCAGCTCTGCCTGGTCATAATTTTGATGAAGCAAATCAAGCGCTTTTCCAATCATATAGTGCAGCTTTCTTCTATCGAATGAAGAATCAATGAGGGTTTTGTGGCGCGCTATGTACAGCGCCCCTTTATACTTTTCACCTGTCTGTCGATTTCCCTTTACGTATTGAGCCAGCGGAATCACACGCACCCCGGCGCTTTCTATACTTTCAAATACGAGAATCCGGCCGTGCCAGCGCACTAAAAAAGCGACATGGCTCATAAGAGAATTGGATGCTTTTTTAATAAATTCAGAGATCAAAGAAGTTCCACTGCAAAATAAGAGATCGCCGGTTTGAATTTTCGAAACGGCCTGCGAATAGGGAATTTGAATGATACCATTAAACTTTTGAGAGCTCATTTTCCCCCTCCTTCAAAAATCAGTTTCATTCTTTATACGGTATGCTTCCAATTTGAAGCTGTCCCTAAGAAATACCCTTGTCTGCCGATTTGTCCAGGAATGTTTTTTTCTGCCGCATACACTACTATGTGGAGGTGGAAAAAATGGGTGCTAAACAGGAAGGAAACAGCTGGGGGTATGGATCAGGTTTCGCGCTTGTTGTCGTTTTGTTTATTCTCCTCATTATTATCGGTACAGCGTTTGTTTAATGTATGGACAAACAAAAAAGCCTGAGCCGGCGGCTCTGGCTTTTTCTCATTTAAAATATTTTTTTCTGGCTGCGGTCTTCCTTCACGATTTCAACAGCTTCCCGGAAACGCTGGGAATGTACAACTTCCCTTTCCCGCAGGAAACGGAGGGAATCGTTTAAGTCCGGGTCATCGGATATATCAATAAGCCACTGATAGGTGGCCCGGGCTTTTTCTTCAGCGGCGATATCTTCGTACAAATCCGCAATCGGATCCCCTTTTGCTTGAATGTACGCAGCGGTAAATGGCACACCAGCCGCATTATTATAGAAAAGAGCACTGTCATGGCTGACATAATGCTCAGCGAGCCCGGCTTCACGGAGCTGCTCGGGCGTGGCATCTTTTGTCAGCTTGTAAATCATGGTGGCAATCATTTCAAGATGAGCGAATTCCTCTGTGGCAATATCATTTAAAAGCCCAACTACCTTATCCGGAATCGTATAGCGCTGATTCATGTAGCGGAGTGCAGCGGCAAGCTCTCCATCTGCTCCTCCGTACTGTTCCATTAAATATTTGGCAAGCGTTGGGTTGCATGTACTTACTTTCACGGGATATTGCAGCTTTTTTTCATAAATCCACATTCGATAGCCACCTTTTCATTTTTTAGACCTGCCACGGCCAGGGAGAAGTGCTCCACGTCCATTCAGCCGTAGATGTATTCGGACTGTTCTGCTGGAGCGGACCAAACTGCGCTTCAAAAGCCTGCTTCAGCTGTTTACTGTACTGAGCAAACTGTTTGTACTGCACAAGAGCCTGCGGATCATGAGGATGCGTGTCTAAATAAAGAATTAATTCAAGCACAACAAAGTCAGCCGCTTGAATTTCTTCGAGCTGCTGGTAATATTCCTTTGGCAGAGGATTAGCCACGGCTTCGTCCTCCTTTTCGGTACGGATTATCATAGTAATCGTAAAATACTTTCCAAAGAGTCCCTTTTTTCAGCGCCTCTCTGGGAGAAAACTGTGGAAGGCCCGGCGGCTGAAAGCCCACGTACAGATTCGGAGGCGTACTGTAATACTTACATCCGATCGGCGGACAAGGATCAAATGGCCCATGTCGTGGTACATAAGACTTCAAAGATGAAAAAGATTGCGGCTGGCTGCTCATACTTTGTCCCCCTATCTCTTGTTCTTTTCCTATGTGTATGTACAGGCATCAAGATTATGCGCAAGTAGAGAAACCGAAAAAGAAAAGGTTTTTCCTTTTCCCTTTTTTGGGTAGAGCATGTAAAAAGGAGCGATGCAGCATGCACATTGATTATCAGCGTCTTTATGAAGATTATTTGATTGCAAAAGAAGAAAGAACAAGGCAGCTTGAGCTTGATGAATTCCAAAGTGAACAAGAACATATGTCCAATTGGCTGCAAAAAGTGCGCGGCATGACGGCCGAGCAGGCGCAGGCAGTTATCGATCATTCACCCATCCGCAGCCAAATTGAACAAGAACATAAAAGAAAAAAAGAATGAGTCAAACGAGTAATGGTTAAAAAAAGCACCTCTTTTAAAAGAGGCGCTTTTTTATTTTCGAAAGAAATGTTTTTTATTTCTGCTGCATAAACCAGTTTAATAGAATAGTAGTATCACCAAGTGGTAAGGCAAAGGTCTGCAAAACTTTTATCCTCGGTTCGATTCCGAGTACCACCTTTTTTGACCAGTACTCGCCTGTTCTATTTTCAGCAGGCGGATATCTTCAAATGCCTGATAAAGATGGGCTTTTACTTAAAGCCCATCCATATTTAACCCGATGAACGGCTTCCGCTCTGCTCTTTTTTTTTGTTTATAATAGCTCCGCCTAATAGACTCCATTCATCGTTTACACGATTTCCTCCTTTATCGTTTGAACGCCCATATGTTTTATCATAAACAAATTCATGCCGTGCATCCTATGGCCGTTCTGAGCTCTCCGCTTTTGGATTTTTCACAAACAAAAAAGCACAGAAATGCCGCCCGGCGGTGATATTTCTGCGCTTGGTATCCTGCCCTTTAAAAGGTACTTATAAAGCAGTTTTAAACTGGTTGTATTTCTTTTTTCGAAACGGCTTAGAGGCCGCCAAAATATTGTCACGCTTAAACGTACGTAATGTTCCACGTTTAAAGCAGTAAGCCCGAATATAGTCAGAATGAATTTTCCTTACAATAATGCTGCGGTCGGTAATAACCCGATCGTCCGTCATGTACATAATCACAATTGGCTTTTTTTCTTCAAGGGACATTTGAAACAATCCATTCATTTTTTAACCTCCCTTTCTTCTTCTATTGTACCGAACAAACGTTCAAAAAGCAACTAAAAATCGAACGTCTGTCCGCAAACAACGGGGGTTAAAAAATATCTACTGTTAATTCCTCAAACCATTCTTTGTCCCTTGTCAGCAATGCCAAATCAATCAGCGCTGTTTTATCTTGATAAAAGTCGAGTAGCTGTGCAGCAGAGTGGAAACGGCTCGATTCATAAATTCCCTGAGTCGGTTTGCGCCACTGGATCGTATTGTTTGTGATCCATCCTACTTTTGTAAATTCAACGCATTCTCTATGCCAGCTGTGATTTTTGATACTGCTCACATAGCCGATGGCTGTTGAACCTCCAATTTCGATCATTTTCCACTCCCCTATATTCATTTTAAACGCCTCCCTTTGTTTTTTGTTTAGAAATCCTTTTTCACACCCTTGAGGGAAATAAACCATCCATATATCATGTTCAGCTTCACTGCCTGCCGATTTGTTTGGCCGCCTTTTATGATTTCATTTGATTTGAATGTATGCGCTATACTATGTTAATAGACTTCTTTTTTGTTTTATTTATATGATAAAAGAGAAGGACCATGCTAAAAAATTTACTGCACAAAAAAAGCAGCCATAAAAAAAAAGCACTTTTTCAAGCGCTCTCAGACTGTAGACAAATGATATGAATGACCTTGAACATGAATGGGATGGATCGGCGGCGTCCGGACAGCTCCGCTTTCCATGGGGCAGGGCGCTGAGTCCGACTTCGCCTGGTGCTCCACCAGTTTCCGCTGCCCGCTAGTCCCATAGGAGTCTGCGCCGCCCTCCTGCCGCCAAGTGGCTTGCGATAAGATGGTATAGAGAGTTCATAAGGTCATATCTTTCTGTTTAAAAAAGAGAAAATGTCTAGTCAGTTCTTGCTTATGAATTTTCCACCCACTTATCGGCTCTTTTTTAAAATCGAAAGACTTTGTTTACACACTGAGAGCACATTTTCAAGCGCTCTCTTTTTAATCGGATTCTTTTTTACTTTCTATTGCATATTGTTGAGAAAAGTTGGATAAGCTGTAGGTGTTGGGAACTTCATCCCTCCAACTCCTATTTCAGCTGGTTATTCGTTTGCCGAGGAAACCCCTCGGCTTTTTTTGTGAGCTCTTTTCTTTAGGATTTAATCAGCTGAATACAGGCTAACATCAGAAACGAAATACCAATCATACTGCCCACCCACATCCAGGCCATCCCCATATTTCCCGAATCAATCGCCATGTAAATAGCTGTCGAAGCCGTTTGTGTTTTTCCGGGAATGTTTCCGGCAAACATAAGCGTTGCGCCAAATTCGCCCAATGCCCGTGCAAAGCTTAATAAAAATCCCGAAACAATGGATTTGATTGCGAGCGGTGCGGTTACAAATAAAAACAGCGCGAACTCACCCGCTCCATCTACACGTGCCGCATGTTCAATGTCCCGATCAACAGATTGGAAGCCGGTTTTGCATGATTGATACATAAGGGGGAAAGCCACCACCGTTGACGCAATGACGGCAGCCCACCACGTAAACATAATACCCTGGCCCAATACTAATTGAATGAATCTGCCGACCGGGCTGTTTTGTCCAAACAGCACAATTAATAGAAACCCGACGACCGTCGGCGGCAGGACGAGCGGCAGTAAAAAAAGAGTTTCTACAGCCGCTTTTCCTTTAAACGACACATTTGCCATCACTCTGCCGAAAAAAAGACCGGTGATTAAGACGATGAAGCTGGACACAAAAGCGATCTCAACCGAAAGACGGAGCGGCGGCCAAAATGAATACTCCATCGTGTCAGCGCAATCCTTTGAATCCGTACTTCTCAAAAATGTTCATCGCTTCTTCACTCTGCAGATATTGATAAAAAAGCGCTGCTTCCTTTTGCTGCTTGCTGCTTTCAACAATGCCTGCCGGATAAATGATCGGTGCATGGCTTTTTTCCTCGGCTGCCGCCGCTATCTTTACTTTCGAAGAAATGAGTGCATCGGTTTTGTAGACCATTCCCGCATCGACATTTCCTGTTTCTACGTATGTAAGCACCTGCCGCACGTCTTTTGCGTAAATTAATTTTTCGCTCACTTTATCCCAAATATGGAGATGCTGCAGCGTTTCTTTTGCATATTGACCCGCTGGAACCGATTCGGGCGTACCGATGGCGACCTTCTGTGCTGCTGGAAGCTCTTCAAACGATTGGACAGCGGCATCCCCTTCTTTCGGTACGATGAGAACAAGATCATTGCCTACAAGGTCGGCACTGTTTTCCTGCTTAATGGATCCGTCTTTTACTAAAGCATCAAATTTGTCCTCTGCTGCTGAAAAAAACACATCAACCGGCGCTCCCTGCGAAATTTGCTGTGCCAGTGTTCCGGAAGAACCAAAATTGTATGTAACGTCTACATTGGAATACTTTTTTTCGAATGATTTTTTAATTTCACCGACTGCATCCTGAAGGCTGGCCGCGGCTGACACCGTAATGATTATGTTTTCCTCTTCCTGCCCGTTGTTCTTCGCCTGTTTGCTTTGTTCTGCTGATGAGCAGGCTGCACAGCCAATGATCAATACAAGCAGCAGGCAAGCAAACATTCTTTTTTTCTTCATGCTTCCCCTCCTAGTTATAATTAGTTATAACTCATTATAACTAATTATAATTTATCCTTGGCCAGGAAGGAATATTTCCTTTGAAGAAAGGCTCGAGTAAAATAAAAGGTGGAGGGATGAAAATGACCATAGAACACTCATATACGATCGAAGAAGTCGCTAATTTATTAAAAGTATCAAAATTAACCATATATGATCTTGTTAAAAAAGGAGAGCTTCCGGTTTTTCGAGTTGGCCGGCAGATGCGCATGTCTGCAGCAGATTTAGACCTTTATGTAAAAAAGCAGACCACTACCGCCCCGACAGCGGTCCCTTCCCACAGTGATTCAGAACACAAAGCCAGTATTGTGATCAGCGGACAGGATATTGCGCTTGATATCCTTGCCCAGCATATTGAAAAAGAGTCTTCTTACAAAGCGCTGCGTTCACATGCTGGAAGCTTGAACAGCCTCATTTCGATGTATCAGGGGAAGTGTGATATTGTCAGCCTTCATATGTATGATGGAGATACCGGTGACTATAATCTGCCTTATGTGAAAAGAATTTTGAGCGGGTACTCGTATACTGTCATTCACCTTTTAGCAAGGAAAGCCGGGCTGTACGTTCAAAAAGGGAATCCGCTGCACATCCGCTCATGGACGGATTTAGGGCAGGAGCATGTAACCATTATCAACCGTGAAAAAGGATCTGGAGCCAGAATTCTGCTTGATGAGCAGCTAAGAATTCATAACCTCTCTCCCCGATTTATAAACGGCTATGAGCGGGAAGAAAACAGCCACTTGCGCGTTGCATCGGCGGTTTTAAACGGAGCAGCCGATGCAGGCGTCGGCATTGAGAAAGCCGCACAAATGGTGGGTGTTGATTTTATTCCGCTTATTACAGAACGCTATGATCTTGTTCTATTAAAAACGTCCGAAACAGAAGAGCTCGTTCAAACGGTTCAAAAAATCGTATCTTCTCCGTTGTTCCAGGCTGAAATCGGATCTCTCGGGAATTACGACTGTTCACAAACAGGCCTTATTTTATTTGAAACCGATTAAAAAGAAAACCAGTTAAAGAATGGCCCCTTTGATGGGCATCTCTTTAACTGGTTTTCTGTGCTGATATTCTATTACATTTCACTGGCGGCCATCGCATGTGACAGCGTGGAAGCAATGGACAGCTTGTCAAAGTTAAGACCTAGCTGCACGGCTGTTTGCGCAAGCTCCGGACGGATGCCTGACAGCGTGGTTTTGACGCCGATTAAGCCTAGCGCTTCTACAAGATGGAACAGCTGCTGGGCCACCATTGTATCAATCATAATCACACCTGACAAATCAATGAACAGACAATCCACTCGTTTTTCCGCGCACTGCTCGAGCGTTTTTTCAAGAATCAGCTTGGCGCGTGCAGTATCAATATCCCCTACTAGCGGCAGAAGTCCCGTTCCACGATTTAATGTAATAACAGGAGAACTCAGCTCGTTAATCATTTCCTGCTGGCATTGAAGCCGTTTCACAGAGAATTTATGGTGCTCTTCCATAAACCAGATCACGACGCTGTCAATGCCCCGGCTAACCCGCTGATTCCATAGATCAACGTTCTCCTGTGGAAAAGCGGACCGATGCGCAGAAAAAAACTCTCCTAAAAACTGGAAGTACTGGTCGCGTGTTCTAAAAAATTCCCTCACAATAAAATGCATTGGTGTATTTAAGTGCTGCTCATCTTTTGCGACTTGAATAATCCATTGTTCCAAATCCTTTAAAAAAACACTTTCTTCTTTTACAAACAACTCGCAGAATTGCAGATGGAATTCGTAATTTTGCTTTTTAAGCAGTTCAATAGCATGGGGATCAGTTGTGGAATAAACGCCGCTTGGATCATTTTTATCCAAAGAAGCGTACCACTCTTCAGTGATCTGCTTTGCTTTATCTAATAAAAACTCACGGATTTCTTGAGCTGGCTTCATATTTTTTCCTCCTGCGGCTGAATAAATGAACATTCGTTATTTTAAACGATTTTTGTAAAATAAGCTATCCTTGCACGGCCTCTCTGCATAAGCAGCCTTTTTCTTTTAAAAAACATATAGACAATCAAAAACAGGCAGCAGCTGCAGTATTTTTTATTTTTGAACTGAATATGTTTTATTTTTTTTAAGATGGGTAAAGAAGTAATTCATTACGATAAAACAAGGAGGTTTTCTACAAGATGACACCAATTGAACTTTTCGGATGGTCTTTATCTACTTTGCTGACAGCCGGCTTCGCTGGTTCACTTTTTTTCATGTCGAGAAAACCAAAATTGTTTTCTGAATCCGAGTATAGCTCCTCACGAAAGCATAATCGTGAAAACAGACAAAACCACAGCCGATAACTGTTGAATGTTTTTGTTGAGCAAACCGGAAAATCGACAACTGGGGAGTTTAGGTAAGCTCCTTTTTGCTTTATGACCATGGATGCCATACACTTGAAACCTGAAAAAGCTCCAAAGCCGCCCCTTAGCGGCTGGGGCTTTTTGTCATTTATCCCCTGTTATTTTATTTACAAATGAAACAGCGAGATCGATTATACTCTCCGCTTTTGTTTTCGTTACGGCTTCAGACGGGCTGTTAAGAAACCACTCCAATGATTTTGTTCCAGTTAATCGATTTAAATCAACTGGTCCCTTGATTCCTTCAATTTTCCCCCTGTCTGTATACTGCCATATGTCACACGGAAAGTCCGGCTGTTTTTGGCTGTACCGCGGAATCCAGACAAAATCAGCCCTTACTTTTTCTGCTTCAAATGCCTTGTATGTATGGTGGCCGACATACAAGCCAACTTTTTTGGCCCCTAAACGCCGAAGCTCATCAATAAACGCTTGCGTACCGGCACGCATATCATTCATCGTTTTCACTTCCACATCTGCCGCCCAAAAAGCGGCTCTTTGATCACCCCGTTTCCAAAAGTCGCGCGCTTCGATGACCGCATCATTAACTGAAACAAACCGGCAGAACGCATAATTGCCGAATGGAACATCATACTCGTTACATGCTGCAGCATTAGCTGCATAACAGCGGTCCCTTGTTGTGCTGCCATCCTGCACCCGCAGAATGGCCAGCTCTATATGGCGATGAGCTGTTTTCCAGTCAATGACGCCTTGGTGATGGGAAATATCTATAATCTGTTTCATCCGTCTGCCTTTCACTTCCATATTAAATAATGTTTTATTCCCTGTTTTTCTGTTTTTAAAACCTCTATTTATTTTTTATCGAAAATATGGGACAGCTTACATCTCTTTTGCATATTTATAGTGCTAAGTGTCCAAACTAGCGCATATCTTATTTATAATATCGTGTTTTTTCAACAAAGGAGGTTTTGCAAATGGCTCCCATTGATATGTTCGGATGGCTGTTATGTGTATTGTTAACCATTAGCTTTATTGCTTCAATTATTTTCCTTCCAAAAAACATAGACTCCGAAGAAAAATCGGATAAGGTCTTTTCAAAGAGTATTCCCATCAAAAAAGAAATAAAAAAGGAACATTAAGCGCTTAAGGCGCTTTTTTTTATGTGCCAAAATATACAACTGCACGCTGCAGGAGTCAAAATGGCTGCTTTGGGAATCATACTTTAAAAGAGCTTGCCCTTTTCAAAATGAATATGCTGAAAGACGTTAAAAATGGAATGTAAAGGACTGAACCTTATGCTGAACAAAACCCAATTAGCCGATTTTCAAACAGAGTTAACGAACAGAAAAAAGGAATTGGAATCCCGATTTGAGGGTACTGATCACTTCCAATTGCAAAGAAGCTTGTCTGACTCGACGAGGGAATTGTCCGTTTACGATAATCATCCGGGTGATGTGGGGACAGAGTTATATGAGCGGGAAAAAGATATAGCGTTGAATGAACATAGCCGGTTTGAATTGGAAGGAATCAATACAGCACTAGAAGCGATTCAAAATGGAACGTATGGTATTTGTAAAACCTGTAAAGAAGAAATTCCTGTAGAGCGTTTAGAAGCCGTGCCAACCACTTTGTTTTGTCTGAAGCATTCACAGGACCAAAACATTTCAAACGACCGGCCCGTTGAAGAAGCCGTTCTTGCGCCGCCATTTGGACAGTTTGATTTTGATGATAAATCAGAAAATGTTGCTTACGATGCAGAAGACGCCTGGCAGGATGTTGCCCAGTACGGCACTTCTGAAACACCGGCGGACTTTATGAATTCGCCGGAGGAATACGGAGACATGTACGTGGAATCACAGGAAAATAAAGGTTATGTGGAGGATTATGAAAACTTTGCGGCCGTTGATATTCACGGAAACAGAGTGGACGTTTATCCAAGCAGAGAGCATAAATTGTATGAAGAAGTGCTTGATGATGAAGACTTAATGTCTTCTTTAGGCGATCTTCCTCCGGCGGAAAAAGACCCGTACACAGAACGAAAATAAACTTCTTGTTTGCCAGCTGTTCATGAGACAGCTGGTTTTTATTTCCATAATTATTTTTACACGTTATAATAAAAAAAGCTTATGCTGCAAAGGAGCTGGACGATGCACAGAGAAACCCACGCTTTTATTCAATAAATTATCTTGCATGTGGAGGGGGAAAAAGATTGTTGATCGATTTCTTTGAAACGAAGCGGCTCATACTCCGTAAAGTAACAGAAGCGGATGCTGCTTCCCTATTTTCAGTTTGGTCTGATCCAGCCGTTACAAGGTTTATGAACATTGATACTTTTACTAATGTGGAACAGGCGGAGCAAATGATTCATTTTTTAAACCAACTGGCAGACGAAAACAGAGCTGTCCGGTATACTTTAACCGAGAAAAAAACGGATCAAGTCATCGGCTCATGCGGGTTTAACAGCCTTGATTTCGAAAATGCAAAAGCTGAAATTGGATATGATCTTGGCCAGCCTTATTGGGGAAACGGATATGCGGGGGAAGCGGTATTGTGTTTGATTGATTACGCATTTCATCATTTACAATTGATGAGAGTGGAAGCAAAAGCAGAGCCTGAAAACCTTTCTTCCATTAGAGTGCTGCAAAAAACAGGTTTTTCATTTGAAGGCATCCTTCGAAAAAGCGAAAAGTCAAAAGGAACATTTATTGACCTTGCTCTTTATTCACGTTTAAAAACAGATTGATTACCGCTAATCGCTGTCCTCATCTCCTGATGAGGGCAGCGATTGATAATCCGTCATAAAACACCCCGCACTTGTTATCCTTCATCTCCTTTATCACTTTTTTATTTGAGACGGCTCCTTAGATTTACCGAATGTACTTTCCTCCTCAAAATCCTTCCATTGCATGACTCGTTTTCTTCGAAAGAAATCCTGCCCTATGAATAAAACGAACAGGTCTCTGCCATGATAACGACTGAACAACCAATATGAAGAAATGAGGCAGGGATATATGTATTATTACAAGGAAGAATTAATCAATATTGTAGCACCAGACCAGCCCGATCCCGCTGCTGCAAAAGTGCTGCAGGAAATATTAGGCGGACATTTCGGGGAAATGCGGACAATGATGCAGTTTTTCTTTCAAAGCTCCAATTTCAGAGGAAAGGCCGTTCAATACCGGGATCTTCTTCGCGGCATTTTTCTCGAAGAAATTGCCCATGTAGAGCTTGTACAAAACACCATTAACCAGCTGCTCAATGGTTCCGGTGAGTCCTCTATGCCGGGCAATTCCGGAGCAGATGGAGCGCCGCTCGGTGACGTAGTCAAGCATGCGAATCCGCATCATTATATTATCGGCGCCCAGGCTTCTCTTCCAGTAGACGCAGCAGGAAATCCGTGGAATGGCTCCTGGGTGTACAGCCACGGAAACCTGATCGGGGATTTGCTTGATAACCTCGTTCTCGAATCAACGGGTGTTCTGCAAAAAACACGTATTTACGAAATGAGCAGCAACCAAACATTTCGTGAAACGCTGGCTTTCCTGATTGTCCGGGATAATGCCCATCAAAATGCATTTGCCAAAGCACTTGAAACACTGGGAGTTGATTGGGGCAAGCTGTTCCCGGTTCCAAATTACGATATTAATAAATACCCAGAATGCCGGAAGTATGTAGAAATGGGTTACCACAACGCGCTGTTTAACTTCAGAATGGATGAAACAAAAATAGCCCAAATTTTCCAAGGCGAGTCTCCAAGCCGAAATGATGGTACGCTTTCGGTTGTCGATCCGCCGGCCGGCTTCCCTGTTCCCCTTATGCCGGAGATGCCAAATGAACATAGTCCAGGAACAAACGACTTGAACGCTTAGTCCACCACACACCTACACCCCGGGTTCAAACAGACTCGGGGTGTAGGTGCTTTTTTACTTCGTTCGGTCACTGTACGTATTGAATACAGATTTACCGTCAAAACTGTAAACGAACTTTCGGAACAGGAGTGAAGAAATATGTTAAAGCTGCAAACAGAGCTGGAAGGAAAAACGGCCCGCTTTGGTGATATAAGAGACAAAATGAATGAGCTTGGATACAACTTGGGTGGAAATTGGGAGTATGACGCTGGCAGCTTTGATCACACATTATGGAACAGTAAAAGCGAAACCATTTATATTCGCCTTCCGTTTACAGTACTCGACGGTATGCTTGATGAGTATGATGCTTTTATTTCGTTTCAATCTCCTTTTATTATTAAACATGTGATCAATATGGGCTTAGAAAAAGACGAGCATTCTTTACTGACAGCATCCGGCTGGAACCAATTTCAAGATCCCGTTTCTTCTGACGCGCCCATCAATCAAAAAAACAAATGGGAAGAAGCAGGAGAACAAGCAGTCAGCCGGCTGATTCAACATTTGGAAAAAGGGCTGAGCGCCAGCTGATGTTCATACTGTTACTTATATTAGTATGAATATTAGTACGATTTCTCCCGTTTTGCGGCTGCCTTGAATAAACTAAAGGGTCAAAGCAAAAAAGGAGGAATCACGTGATTCATACTGTAAAACGCGGGGAAACACTTTCCTCAATTGCAGGAGACTACCGGATTTCATTAGCCGCTCTTATTGCCAGCAATCCGGGTATTACGCCCAATTTGATTTATGTGGGACAGCGCATTACCATTCCTGGCTTCCCTTCTCCCGCAAGCCTTCCTTTTTCCATTGTGGTCTCTCTCTCGAATCGAACTTTAACACTATTTTACCGGGGTCAAGTCAGAAAAGTATACCCAGTTGGCGTTGGCAGAATGCTGCATGAAACGCCTGTAGGAGATTTTATCATTATTAATAAAGCACCCAACCCGGGGGGGCCGTACGGAACGATGTGGATGAGTTTGTCGAAGAAAAGTTATGGTATTCACGGCACAAATGATCCTTCCTCTATCGGAAAATATGTATCTAAAGGCTGTGTTCGAATGCACAATAAGGATGTGGAAGAGCTTTCCCGAACGATTCCTATTGGGACTCCTGTATCCATTCGGCCTTAGTATACTGAACTGAAAAAGCCTGGCTTGTGAGCCAGGCTTTTTCAGATGATGTTCATTTGTTATTCATGGACGGTCGGAAGCTCGATTACAAAACACGTTCCTTTATTGACTTTGCTTGTAACGTGGATTCTTCCGCCTAAACTTTGAATAATTCTAAAAGAAACCATCATGCCGAGACCGGTTCCATTTGCTTTTGTTGTAAAGTATGGTTCACCAAGACGAGCCATTTGCTTTTGTGTCATTCCTTTTCCCTGATCGCAAATACGGATTTTAGCAAGATGATGTTCATATGTTGTTTTGATCCTTATTTTACCGCCGTTCGGCATGACTTCGATTGCATTTTTAATGATATTGATTAAAGCCTGCTCGAGCTTTTTTCGTTCACCAAGAATATAACAGTGCTCTTTTTTTTCTGCAGACACGTCGAGCTCTATACTGTTCATATTGGCCAGCGGCATTAACACGTTCACAGCATGATTTATTGTTTCGTGAAGAATAATGGCTTCTGCCTCATCGGGAGCGGGTTTTGCAAATGTTAAATAATCATTAATAATGCCCGTAGCCCGGTCCAGTTCCTGAATGGAAATCAGAATTTGCTCTTTTGTTTCCGGTGGTATGTCACTTTCATAGCAAAGCTGCATAAATCCCCGGCTGGCTGTCAGCGGATTTCGCACTTCATGGGAAATGCTAGCAGCAAGGTTGCTGACAATCTCTAATTTCTCTGCTTTCATCAGCTTTTGCAATACATCAAAATTGGTTTTAATCACCTCTAACAAAACGGCAGCAATCAGGATAAAAACAATATTAAGTATGTAAAAGATCACCCACATACTTACCGTCATATGCATATCATATATTTGCCCGGCCACGTACGTTGTAAGCAGCAAAGAAAAAAGGATAAGCACGCCCACCGAAGGGAGTTTTTGTTTTAACGGCATCTTTAAATAGTACTTCGAGAAAAACATCGCCAGCACGGCAATAGGCGTAAAGGTAAAAAGGGTTATAAAAAAGCCGGATCCTCCTATAAAAAAGCGGGCAGCAAGCAAAGCCGGAAGCAGCCATGCAGCGAATCCCGGCCCTCCATATAAAATCCCCAGCAGAAAAGGAACCCGGCGCAAGTCAAAGTTAAATCCGTCTCCAAATGAAAAAGGAAACAGCATGCATAAAACAAAAGATATAATCGGAAACACAACAAACCATGATGCCTTTACTTTTTCAAAACGGTATAAGTAGGAAACGAGGTAAAGCATTTGCATAAAAAAGATCGGAAGAAGAACAAATAAAAAATTAATAAGTAAATCTTTTATGATAAGCTCCATCAAGGCACCGACCATTCTTGAATGTATAAAATCGGCTCATTCATGTTATTTCTTTAAGAATAATCGATCCTTCGCTGGAACTGCAACTGCTTTTTAAAAGCGTTTTCTACTTCTCAATAATCACTGCATTGATAGCCGATGTTCCATCTTTCGCTTTTTCCACTGCCACTGTTCCATACACCGTAACGCTCTCATTTATTTCGACTTCCGTCTGTGTGGCATTCATAATCACATACGTGCCATCCGATGCCTGAAGGAAAAATGAGCCCGTTAAGCCGGGTTCGATCACTTCCGTAACACGTCCTGTCGCAGCCACTTTTTTACCGACTGGCGGCTCGTCAGCATTTAACTCCGTAAATTTCGCCGGCACGGCTTCCTCTTTCATCTGTTCGGCCAGCTCTTCCTCTGACGGCTCTTCAATAATTGATTCCGTCCCTTCTGAAAACGTGCTTTGAACCATTTCTTCTTCTGCCGAACAGGCACTTAATACGATAGCCGCTGCAGCCGCTGCGATCCATTTTTTCATTACAGTACCCTCCTTTTTCTGCTTGTCCTAACATTATGAGCGAGCTAAGCCGGAAAGTACACGAAGGCAAAGTGTCACTCCGCCAATGGACGCATACTGTAACTATATAAAGGAGTGAAATCGATGGTACAGGAATATCCAAATCCGCCTCAACACTCGCTGTTGCCGCCAGGACATTATTTGTATTCTCCCCAATTTCCAGCCATTATGCAGCAATTATCACCGGTTTATACCGTAACAGCAGAACCCGTCTTTCTCGACCACCTTCTAATGCATAGCGGTAAAACGATTCAAGTAGACACAACCGGCGGGTTATTGACCGGAAAGCTGACTGGAGTGGCCATTGATCATCTTCAGTTAACCATCAATGATGTTCATCATCACATTCGATATCCGCACATTATTTCTTTCAGCATGGCACAACCGAACCAAAAAACCTGAAAGTGGACACTTTCAGGTTTTTTGGTTCGGTTGTGTATAAACTTCTTTTAAAAGGTCATCCTGCATGTATACCTGCGTTTGTTTATTTTGCGGCCGCTATCACCGTGATCGGCCCGCTTTTTTATGAAGGCTCCAGCCCAAACAGCAAATTAAATGCACCAGAGGAACAAAACCAGAAAGCAGACCATCTGCCCAACTGACGGCCGATGCCTTCTTCCAATTAAATCGTTTGCGTCTTTCAAAAAACGGGTACGCTGGATATACATTCTCTTGTCTGCTTTTTCCAGCATATTTCTCCACTTTTTTCAGATAACAGAGAATAAAGAGTGGGAGGTGATCATATGAGGAGAGTTCAAGGCATTCCCAGCTTACTCACATACCTTAATGCCCATCATTATTCGCTCACACATGAAGAGGTTGAGGATTTAATCCGAAAAAGACAATTTCCTCATAGAAAGCTGATGAACGGGGCGATGATCTTTGACTTAAATCATATTGACTGGTGGTTATCAGAAAACCGGATCCCAAAGAACAGTTGATTACATTGGGTTTGTATCATTTGCATTCTTATGAAAGCGAACCGATCTTTCCCGGTTCGCTTTTTGTTTGCCGTCCTGATGAAATCCTTTACTGAACAAATTTTCCGGTTACACGCAGGGTTCTTGGCTTTCTATCTTCCCAGGTTACATAGCCGGATTCTTTCAAGCGGTCTAAATGGCCTTTTACAGTTGAAGCAGATTTTAGTTCTACCGCTTTGCCAATCCCACGTATCGTAGGCGGATAATTTTTCGTGCGGACAAACTCATTTATATAAAGAAGCATTTTCTGCTGGCGGACGGAAAGCTGATTAAGCATATGGTTTTTCCTCCTTTTCGCAGGATTTCTTCGGTTGACACCCAAATAGCAGGACAAAAATGTTTTTACTTCTTAACATGTAAAGCGATACATGTTTATATAATCTGCTTGATCTCCTCCTTTTTTTATTGTAACGAACAAATGTTTCCTTTTTCAAATAAAATCCAACTACATATTTCCACAATTAAAGGAAAGCCCCCGCTTTTAAACAAAAAAAGCTCCCTTCATCAGGAGCTTTTCTTTGTTTTATATTCCCGGCTTTCATATATGGCTTGAAGCTTATTTTCGGCTTCCTGGGGACTCATCGATAAACCCGTTAAAAAAGCCAATAGGTTATCATGCTCTGAAAGCTTTCTCATAGAGTAAAACGCGATCGGCTTATGTTCTTTTAAAAGTGTCATAATTTCAATCGTAGGCAGTACTTCCGGCTGGGAGCAGTCCCTTAAAAAAGAGCGTAAAAACCGTACAAAAACTAAAGCTGAATCTGTACTGTCCGGATAGTTTTTCAATAAAACAAAAAATTTTTCTACATGTGCTTTTACGTCGTTTGATTTTCTCCGCATGTTTCCTCCTGCTTTAAACAGTTATTCAACCAAATACGGAGAAGCTTCCCTATTTGGCAACCCGGCTGTCGTTTTTCACTGGCTGAAAAGTAGACCCGTGGCTTTGCGTCCTTCCCTTTCGGAGAAGTTTGCCTTTATCTTTAGTCCCATTAAATCATGTCGAATTATGTCAAGTCAAGCCGAAATAAACTATATTACAAACCCAATTAGCTTTTTATACCTATACACTATACAACCTTTTGGCTCAATCGCCGTCTGCTTTAACCTGTTCTGGATAGCGGAATGTATGACTTGGGATCAATAACGGATTCGTTTTGCCTGCCAAAAATTCTTTGGTCATCCTGCTCTTTTTGTTTACTTCTTCATACACTGGGCATGCTATCATTGACGACAACCTTACTTAAAGGAGAATGCACACATGAAATTAACCGGCACAAAAGAACTTCTTGTCAGCGGGCTAACGGCTTTGCTCGTACTCGGGCTGGCTGGCTGCGGCGGCGGACAAAATGACGACACCAATAATGAGCAGGATCAAATGCAAGAACAAAACAATACCGATACCCAAAATCAAACTGAACAAGATGAAACAGAAGGCGATTTAGATACCGAACTAAGAGATGAAAACGACAAAGGAAACGGCGTCAACGATGGGACGGATCAAGAAAACGGCGGCAACAACGAAGATGCTAACGGGATCAATGACGGAAAAGATCAGGATAACGGTATCGATGATGGAACAACCGATGACCAACTGGACCCTGAAAATAATCCAACGGAAAACAATCAATAACAAAGAAAGTCCCGGCCTATATGCGGCCGGGACTTTCTTTTCCCAAAGGGTGTCTTAGTCTCTTGAGGTGAAAAAGTTCAGCACCCGCAAAATATCCAGGAAGATATTAATAAAATTCAAATACAAATCAAAGACCGCTGCTGGCACGTCCGCTTTTTTAAACCCTGACTCCTTCATCCGGGAAATATCATATAGCATATAGCCGGAGAAAATAAGGATTCCAGCAAAAGCAAGACCAAGGTCCATAAAGCTGGAACCAATAAAAATGTTGGCAATGCTGAGCAGGATCAGTGTAAGCAGTGCAAAGAAGAGCATACCGCCCAAAAAGGAGAAATCTCTTTTCGTAAAGTATGTGTAAACAAACAATCCGCCGAATAGAGCGGAAGCAATACCGAACGCTGCTACAACGAGCGCCATCCCCATCGCGTCGACATATAGATCGATAGCCGGATAAATAGAAATTCCAACCAGCAGCGTAAACACGTACACGAGCCACATAGGAAGCCTCAATCCATACGTACTGAGTCCTTTCTTTCTTTTTCTTCCCGCTGAAAATGATTTTATTAAAAGCAGCAGCAGTACAAGGATCGGAACCAGGCCTAAAGCAAGTGCTACTGTTTCTGGAATAAACATCCCGCCAACTAATGTACCGATAAACGAAAGCAAAAGCGCACTGAAAAACCTCGGCAGCACATGGGACGTAATTAATGATTTTCCTGATTGCATAATAACCAGTCTCCTTCTCTTTGTTTCATTTTTTTCTACGGATCAACCCCTTCTTTTGTTTCATTGTTTTTCACTTTCTCTATCACTTAATGTTCCATTTCCGTTTTTAATAACCAGTAATAAAGCCGCTCAGCCGCACAAAAAAGCTTCCTTTTTTATAAGGAAGCTTCAGGCTTGTATAGGCAAAGTTAGAAGGCAGGCTGAGAGCAAGAGCATCCGAATGGATGCTCTTTTTGTTACGAGTGCTTCTGCTGAACGAGCAGCTGCCGCTCATGGTATTCATCAATTTCTTTCATGAGCTTTTTTTCAATCCACTGCCGGGTGCTGCTCTCTAGATTGCCAAATGAAGTGTTTAAACTATCTGCGACAACTTCACGTTTGTTTTTATTAAATGTAATAGTCCCATAAATAGGCACTGGCTTGATAAAAGGCTGATCCCGGTCTCTTTGTTCTGCCACAATGGCAAAACGGTAAAACGGACGGTTTAAAATTTCAATTAACATAATGTGCCCGGACAGCATCATGCGGCTGTTTGTTATCATCGTTTCACCACCTGTATCCGTCAGTATGGTCCATTTATTATTTTTTATTCAATAAAAGCCGCTTTTTTTAACCCGTTTAAAAACACAAAGCCGCCTGCCTCTTCCATTGACAGACGGCTTTTCTCCTGTTTCGATACCCCTTTCATCAGGAGATGGAAATAAGCGGCGAAAAAAGACATCTCTTTTAAGGGACCGCATATAATGAGTTCGTGCAGAACGTGTTCTTGGCAAACAGGAATCACTGCATTCGTTTCTAGATAAGTGAACAGAAAGTCACTGCAGTTTTAAGGATGTATACTTATCGCTAGACAGAAACGGAGAGGATTTTATGCACTGGTTTCGATTTGTTCCGGTTGTGTTTTTTTCTTTCTCCAGCCTGTGTTTATTTGCTCTGCAATTCAAAGAAATTATGCGTTCCATTCGAGAAATGATGGCATTTTACAAAAAGAAATCATCCTAGTCAAGCGCTGGTCATCCTCTGGGCAGAAATTCATGCTGATTCTGCCTCCTTTTTATTTCGCACACAATTGTTTGAATGTTTTTCTTCCTCTTCACATAAAATTTAAAAATAACCATTTTTATTTTTTGTCCTTTTCAACCTCTCCATGTTCACGGACAGTATGTAAAATGGGGAGAATTTATTTAAAGGAGAGTGTTTGCTCTGAAAGAGGTTGCCCTTCTTTTATCTGTTGAACTGGAACGGCTCGTTGATGACTATTTAAAATGTCCTGATTTAATCATTAAAGAACAGATTCAAGATGATATCCAGCTTTTAAGCAAAGCTTTAGTACAATGTAAACAGCCGATATAAAAAAGTTTTTTATTTTTATCTGGATGTATGGTAATCGAAACGAGCGGTGTCTGCTTCTGTGCGGGCTCGACCCGTTCATGTCGATAGATTGAGCATAAAAAGTACGGCCGGACTCATTTGATCGTTCCTCCATTTTATTTTTAAACTCTTTATACAAGAATGGTTATATCAGGAAGCCTTTTTCATAAAGGCTTCTTTTTCATCTTCATGGTATATTCCGGCATCCATTGGAGAAAATATCCTTTGTTCATTTTAACTTGTACAAAGGAGGATGTTCGATGAAAAAAGCATCAATGTATTTGGCGGCTTGTATGACCATCTTTTTCTTGGCCGGATGTATGAATAATAATGATGAAACAGCAGACAAAGCCGACAATAATGCAGCTGAACATGATACGCATAATGAGCAGACAACAAATGACGAAGGTAATAATGAAGCCCGCCTGTCTGTATTGGATAAAGCAGAGGGCAGCCTTGAGGACATGGATAAAGTAGAAGACGCCACTGTTCTGGCAACAGGAGAGCGTGCTTATGCCGCCGTTCAGTTAGAAAATGGCACTCAAGTAACGGACGAACTGAAAAAAGACATGGAAGACAAAGTAAAAGAATCAGATACGTCCCTTGAAGAGGTGTATATTTCGGAAGACCCGGATTTCACTACTCAAATGAAGGATTATGCTGAGCGGATTGAAGCAGGAGAGCCTGTAGAAGGACTTGTTGATGAATTTAGCGATACCGTTCGCAGAGTGTTTCCAAGCGAATAACAGATCGTTTTTTACCCGGCTGGGCAGCCGGGTTTTTTGTTTGATTGAAGGCGTTTTTTTATTTTTCACATTTTTTACTAATCAAATAGAAGAAAAAAGCTCCTTCCGTGTTATGATAAAAAACGTATCAGAGCTGGAGTGAAAAATCCCTTCATCTCTTACCACTTTACACGACTGGAGTTGCAAGATTGGATATTCTTCTTACTAATATTCAAAGCTTCTTATTAAACACTCTTTTGATTTATTTCGGTTTTACAATTTATTTTAAATTCCTGGAACGGAAAGTAAACCAGATTGCACATACCCTGATTATTATATTGATTTGTGGGATATCGATTGTGTTTTCAATGAGTTTTCCTATTATTCTTTTAAAAGAAATACCGATCGACTTCCGCCAAATTCCTTTGATCATCGGAACATTATACGGAGGACGCCGGGCTGCCTGCATTCTGACAGCCATTTTACTCGGCTATCGTTTTGTACTGGGAGTTCCAGACTTTCTATCCGCCCTCTTCGTTTATTCTCTGCTGCTGCTTTTATGGGTTGTGGTTCTGCCTTTTTTCAAAAAAACAGCCGTTCTTAAAAAGAAACTATGGATTGCTCTGTGCATCTCCTTGACTGCAGCCCTATCTACACTGGCTCTTAATATGCTTTTATTGCCATTAACTGTCACGGCAACGTTTATTGTATTCGCTGTTTTGATCGCAGCGCTTCAAACAATCGGCCTCCTCCTTTGTATATGGATGATTGAAAAAGCAAAAAAAGAGATGATATTGTCCGAAGAAATAGCGAAGCTCGAGAAATTAAAAACCGTCAGCACCATTGCCGCCAGTATTTCTCATGAAGTGCGAAATCCGTTAACCGTCACGAAAGGTTTTCTTCAGCTGCTGCGCGACCCGCAGCTTTCCAATCAAGAAAAGGATTATTACATCAGCACGGCTGTAGATGCCTTAAACAAAGCAGAGTCGATCATTACAGACTACCTTACCTTTGCCAAGCCTTCATTGGAAAATGTAAAAGTGCTAGATCTGCAGCATGAATTAACGAGTATCTCACATTTTGTGGAGCCTTATGCAGCTATGAATGATGTAGAAATCAAAACAAATTTCCAGAAAAACAGCTTGCTGGCTGGAGAAAAAGAAAAGTTTCATCAATGTATCCTCAATATTGCAAAAAACGGAATTGAAGCCATGCCCGGTGGCGGCACCCTGACAATCGAATTGAACCGCTTTAAAGATCATGCTGTTATTACTGTAGAGGATACAGGCATTGGAATGAATAAAGAACAAATTGAACGCCTGGGAAACCCTTTTTTCACAACAAAGGATCTCGGCACAGGACTTGGCACAATGGTGGTTTACAGTACCGTCAAGTCTATGCGCGGCAGCGTTCAAGTAAAAAGTGAGCCTGCAAAAGGTACACGCTTTATTCTTTCCTTTCCTGCTGCTGAGCAGTCAGGCTCCGCTGGCTAGCCTGTCCCGTTTTTCTTTTAAAGCGGACATTCAAGAGAAACACGAAACGTTTTTTGGCTTTTTTGTATAAATTTTTATGGAGAGGTTCATAATAGGATTGTTAGTTCCCAACCCCAACTCCTACAAGTGAACATGACTTTTCAGCCAGGCATTGCCTGGCTGCTTTTTTTTTGCGTACATTCTACTGCTAATCTGGAAAAGGCGGTATTACTCTTTCGTTTTTTCCCTTTCTGCTTGATATTCTTCGGCAGACACCCACCTTATCCCGTAACCAGACATCATAAATGCGTGAGCAGCCATATTAAAGTTTTGCCCCTTGCCTCGAAATGTTGCGACAACCTTATTGTCCTTCACAACAAAGCCATACTTCACGCATTCTGCTCCTTTCACGATTCCTCTAACATTTTTTGTTTCACTATGACCATTCGCACAAGAGCCGCCTTTACTTTCTCATACTATATGGAAAAGGAGGTGATCATGATGGGCTACAAAAACGGTGATGGATACGGATCTGGCTTCGCGCTGATTGTTGTTCTGTTTATCCTTCTTATTATCATTGGTGCGTCTTACGTTGGCGGAGGATTTTAATAGGTATTAAGAGAGTATGCACAAGATTTGTTTACATGACTCCTGCTTTTGCTTTCTGACCGGTTTTACCCGCCAAACCACTATGTTAACAGCTGTATGCCTGGTCATACAGCTGCTTTTTACATGCAGACAAAAGCCTTGCTGCTTCGCACACTGTGCCTGTTTCTGCATACAATGTGAACGGATATATGCTTATTCCATTGGGAGAGGAGGCACATAGTGAATCAGCGTTATGTAAAAGCAGCTCAACAGGAAAACTCCTCGGCGTCTCTTGAAGTGAATGCAGCCAAGCTGACGGTTCTTGCTACAGCCCTTACAACCCTCGCGGATGCGGTTGCCACATTTGCCGCACTGCTCGCTTTAGAGGAAGCAGCAAGCGCCGAGTCTTCAGCACCACAGCAGACAGAGTCGATTCAAAAGCAATTAACAGCCATGCAAAAACAGCTTGATTTTTTAACATGTGAAGCAGCCAAAAGACGGTAAACTTCCGTCAAAACGCATGGTGTTTATGATACAATGCCAAAAAACAGCTCTCGTCCAGGAGTGCTGTTTTTCCTTTTTAATCAAATTCTTTGCCGTTAAATTTCTTTGTTATATAAGCATGAAGGCCCTTTCTGCAAGCGGCTGACAGAGAAGACTTTTGGGGATGAATGCTGTCCCCAAACGGCCTGCCTCTTAAAAACTTAATGACTTCCTCAAATGCCTTCCCCTTTTCGGCATCGAAGCCCGCTGCTTTTACAAATAAAATGTGCTGCCCTGTCCATTCATAATCAACAATGTAAAAGGTGCTCTGCTGTTTATCGCGCATGTAAAGATTCCTCCTATGTACTGTTTTTAGCTAACACTGTTTAAAACAAAATAGCAACCTTTTTCAATAGATATTGTTATGATTTGTCGGCTTAAAGAGCTGGCTTTTCTTTGTTTTTTGGATGAAAATAAACATAATTATGTTCCCTCGTCAGCTGCCCGCTTCCAGCCCAGGCGTGAATTCACGGAAAATCACAGCTCGCTTGAAAGAAGGGATCGCTTGATTTTAGTTAGCCTGCTCGGACTTACTTTGATCGCTTTTGCTTGTTTATATTTTCTTTTTCACTTTTTGTGCAGCTTATTCAACAGGAAGCATCGTGTGTTCAAGCGCATCTTTTACCCGGCACTTTTTGGGGGGATTTTTCTTGTTGCGCTGGCGATGCTTGGAAATGAAAACAAGGATTTTGAAGCCGCTTTGGATGAAAACAACCGGCTTAAACAGGAAATTACGATATTGGAAGAAAAGATAAGCACATTAGAGGGAAAGATGGCGGGTGCCGAACAATATAGTATAGCTTTGGAGAAAGCCAATGCAGCAGCTCTTTCAGAAAAAAAGATCATAACGGAAGACAGCGCCGCGCTTAAACAGGAAGTGGCCCGTTTAAAGAAAGAAAACGAAGCACTTTCCGCCGAGCGGGACAGCCTCATCAAACAAAAAGCGGCTAATGAAGCCCAAAAGTAATCCCGCCTTCAGCTGGTGAAGCGGCGGCTGCTCTCATACATGAGATCATCCACAATAGCAGGCAAATGGCTTACCTATGCCAGATCACTCAAATAACGTAATCCTTTAAAGGAGTTTTTGTTTGAATGGATCAGGCGTTAAAAGATCTTTTAGCTATGGCGAACTTGTATGGCCTGTCAGCAAAAAAGCACGAGTATATAGATAGATCCGCAGCAGCACGTGTATAATGACCAGCTTCATTTTCAATATGCTAATCAGGTGGAACGGCATTGCAGGATGATGGAAAAGCTGCACCTTGGCCTTCATTATGGGACGTATTCAAACAAACAAGCTGCGCTTTGAACCGGCTTGTTTGTTTGAACTTCTAATACACCCCTCCTCGTTTTAAGCAGCCAAAACATTGGCAGCAGATACACTTTCGTTCACTTCACATCAGGCAGAATAAGGAACGCTTTTTAAGTAAACGTTAAAAGTGTTATCAAACAAAAGGAGGCCACAATGATGAATTTACGACGAGCTCAGGAAATCGCCGCTTCTCCTGTAATGGCTGACGTGACGTTTAACGAATTACCTATTTATATCCAGCATGTAGACGAAGACAATGAAATGGCTCGTATTTATCCTCTGGATGAGCCCGAAAAAGAACAAAGTGTTCCCCTGGCTGCTTTAAAAGAGCATTAATTTCTTTGTGTTATCAGAAAAAGGTGTATCTGTGCGGAGCCAGATACACTTTTTCATTAGTTGCCGGCAAGCTCCTTTCCAGCTTACGAACCTTGTTCATTCGTTTCGGTTTCGCCATCATTCGGATCGACTTCTACTTGATCGTCTTCATTCGTGCCTGTATCGTTCTTTTCGTTCATCCCTTCATTAATGTCACTATGATTGTTTTGCTCAACTTCTTCCTGCTCAGTCGGCGGATTTTCTTCGTTTCCACAGCCAGCCAGTCCAAGTGTAAACAGAACCGCTATTCCACTCATAAGCATTTGTTTTTTTCGGCTTACGCCCATTTTCAAGTCCCTCCTTAACGAGTTTCTTACTCAGTAGCATGTCCTTTCCCTTTATCTTCAACCAAAAAACATATCGATCCATACAGCGCCTTGAAAAAAGCACCTGGCCGACTTATAAATAATTTTTTTTCGTTTGCGCACGATAAAGCTCGGGAGGTGAAAAAGATGGCGAATCAAAATCAAAACCAAAACAACCAGCAGAATGGAAACGGCCAGCAGAACGGCGGTATTTTAGAAACGATTGGCAAAGGCATTGAAAATGTTATGGACACATTAACGGGCAATAACCAAAACCAAAACAACCAGAATCAAAACGGCCAAAACCAGCCGAAAAACCAAAACAACAATGAAGGCGCCCGGTATCAAACAAGCGGTCAAAATGTAAGCCGCCAGGGCCAAGGGGACAATCAACAAAACGGCTCATACAGCAGCCAGGGCTCGCAGCAGAAGAACAGCAAGCAGCAATTTGGCGATGCCAATACGATACGGGTAGAGTAAACGTGCCAAACCCTTTTTAAATGTGTGTATGTAAAACAGGCTTTGTTTTTTCATCTGACCCTACTCCGTTAAAAAAGTGGTGATCATATGCTCCATTCCCGAGCAAAATGTATACTCTTAGGCGGTACGATCTTATCAAGTGTATTAAATATTATTATTTTGATTTTAACCGTTATTCACCATATAACCATTCAAGAACAGATGGATGACTTAAAAAAGAACAGCCGTTGAACTCATGTTTAAAATGGCAGCTGCCTCATGTATACGCAGCTGCCATTTTACATGGATCATTTAAAAATTGAACGATCAGGTATATAGCTGGGCCCAACAGGGTAAAAAGGTTTATATTCACTCATTTGATCCTTTACACAAGTTTTTCTCTCCCAAGCCCGGAGAAATATTTGTGGGAGGTGATGAAATGAGAAGAATTCAAGGAATACAGAAATTAATCTCCTATCTTGAGCCGGTAAACTATCCAATTGCTGAAAAGGATATTTATGATCTAATCACAAATAAGAAGCTTCCTCATAAAAAAGTTGGTTTAGACATCATTATTTTTGATTTAGATCAAATCGACTGGTGGATCGAACAAGATCAAACACAAAGTTGACAGAAGAGCCCCTCGTTATCAAAACAGGGGCTTATTACTGTTTGGCCATGTAAACAGGCAGAGAAGCGCCTCGTTATGAGTTCGACTAAATAAAAAAAAGAGGAACACCCGCCGATGGTGTCCCTCTTTTATTGATAAAGTTCCTTGTAAGCCAGCACTTTTAAAGCCTGTATTTCATCTTCAGTCAGCTTGCTCTGGAGTGTCTCTAATAATGCTTGTTTCTTTTCTTCTGTCAGGCCGCCTTGTACGGTCGATTGAATGTCTTTAAGCTCGCCTGGGCTGAACTTTTTCACCATTTCCCTTGCCGCTTCTTCTTTTGTCGTAAACGGAAGAGAAGAAGTGTCGGCATTTGCGCCTTCTTCCACCAGCTTTTTCAGTTCTGGGTTGTTGTTAATTTGCTGCTTAATCTGTTCCACTTCTCCGCTGTTTTCAATCTGTTGTGCTACTTCATCCATTATTTTATCAGATGCAATTTTGGTTCCGAAGTAATACAGTCCGGCTCCTAGAAGAGCCAAAAGCAATGCCAGTCCAATGAAGAGCTTGAATAATATCTTCACTTTATATCCTCCTAAATGTACCTCATGCTTTTATTAACATAACAAATTTCTCTTTCTTTTCCCAGTGCTTTAACAGCTTTCAACCATATCTTTTGTTCAAAGACCATTTACATTTTATATAAATAGGTTTCCCCCCTTTCTTTTTTGGGTAACTGAACCTGCGAAGTACATAAATGGAGAAAAAAAGATGCTAAATAAAAAAGACCCTATAGGTTATTTGTATGAAGAAATCGAAAGAGTCCGCGGGCTGCTGGCTTCCGCGGTTCAGCTCTATGGACTTTCCAGTGCAGAAGCGCTTTATTACAGTGAAGAATTAAATACATTAATTCTTCATGCCCAGCTTCAAAACAGGCAGGTGCTTCTTGTTTAAGATTTTTTCAAATGGTACATACTAGAACTGTTAGTTCCAAATCCTACTCCTATAAGTAAACCTTGTATCAGCCAGGTTCTCACCTGGCTGCTTTTTTATGCGCTCCCAGCCCTCCTGATCATTGAAAAACCAGACCGAAGCTTTTTAGGCTGAACCTTATTGGCTTTCTGCTGTCATAATGGAGTCTGGCCCTGCTGGTGGTTCATCAGAGCATTTTCTTTTCCGGCGGCCGGCCCAATGAGTTTTTTATTAAAAACCGGTCTGTTCATTTGTTTCATAAAATATAGGTAATTATAGCTAGTATATTAAACCTATTTTAGGTAAAATTAAATAAGGATTACGCAAAAACCTTTATCTAGGAGCGTTTACTATGGAAGATCTAGCCATCATCCTGTCTAATGAGCTGGGAAAATTAATTAATGACTATTACCGATACGATGATCCGGAGATTAAAGAACTGATTCAAAGTGACATTCAGTTATTAAACGAAGCTATTTCTTTGTGTGAGCAGTCAACGTAGGGCAGCCCTTTCGGCTGCTTTATTTTTTTGAATTTTGTACATTATTAATTTTACCTACTCCTTTGCTTGCAGTGTAGGATATAAAAAAAGCAGCCGCCTCTTCGGTTCTTTTCTTTCGTATTGTACAATAGCTTTATACTTTCACAATAAGTCCTGTTATTGGAGATGAGCGGCTATAAAAATCTATAAATCGAGTATGTACCTTTTTGTCTCCCTGCTTGCAGCACTTTCCTGTTTTTTGCTGCTTTTGAATGTTTTTTTAACAGACAAACCAGAACAAAAAACCGAAGACGCAACAGCTGAACAAACCGAAACAACCGCACCGGAAAAGGAACAGCCTGCTGCCTCAAATGAAAACGATACAACAAGCAATGAAACCAAACAGGAAAAAGAAACAACATCCCAGACATCTGAAAAAAAAGACGGCTATGTATCCGATTGGTTTAACCAAGCAGATACACAAAAAAAGGAGAAAGCGGATTCTACAACTGACAGTAAAACGGTGAATCAAGCAAATAATGAACTGGCTGACCGAGAACAAACGGACCAAGAAACAAATCAGGCGGATACAACCTCATCTGATAACCAAATGAGTGACGAAGCGAGCGCAGAACAGCCTGTCCTGCAGCCTGTTCCCCCGGCCCAGCCAGAGCAGCCTGAACTTTCCTTCGAAAAATAAGTTTTTCAGCCAACAAAAAAGCACTCACGCCCTGTGAGTGCTTTTATTATGTGTGTACTATTTCGAAATGGGTACTTTATATACACGGCTTACCAAACCATACTTTAGTGTACCCGTTGCAGCTGCTCATTAAACTGCCCCAAAGTCATGTACAGTCGATTCCTTATCCCTTTCCACTTTTTCAAAAATGGGCGGTGTACCCTTTCTTGCTCTTTCAAAGAATTCAGTGATCATAAACAGCATCAAGCTGTGATTACACCCCCTGTTGTTACAGGCTTGATCGCCGGGAAGATTTCATACGGGCGTTCATTCTTTTAAATGTGTGCTGAAAGACCATTCGGGGTACATAATGAGTATAGGAGTTTCCTGCTTAAACGAATACAGGTAACAATCAAAAAAGAAGGTGTTTGTATGGGATTTTGGAAAGGTGCTGCTTATGTAGCAGGTGGAGTGGCAGCTGCAGCAGCCGCTCCGCTGGCTGCTAGCGCGATTGCCGCGACGGCTGCAGGAGCTGTCATCACCGGCACCGCTGCTGCTGTCACAGGTACCGCTGCTGCAGCTGGAACGCTTGCAGCGACGGCGGCTGCAGCGGCTGGAACGGTCGCTGCCGGAGCCGTGACCACAGCCGGGACCGCCGTCGCTGGCGCAGCTGCGGCTGCCGGTGCGGCCGGATTAGCCAGTGCGGTAACCACTGCCACCGGAGCCGTCTCGGGAGCCGCGGTCACAGCCGGAACAGTGGCTGCCGGAACTGCTGGTGTTCTTGCAACGATTGCGGGAGCGGCTGGAGCAGACATATTGATGGAACCTATTTCACCAAAAGGAATCCGAAAAAAAGGATTAAAAACAGTTATAAGCGGTGTTCAGGAAATGCATGCCTCCTGGAAAGAGAGACAGGCAGGAAAAGACACATCCGCTTAAAAACGTGAAAAGCTGTGTTTGTTCTTTTAACAAACACAGCTTTTTTATGTAAGTTTTATTTATGCTTCTTTAAAAAAGGGTTATTTTCCTTTTCCCGGCCAATCGTTGTCACACTATCATGACCCGGCAGTACGTATGTATCGTCCGGCAGCGTTAAAAGCTTTTGATGAATGCTTTTCAACAGCTGGGTTTCCTGCCCGCCTTTTAAATCCGTACGGCCGATACTTCCTTCAAACAAGGTATCTCCTACAACAACAAAGCCTCCCTCTTTAAAATAAAAGCTGACACTGCCGGGAGAATGTCCCGGAGTTTCGTACACATCAAAAGAAAAGCTGCCAATCGAAAGCCTTCCTTCCCCTGTGAATAGCTGATCAGCGGGGTTTACTACAATAGGCTCTATTCCCTCAAAAGAAGCCGATCCATTCAAAGCAGGATTCAACAGCCACTTTTTTTCAGCGTGATGAAGGCAAACCGGTATACTGTATTCCTCCCGAAGCGGTTCCACTGCCCCTATATGATCAAAATGGGCATGTGTTAAAAGAATGGCTTCCGGCTGCAATTTTTTCTGCCGGATAAACCGCCGAATTTTATTCCCTTCTCCGCCTGGATCAATCAGTAAGGCTCTTCCTTTCTCGTAAATCACGTATGCATTCGCTTGAAGCGCCCCTGCCGGCAGCCCAATCCATTCCATGTCTATCACCTCTTCTCCTCATTTTATCATGAAAGAACGGCTGTCCTTTTCCGGATGTGCTGCCCAGCAAAAAAGCGCCCGGATAGGCGCTTATACTTTTCCTGATTGTTTCCTGCGAAAATCGGCTATTTTTGATTCAACATCCATATAAATGTTTCTTGCTTCATCAGCGGAAATATTAAATTCACGGCTCACAAGTGCGGTAAGCTGAGGATCCTGCACTTTAGCATCATACGCATCACCGTAGCTCACCGTTCTTTCGTATTCGTCTCTCATAAAACGATACACGTCTTTTTCGTGCTGACTAATCCCGTCAATAACATTTTCTGTACCGGAATCTCTTTCCATTTTGTTCACTCTCCTTTTTTAGCTTTATTCTTTATGTTCCCCCAAAAAGGGCAAAATTCACCTCTATTTTGCCGGCGCAAAAGAAAACCTTATACATAGCCGCTTCAAGTGTACGGTCAAAGAACAGGCATACGGCTTATACAAAGATTCCGTATTTGAATATCTTAAAGTAACTCTTTAAAGGAGGCTTTTTTTGAGATGATGGACCAAACCTTAAAAGATCTTTTGGATATGGCGAGTTTGTATGGCCTGCTGGCAAAAAGATATGAGTATGTAGATCCGCAAAAGCATATGCACTTTGAATTGCTTCATCTTAAATACGTCGATCAGTTAGAACGGCATTTCAAAATGCTGGAAAAACACCATAGCCCGTCTTCTTTTTCCTTCTCGCCTCCTCCTAATGCCATGTACTAATAAACAAGCAAGCCGGACAGGAGAACGGCTTGCTTGTTTTGTTTATTTCTCATTTAAGCCTTTAAAACGACGGCTCCATAATCCTTTTTACTTTCCTCAAGCAATAATTTTTTCATTTTGAAGACGTTGAATAAACTCCGTGTACTGGCGCTCATAGCTTTCCGGAAACTCATTTGTAATTGAAACGGCCACCTCTTTTATAAACGGAATCTGGCTCTCGTCTACCGTATAAAAAATTTCGTTTTCTGTTTCCTCAGTGCTTAAAATATTCGTCAAGCCTATTTTTCTTTCCTCTTCAGAAGCAAGCTTTTCATAATGCTCAATATATCGGTGATAACACATTCCTCCGCCAATATCGATGGGCGGATCCAATGTTTCCGCTGCTGCAAACGCAATATGGTCCCCTGCCCGGTGCGCTTTTTTGTTAATTTGCAAAATACACTGTGTCATTCACAGCCGTCTCCTTCCTTACTTGTACAGTTGGTTTGGAATATTCACTTTCATGTCCATATTTTTCACCATTCGTTTTAAAATAAACAAAAACTCTTTTATCTACCACAGGAAACATGTCTTTTATCGCATTGAAGAAGCTTCATTCTCCAATAAATAAATTTTTTTATATATTTACGCATATTTTTTTGAAATTAGGGTATAAACATATAGGTTTGACTATTTTACCCTTTAGTAGTTTGATAGACATCACCCACACGTTCATCTGTCCCGCACCTTGGTGAAAACAAATTATCCAAAAAGGAGTGCTCATTCTGGAAGATACGATCATTCTTCTTTCTGCTGAATTGGGTCGTTTAATAGATGATTATAACCGGTGTCGCAGCTTGCGCCTTAAAAAATTAATAGAAGAAGATATCCAGCTTTTAAAAAATGCACTGCTGGAGTGTGAGCAACCAGTTTAAAAATATGTTGGTTGTTCTTTTTTATTCCTTTATTTGAAATTTGCACATTGTAAAATATGTACTTTTTAAAAACACTATTTTTTTCTGTGTTTAAAGACGAATATGTCCCGTGTAAGATGGGAAGAAGCAGCTGTATCCATTCTTTTCTTGAAACCATACATACTGGATACCCATCTAATAGGAATTGTCACTTTTTATAAGACCGGGATTAAAAATTTGAATATTCTATTTTCTTAATGCTTTTTTGTTTACTTTTGTTTTTCTATTTATTTACTTTACCTTTTCTAAAAATAGAACAAATAATTTAATAAACATCCTTGTGATTACACTCTTTCTTTCAAATCAAAAAAAAACCGTTCATCATGAACAGTTTTTTTGATTTGAAAAACAATGTATTGTTTTATGCAGGCAGTTAGCCAATCAGCCATGCGGCAATCAATGCGGCCGATAAACAAACACCGCCTAAGCCGTTCTCATGGATTTTATCGAACTTATCAACGTTGAGCCTTAAGCTTTAACTTTTAAGAGCTTTGATCTTTCACCTTTAAGGTTTGAACGTTTAACTTTGAGCTTTCAGCCTGATAACGCTCGCTCGCGTTTAAGTTCCCTGTATCCTCAAATGGATGAATGAAAAGTTAGCGGCTGTAAGGCCAAAGCCGCCCGCACCTGTTTAGTTTTGCTGATTTTCGACTGACTAACCGCTTTATCTTATTCCGGCACTTCAATTTCCGTCAAAGTATTCGAGGTAGACAGGACAAAATCGACTTCTGATAAAAATTCATCAATTTCCTGCTCCAGTTTCTCGTATGTATGGCGGATTTTCAGCGGATCGATCATTTTAGCTTCGTTATCGTTTCGGTAGCTTTTCACAAGCTCATTGTTTTCATCCACTTTCGTTTTTGCTTCGCGCCCATACAAAGCATCGAGCTTTCGATTCAATTCTTCTTTGACTTCCTCATTTATTCTTTGAATGTTGTTTACCGCTTTTGTATACTCGTTTTTCATTTTTTGCATAAGCTGCACTTCATATTGAATAGATGTTTTTCGCTCGATGGCTTCCGCAACCGTATATTCTTTGTCCGCAATTTTCACCCTTGTCATGGCATTGGAAAGAACAATCGCAGACTTAATATCATTGCGTCGTTTTATCAAATCTTTCACAGACTGATAAGCTGATTGCACTTTATCTTCATATTCTTTGTTCGATGTGTATCCGTTCACCGCTTTTTCACCGATGGCAAAGTCAACGAATGCAGCCGAGTTCATTACTGTCTTGATACGCTTGTCCAGCAGCTTCAATTCTGCCAGCCCCCGGGTCACAGACATTTTCATACAAAAAAACCTCCATTTTTTCTCTCCTTTTATAGTAACACAGGCAGAGAAAAGAAGCTTTCTTTTCGCGACGGACTTGATCATACAAAAAGATCCGCCTGCAAAGAAGTAAATTCAGCTGTTGTATACAAAAAAGCCACATCAGCTGAATCGCTGATACGGCTTTTTTCGCTTCTTTTCTTCCTTTTGCTGTTCAGTTTATCTCTTTTTGTACAAAACACTTTTATTCAATGAGCCGGGCCTGCCGGCAGGTATTCGACTACTTTCAATCCGGAAAGATCGGGCGGTCTGTATGGATTGGTCACTTCATACCTGGCCAGAAGCATTTTCACGGGAGTTTTGTGCAAAATCGATTCTTTCATCAGCTCTCTGGCCCGGTCATTTAACGCTCTTTCCTCATCTGACGTTAGAGCTCTTTTTTCTTTTTGCACAAAATCAGCGGTGAGGGACCGGCTGATGGCAGCAAAGTAAAACCAATACTCCGTTGAACGTTGATCATGCGGCTTTCCCATCACAATATGATCCGGTACAACACCGATAATCTCGCCCGCTTCTCCCCAGTATTTTTTGTCGTCCCATTGCCAGCCGGATGAGTACTGAACGAGTGATTCATTAAAAGGAACTGCTTCACTCATAAGTCTGCCGCTTTCCTTATCTTTTCTTCGCCATTTACAGCAGCTTTCTCACCGATTCCGTTTCTGCCCACTTTTTTCATCCTTTCTTTACCGAGGTTTCCATGTACGTTTCTACTTTGGCCATACAGCGGCGCAGTACACAGCTTGAGCGGATAGTATCACCGCTGCAGCCGAGCCATATTCATCGATCAGTGCTTAAGAAAAGCAACAAATAACGGCGGATTCATATGATAAGAGTGCTGCATATGCCATTATCCAGTATCCGCTTTTTTGCGGCTGGCTTTTTAGGAGGGGTGTTTCAATGAGAAACTCACAAAAGCAGGAAACCACCCAAAAAAAGAATTTCCCTTTATTTTCTTTTATACATGGAGCAGATCTGACTGTTGTTTTCAGCTTGTTTTCTGTTCTGTCGGTTGCTTTTATGTATTTTTATACGGAAAGTCAATTCAGGTATTACGGCATGCCGGCTGAACTGATCGAAATTAAATTGATTAACTTCACTGGGACCTTATTTTACCTGCTTATTTTATGCCTCGTGCTGGCGCAGTTTATTTCCCTATTTTCCTCACCAGCGGCTTATTCAAAAATGTATTCAAAAAGATGGTACACTAGAATCCTTTTTGTTTTTTCGTTCCTCATTACAGCCCTGCTTGTGCTTTCTAAATCCACTGATTTTTTTGTGACATCGGAATACGATAAAGCCTTTACCTTTCTCCTAACAATCGGCACGATCATTGTATTTCTGCTTATTTTCTCTGAAATCACCTATCTTGTAACGCGAAAAAATTCAGATACACACAATCAATTGGTTTGGTATATATCAGCTGGAATCGGAGTGTTAATGTTAAGCAGCGCGCTCGGCTATTTTCAAGCTTATTTTAAAACGGCTTACTACGTAACGACAGAGGAACCCCGCCGAGTGGTCGTAGGAAAATATAATGGTCACTTTATTGTGGCACCAGTTGATTTGAAAAAAGGGGTAATCAAGCGGCAGTATGGCATCTTGAAAATGGAGTCAGATGATGGAAAGCTTATTTTAGAAAGTATGCACACAGGAAAGCTAAAAGTAGAGGAACCGAGGATAAAATAAATCCCGGCTGGATGACCAGCGTTTAACTTTACTTCTCTTTTCTCTCATTTCTTGTGAATGTTACTTCAAGCACTTTCCTTTACTTTCGTCAGATTTTCTCACAAACAACTGTTTCTTTTCTATGCAAAATATCCTATAATCAAGTTAGTTCCTATTCTTTTTGACAGGGAGAATGCATATGGATACGAACCAGCCAATTCTTGAAGAATTATCATTCCAAATTAAAAAACTGCGCCATCTAATGATTCTCGCTGCTGCTATTTATGGATTCGGAAGTGAGGAAGTGTTAGGATACAGCCAGGAATTAGATAAATTAATTATTGAGTATCAGCTTCAAACGAGCTGACTATTTATAGAGCCGGAAAAATTTCCGGCTTTTTTTGCGTGTTTACCCAACATAAACTTATCTTTTTTCTCCTTTCCCTACAGCACCTCCGAATATTTCCGGGCGTTCAACAAACTCTATATAGAGGAGGTGACAACATGGAAAAGCAAGAGCAGGCGAAAAAAACGGGACAGAAAGATGAATCCATTAAAACCATGGATCAAGGGTTTAACTTAATTGTTCAAGCGGTTAACAACGTGACAGGCATAGATAAAAGCAATGATGGAAAAAAGAATAAAGAAGGGTAAAGCGAGCGCCTTTTATGGCGTTTACCCCTTTTTTCTCCAAGCTTCAAATAAAAAAAGCCACCTATAAAAGTGACTTTTGGCTTACTGAATAAAACCGAGTGGAATTTTTGGTTCTTTAGGGTTCGGCCGGGGCATGGCCATCAGCAAAAAGTTAAGCTGCGATACGTGCTGAATCAACTGCACTTCCAGTCCACTCTCCGTAACGCCATCAAAAATGATTAAACTCGGATCACAATAACCTAATGCCCTGACTTGAAAAGTAACCGACTGTCCGGACGGAATCAGTTTCACACCCACTCCCTGGGTGCCATCCAGTTTGTTGTCAAAATCTTCCGCTCTCTTTTTTAAATGCTTATACACTTCACTTGCCAGGTTTTTTTGTCCCGGTGCACTCATCGGTAGAGGCAGTTCATTGCAAATGTCACTGTCGTTCATTGGTTGAAGTGAATCTGGCTTTTGTTCCACTTTATCATCTCCTTCTTCGAACCGGGTAAATCTGCTTTACATCCCGTTTTATTATCTCCTTTTTCGAGAAATTATTACCCAAGTCTTCAGAAGCGTTCTTCCCCTTTTAAGCCACTCGATATGAAAAAGCCTGCCGATTCAGTCGGATCAGTCGCCGTTGTGCAGAACAAAGGCCGCCTTATCCTGTAATAAGCAGCCCTGTGTTACTTCCTCCAAAGCCGTGTGTCGTCACCGCAACCGAGGAAACCGGCTTTTCTTGTTTTTCGGTTACAATCGGCAGTGATTCAAAGCCTTTTTTATCGGTTCTATATGTGGCAGGAATAAAGCCTTCCCGTATGCTGATAATGGAAGCAATCGCCTGGGTCACACCCGAGGCTCCAAAGGTATGACCGAACAGCCCTTTTATAGACGTGATGGGCACACTGCCGTCGAAGCAGTTTCGATAAGCAATGGCCTCCACCCGATCATTTTCCTCTAAACCTAAAGCCTGGCTGTTCACGTATGACGGCAGGCGGCTGCCGCATATTTCCTGAATTACTTCAGTCATGTTTTCTCCGGTTTGATCGGATTGAAACACTGAGATATTATCATGATTGGAAAAGCCTTTTTCGATAAAAGCATAAATGTCTGCCCCTCTTCGCACAGCATCTTCTTCCCGCTCCAACACAAGCGCCCCAGCCCCTTCGGACACAATAAATCCATGAGTCGATGTTGAAAACGGCATGCCTGCCTGATGTACATCTTCTTCAACAGCAAGACCTCTTTGTTTTAAAAAACCGTACACGAGTGTTCGATTAATTAAAGAATCTGCTCCCCCTACTACACATATGTCCGTGGTATAACTTTCAAGAAGTTGTTTTCCGAGCAAAATAGCATCGGTGCTGGCGGTACATGTGTTTCCAAGCGTCAACTGAAGATGATTTGCTTTTATGTATGAACCAATCCCCATTGCAAGTGACCCAATATTGCCATGGACAACACCCGTCACCGGATAACGCCGCAGGTTTTGTTGTGCAGCGGATGCCACGAGTTCTTCGATTTCTGTGAGCCCGCCTACAGACGTCCCAAAAATCACGGATATGCGTTTACCTGGATGATTTTCTATATGGATATCTTTAAACGCCTCTTTCACTGCGGCGATGGCCAGTTTGTTTATCCTCGAATACCTTTTAAAATAAGGATCACTCAGTATCTCATGATCAATCACACCCATAACTAAATCTCTGTGTTTTTGCGTTCCTATATTTTTTACAACCTGCAAGGGACAAATATTGTGAGCCAGCATTTCAGCAAAGCGGCTTACACTGTCCGCTCCTGGAAGCTGCACGCCCATCCCCGTCACTGCTACTTTCATCATTGATCTCTCGTTTCTAAAGTCCTGTTTTTTATCAGTATAACACTGAAGTTAGAAATGAATGAGTTATTTTTCCTCCTCTTTATCAAGGGTGACGGGGCGAAAGCAGCCGAAGCCCTTTAAAGAATGTTATAAGAGATTGATGCAATCTTTTTCTGCCTGCACGATATAAAGATCCGTTTTAGTGTAAACAGGATCTCACATCCACCCGCGGAAAGAAAAAGAAAAACAGCCCTCCATTTTACCAACAAGGTGAAATGAAGAGCTATCAAAAAAAGCGGGCAAAATCCCGCTTTTTATTAGAATTTTGCGTGGTAATTTTCGATTTCCCATCCATGAACGGCTGTACGGTAGCTGTCCCATTCTGCTTTTTTCAAAGAAACGTATTCGTTATAAACGTGTTCCCCTAATGTATTTACCGCAATATCGCCTGATTCCAGAGCTTCTACTGCTTCTTTTAAGCTGCCAGGAAGACTTTCAATTCCGTAAGACGCTCTTTGTTCTTCCGTCATGTGGAAGATGTCTTCGTTAATAGACGCTGGCGCTTCTAGTTCTTTCTCAATTCCATCCAAGCCTGCAGAAGCAATAACCGCAAACGTTAAGTAAGGGTTTGAAGATGGATCCGGGCAGCGCAGTTCCACACGCGTTGCAAGGCCTTTTTTCGCCGGAATACGGATAAGAGCAGAACGGTTAGACGCAGACCAAGCAAGGTAGCAAGGTGCTTCGTAGCCAGGAACTAAACGCTTGTACGAGTTTACCAATGGGTTTGTTACTGCAACAAAGCTCTTCACATTTTCTAATAGACCAGCAATAAAGTGGTACGCTTCTTTTGATAATTGCAAAGCATCAGAAGGATCAAAAAATGCATTTTCGTTTCCTTTAAAGAACGACATATTCACGTGCATACCAGAACCATTGATTCCGAACTTTGGTTTCGGCATAAATGTTGCGTGTAAGCCATACTGTTTCGCAACTGTTTTAACGACCCACTTGTACGTAGTCGCTTTATCCGCTGCACCCAATGCATCTGCATATTTAAAGCTAAGTTCATGCTGGCCTTCAGCCACTTCGTGATGCGATGCTTCAATTGTGAAGCCCATTGCTTTTAATGCACGGTAAATTTCCAGGCGAACGCGCTCACCAAGATCTTTTGGAGATGGCTCAAAGTAACCGCCGTTATCTGATAGTTCAGTAGTCGGGTTTCCATTTTCGTCTGCTTTGAACAAGAAGAATTCTAATTCCGGTCCGACTGAAATCGTGTAGCCATGTTCCGCTGCACGGTCAACTGTTTTCTTTAAAACGTTACGCGTGTCTCCTTCAAACAAAGAACCATCTGGATTTACGACCGAGCAAAGAAAACGTGCTTCCGCGTAGCCTTCTTCTTCTGTCCAAGGAAGAACCGCAAATGTAGATAAATCAGGCTGAAGATAAAGATCTGAATTGTTGATGGCAGAAAAACCTTTAATAGATGAACCATCAAACATCATTTTGCCTTCTACGACATCTTCTAATTGTTCAGTTGTTACAGTGACATGCTTTAAGATTCCTTCGATATCTACAAACTGTAAGTGAAGTAGATCTACACTTTTTGTTTTAATAGTTTCTTTAATTTGTTCTAAAGCTGCTTCTGTTGTATTTGAAATAAGAGTTTCTGTCATGTCATCTTTTCCTCCAAATTCACGTTATGTAATATCACATCTGATATTTTGATTATAGTTCAGTCGACACGTTTTGACAATCATTTTTTTGAATATTTATGCTAGTTTAAGTAATGGTTTTTTTCTATAAAGTGAAATCTTCCAGATTTTCCGCTAGAAAATAAGAACCTCTTAAAGCACTTTATTGTTTTCTTTTAAAACAAATAAAACAGGATTAAACCCCGTTTTCCTCATGTATAAAATATGATTCCATAAAAAAAGCAGCCGCTATAAGTAGCGGCTGCTTCAGTGTGTAGACAAAGTCTTTCGCTTTTAAAAAAGAGCCGATAAGTGGTGTTGAAGATCCATAAGCAAGGACCGAATAAACATTTTCTCTTTTTTAAACAGAAAGACATGACCTTATTAGCACTATACCATCTTGTCGCAAGCCACACTTGGCGGCGGGAGGGCGGCGCAGACTCCTATGGGACTAGTGGGCAGCTGAGACCGGTGAAGCCTTCTGGCGGAGTCGGACTCAGCGCCTGCCCCATGGAAAGCGGAGCTGCCCGGACGCCGCCGATCCATCCCATTCATTTGCACAGTCATCCATATCATTTGTCTACAGTCTGAAGCAGCTGCTGTGAGTAGCGGCTGTTTTTCCCCTCAAACCTTTCGTACCTTGTAGTATTGGTCGATTAATTGGTCCATCCTCTGCAGGTGAAAGGAGTATTCAACGATGGAAGAAGCAATAATCAATAAGCGAAATTTTTGGTCTTTGTTTTGCTTATAAATATCCAGCGCCCGTTCAAAAAAAGCGGCGCTTTCCTTTATTTCTTTTAGTTCGTGATGGTTTTCCTGCTGCTTGATTTTCCCTTCATATTTTAAAAGTAAATATTCATGATATTTAATTAATTGTTCAATATGAGTATCAAACAAATAATCCTCTGCTTCGTTTGCTCCGGTTTGGAAATAATGTTCTTCGATATTTTCTAATATTTCTTCTCCCTGCTGAAGCGTCTTGAGCATTTGCTTAAATAAGACAATCTCCCGCACATCAACCGGCTTTAATTTCGACAGCTTGGTGCGCTCTTCATCGAACATTTTGAACAAGTCCTCCAATTTCCGAATATCATCCTGGAGCTTTTTGCTTTGCTCTTGAAAAGATGTTTCCGTTAATTCATTGGACACGGCCGTACGCAGCAGCAGTGACATATTTTGAAAAACTGTTCTTGTTTTTTCAAGGTAATTCTTTTTATAGTTTGGCGGTATAATCAGCAGGTTCACGACCAAAGCAGATCCAATACCAACTAAAATAATCAAAAAGCGGTTCAATATAAAATCTATATTTTCATTGTCCGGGGTACTCATAATAGCCAGTACTGTCACGAGGGTCAGTGGAATGGTGCTTTCCATTTTCATTTTCAAGCTTAATGAAATTACGAGCATCATCAACACCCCGATGATAATAGGGTTGTCCCCTATAAAGTAAATAGAAAAAAGGGAAATCGCAGCGCCCATGGTATTGGTCATTACCTGATCGAGCAGCTGCCGCCAGGATCGGTAAATCGATGGCTGAATTGTAAAAAGGGCTGCCACCGCTGCAAAAACAGCCGGCTCAAGATTTAAGAAATAACATATGTATAGTGATAGTGTGACAGCAATACCTGTCTTAAAGACACGCGGACCTAACGTCATCTTTTAATCCTCCTGTTTGGCTTTTCAATATAAACAAAGACACTTTCATTTGATTTTAGTGGAATATGTAGTTTACTACAAATAATTCTCTTTAATCCATTTTAGACGGTATGTATAGCAGTCTGGTTAGAATTGTGTATGTCTTCATGTGCACCGCACCTTAAAAGCCGGGTGCCTTAAGCAGCCAGGAAGTGTCTTAAAACCTGCGTATTTCTGGAATAAAGAAAAAAGCACCCCGAAGGCTGCTCGCTTGTTTTATATTTTAAGTATATTCTTTCCATCATTAATTAAGTGTTATAGAGGAGTCAGCCATTTTTAGATACCCATCGATCAGGAATGAACTTGTTCTTTTCCAAAATTAACGTTTTCAATAGCTTTTTTGTCCCCTGGTCAATTTCAATGTTTTTTAATATTTTGTTCATTTCCTCTGCGGTCAATTCCGTTTGTTTAGTCATATCATCGTCTCCTTTTATTTACATTTCGGCAATAGAAGAATGATTTCCTGCTTGATCTCTTTCGCTAAGAGCTTTGTTTATTCGGATATAAAAAATAGCACCCGTTTATTTGGATGCAATTGTTTCTCTTTTTTCTTTTATAAATTTGTTTAGTTCCCTGTAAAATTCTTCTTCCGTTGCGATATTCTTTTCACTAAGTAAAGCAGACACGGCTGTAATGTGTGGAAATATATTGCACAATTCCTTGAATTTCTCTAGCTGTTCAATGTATTTTTTCAATTCTGTTTGTTTCTCACTCATTTTCCCATTTCCTCCCTCCTATATATTGCAGGAGGAAGCGCTAAAATCCAATAAAAATCATTCATCAAATTCCGACAAGACGACGGCTGCTTTTATTCGGGAAAGTGATACATGAAGATTACCTCTCTTGATATACATATGTTCTTTTTAAGTTTTCAAGCTAGAAAGCCAGTTATACACTCAGATAGGTCTGCTCTCGATTATTTCAAACCGATCTTTATTTAAGTGTAATTTCCTGCTTAAGGCGTCTCCTGCCAGTTCTCCTGAGTCGTCGATTGATTGATTATCGATTTCTACTATTTCGTAAGAATAATTGAGATTAGGTACTAATCGCCCTTCTTTCATATCAAATCTTCGATATTTTACTTCTACCTTCATTCGAAACCCTCCTTTACCTTTATTGTTTATTTCGATTAAAGCGGTCAACTTCCTTCAAACACTACTTGTTCTAATAACTACCTTATTTAGTTTTTTACTTTACCCGCTTTGATTTAATATCATCCCAGTTCGCCAATTTACATCACCGTCACCTCCAAGTTTTTTTGAACAAAGAAAAAAGCACCCCGGAGGATGCTAGTTATCTTTTCCCGCATTACATGTCTGCCGGTTCACCTTTTATACTGACCGGTTTTACAATTGAGATCTTTGTTACTAAATTCAAGTTAATCGCCTGGTTGTTTTCGTCAATAATCCATTTCTCTTCATGATCCGTAAACATCTTCAATACTACTTCTTCCTTACCGGGTGGACCTTTGACTTCGATAATCTCACTATTGTCTTTATCGAATTGCAGTATGACTTTATAGATGATTTTATCCATTGCGCGCTCCCCCTTTTTCTAACATTTCGTCAAAAGGAGGTGATTCCCTTTTTTCTTAGCTGCTCTCTCATATGATATTGTACAAGGGCTCAAGAGGAGGATGCAGCATGGAAACAAAACGAGAAATAGACTCAGAAGTTGTCCATGTATAGCCAGTCAATAAATTAGCAGCTTCTGCCTTTCGCATCTGTATTCATAACGGTTGAAGATTTAAAGAAATCCACTTATTGCAGAAAAATAAACGAAAAGCTGGCAGCTGCTGACTAATCTACTTTCAAGAAAGCCTGTAGACTTCGTTAACCTATCTATAAGCTTTTTTATTTGGCTTGTATAAAATATGACGAGCTTGTCCATACTGACCGATAGCGAGAGACTCCTCTCTCCCATGTAATATTCACACCGTGCAGCCAGAGCCCCCTCTGGCTGTTCTTTTTTACGCACATTCCCATTATTTCTTTCCTTCTTGCTGCCTGTTACTTAATGAACGGTCTTACAAATGCTCCAATTACGACAGCGGTTGCGATAGATGCTGATACACCTACGGGATTAATATTCGCCTTTGTGTACTCGGCTACTGCAAAAAAAGTAGCAATTGCAAATACCAGAGACCAGTGTATCACTTTCAAGGTTGCTCCTCCGATGCTTCGCATTTAGTGTTTCCTTGTATAACTTTGTTTGTTTTATTTGTCCCCAAAGATGAGTAATCCCATTCAGC
The DNA here is from genome assembly GCF_038806185.1 of Domibacillus sp. 8LH. NCBI lineage: Bacteria > Bacillati > Bacillota > Bacilli > Caryophanales > Bacillaceae > Domibacillus > Domibacillus sp. 8LH. Next base: position 30,883 of record NZ_JAVJNG010000014.1, on the reverse strand, counting down.
GTGTTATGCTATCCTGCTTCGCAAGTGAGTTTTGATCTTAGTAACGGTGTATTTATATCTAGTAGTTGCCTTCCTTATAAAGTAAGAACATTGACTTCGCATAATTTCTCCAAGTATAGGAAATGACCAATATCAGGGCGTTAAATAATAGTGCCCTCTCCATTCGTAACACCTCATATCGGCCTTGAAGCTCGGAAACCTCCCTGGATTTTTTGTATAAATTTTCATCTAACCGCCCATAATGATACTGTTACAACCCAAACCCAACTCCGACAGCTCGTCACCATTTTTCCAGTCAGGCTCCCCGGTCTGGCTGCTTTTTCATGCAACCTGAAAATATCCCATCAATGATTTAACCTTTAAAGTTCATAATAAATATAAGCATTCAACAACACATTATAGGCAGGTCGTAATATGTCAGTGTAAGGAGTGAACTACTTGAATAAAACACTTGAACAGTTTCAAACCGATATGATCCTGGCAGCCAAAAAAGGATTTCCCATATTGTTATCTGGTTCCATTATTTTTTTGTTATTCACCTTTCTGCCCTTTGTCTTGCCTTTAAAACCAGTCTGCTTGATATGGATTTTAGGTATGAGTGCAATTTTTCCATTTGGTCTGGTGCTATGTAAAATGATGAATGTCCATTTGTTATCAACCGATAATCCACTTAGTGTTTTAGGCGGTATGATTGCAGCTGCCCAGGCTTTTTTTATTCCTGTGTTTATCCTTGTGTATAGACATATGCCTGAATACCTTCCTTTTACAATTGGCCTGCTTGGAGGCTCGCACTTCCTCCCTTACATGTGGATCTATAGAAGCAAGGCCTATTTGTTTATCACATTAGGCAACTGCTCTTCCGCTCTCGTTTTAGGTGGTTACTTTGTTGAGCAGGCATTTACACTTGTACCCCTGGCCACTTCCATCGTACACGCAATCGGTATTTTGTTGATTTTTAAGGAACTTAAAACTGATGCTGTTTAACTATTCGCGCAAGGATTGTTCCACGCGATATACTAACCGGCAGTCTTACTCACGACAGCTTGGATTCGCTTTCCGACGGAAATATCATAAACTAAACATGACCCTGCTATTTATAGTCAGAGTCCCCTGGCTGTTTTTGTTTAAATCCCCTTTTTTTCTTTTCTCGTCATCTCTTTAAGGCTGCATCTTTGCTGTCTGTCAACTTACCTGCTAGGAAAGAAAAGTTTTAAAAGGTTACCTATTGGGCATACTTTAAGCAGGTGCATATTACGACTGCGGTACTTAACCAAGTTTTGAAGACCTCACGGCACCTGTGAGGTCTTTCTTTATATAAATCATCATTCCACTTCTCGAGGATATATCATCTGCTCAGCACTTTAAAATAAAAGTCTCTTCTTTGCTGAGCATACCTGAAAATTCACAATAATATCAGCCGCATATTCCTAAAAAAGTGACGTACACAAAATCGATACACGCGCCTTACAGCATATCGCTTCCTTCTTAAAAACCTCAATCTGCCGTTTTATTATGCAAAAGCAGGCAATCTTCTTATACAACATAAAATGAAGTGAATACCCTACTAAGGTAAAGCTAAAAGGGGGAATTTTTAATGAAAATGGATGACATGTTAAAGGATCTTTTAGAAAAAGCAAGCTTATATGGACTGCTCGCGAAAAAATACGAGTATGTAGATCCTCAAAAACACATGTATTATTATCAAAAACATTTTCAGTACGTAATGAAGGTGGAACAGCATTACATGATGCTTGAAGGGCGCAGCCATGCCCCCAAAAGAATGCCTAAAAGATGCGGATGTAACAAAGTTCCCCAAATGATGCCTGAAGGATATAACAATGCTCCTTATATGATGGGGGAGGGACATGATAACAACGCTCCTTATATGATGCCTCAGAGCCATGATAACAACGCTCCTCATATGATGCCTCAGAGCCATGATAACAACGCTCCTCATATGATGCCTGGACAGTATCCAATGTATTAATTTTTATGAAGAAGTCGTTTTTCACGGCTTCTTTTTTGTTAAAGAACGATTTTAGCGTTTTCTCCTACTCACCGCGACTGTACCCCACTGCTGTTGTCCCTTCCTGCCCGATTCCTCACTCTAGAAGCTTTCTTCGGGGCGAGAGGCTTGTCTCCAACATTAACAAAGACCTAATCTCCCTCTGAAAATGGCAAGGCTGCCCCTTTTATTCAAACGTTTTGTTATGACTTAAATTAAAAAATAACGCTTTATTTTCTTTTAAATGGGTAAATAGATAATTCAAAGATTTCCTTAACAAGGAGGTTTCCAAAACATGCATCCAATTGAACTGTTCGGATGGTTTTTATCCGCGGTTTTAACGGTAAGCTTCATTGTTTCGGTCATTTTCCTATCAAGAAAATCCAAATCCTTTTCCGAATCAAACGACGAGTCTTCAAAAGACAATAATCAAAAACTCAAAAACAAAGATAAACGATTTTATTAAAGGGCTTCATTTTTTGTTTTTACTATTGTCACTTCTTATCCACTCCCTTACCCTTAATCGTCCTGCCGCCCCTTTTATTTAATTTGGAGAAACTATTTCATTTGTCAATTTGCAGGTTTGAAACCTTTCGCTCAGCCAGAGACCAAAATCATTTAATACTTGCAAGGAGCTGATATGATGAACCCTGCTTTGTGGATTTTTATGTTCCTCCTTTTTTCAATTGTTATCACTTTCGGCTACTATTGGGAAAAAAATGATTAAATTGCATTTGCTGCAGCTCAATTGACTCAATGATGATTTCAACGCGCGGTGTGACACTAACAAACTTTGAAACTCTTAAATCAACAATCTGACTGTCATCTACCTAAATGACCTGCTGTGACTGCTTTCTTTTTTCTGAAGCTTTTCAGTGTTGGCTCGAATACCCGGTCAGTATTTCCACTGGACCTTCTAGAAGCTGAACGGGTCAGCGCTGAGAAGCAGCGAACTTTATGCACTCCTTGATTTTTGTGGATCATACATTTGAACTTTGCCATGAAAAGCCGAAGCTCTTGATCGGCCTGGCGCAACCAGCTCTTCATATACTGCAAATGCAGTGAATCAACTCAACCTCCTTTTCCACTCTCACTATACTTTTTATTCAAGAAACTCAACGATCATTTTTGTCATCTGACTTATCTATATCTTTCAATGTTCAGCTTTCGTTTCCTCATAAAAGTTCCATACGTATTCATGCATAATACACCTGGAATGAAACAAGCTACTCAAAAATAGAAAGGAGCTGTTCACTCTGGAAGATCTATTCATCATTTTTTCTGCTGAGATTGGCCGTCTTGTAGATGACTATCATAAATGTGAAGATGAGAACCTTAAGGAACTCATCCACAATGACATTCAACTTTTGAGTAAAGCATTGCTGGAATGCGAACAGGAAAAGTAGTATATATTACCTTTTTCTTTTTCATGTTCAATTGTTGAATTTTGCACAGTGTTTATTATGTTTTTTCATTTGACCCATGTTCCTTTAGCTTTAAACTGCCGCTGATCTCTATTTAAGAACCGAATGTTAATAGTTGGCTGGCTGAGGATTAGACGTCACTTCCATAATATTTCCAAGCCTCTATAGCTCCTGTTTTTTTGTGTATTATTAAAGACAATGATGATTCTGATGCGCTCGATTAAATAATCTGCAGCATCGGTTAAATACTTGAATTGGTCTCATGCTGCCCCCCTCCGACCGTCTACATAACTGCTGAATTTATGAACAGCATTGATGATAGGAGCTCTTCGCTGGCAGCTAAAATCATTTGCAGAGAAGTCATTGTAGGACCTGTTTTTTATGATGCTCCTTGAGCATTTCGTACACTTCATGCCGACTCATCGCCTCATCTCCTTTCAAGATTTCCAAACTCGCTATATTCCTTCATGAAAGCAACCTCCACAGTACTGATTGGGCCATTCCATTGTTTTACTAAAATGACCTTTGCTTTCCTTACTCCACAAAAAATACCCACTATCAATAACGGATAGCGGGCCTAAGAGAATCAAGTTAAAATAATTATTTATTTTTTGCGGGTGTTTCTGCTGGTGGCTCAATGGGTGTTTCTGCCGGCGGTTTTGTCGGCGCTTCAGCTGGCGGCTCTACTGGTGTTTCTGCTGGTGGCTGTGTCGGCGCTTCCACCGGCGGCTCTACCGGTGTTTCTGCTGGTGACTTTGTTGGAGTTTCTGCTGGCGGCTTTGGTATTTCTGCAAAATCGCTCAAATTAATTCTCCTTACCTGTAGTAGCATATCGTATTTAATATCATTAATTTACTCAATCCTTGTGTTTTAAACCCGTATTTCAAGAAATGCACCTGTCGCACATAGCAGGTCCGAAACTCTTGATATTTATGCAAATAAGAGCAAAGACGGCATTGCATGTGAACAATAAAATTAAGCAGTCAACTAAGTAAAGCTGCATCAGCAATGAATACTTAAATACCCAACCTCCAAAAAATATCAGCAAATAATAAAGAACCCGCTCAACAAGCAAGCCCTTATCATTTATCCCTATCCATTATTTATTTGAAATTCTTTAAAGGTAAATCGTTGCTGGATGCTTTAGGCGCCATACTAACAGGCTCAATTTCAATACGGCCGGCCAGAACGTCTTTTGCACGTTTTATATCGAGCAGTCTTTCCCAGCGTGCGATGACAAATGTTGCTACTGCATAACCAATAATGTTGACAGTTGTACGGTAATTACCCATGAAGCGGTCAGGAGCGAGCATTAATGCTACCGCGGCAACAGGAATAGAGCCTGTGGCAGCTGCGGTTGCAGACAGCGCTACGAATGCAGATCCTGGAATACCGGCCATGCCTTTTGACGTTAATAAAAGAACACCTAAAATTATAAGCTGGTCCATTAAACTTAAATCAATCCCTACCGCCTGCGCAAGGAACACCAAGGCAAGTGACAGGTAAATAGAAGCACCGTCCAGGTTAAAAGAATAACCAGTTGGAATAACCAGCCCGACTACCGCACGATTACAGCCCGCGTCTTCTAACTTGTCCATTAGTTGTGGCATGACAGCTTCTGAAGATCCTGTTGCAAAAGCGAGCATAATTTCCTCACGAATATAGACAATTATTTTCCAAAGGTTTAGACCTAAAAATACACGTGTGATAATAGCTAATACTACAATAAAAGCAAGACACGCAATAGTCATTGCAATAAACAACTTACCAAAAGATAAAAGTGTCCCCATTCCATACTGACTAACGGCAAAAGCCATCGCACCGAATGTGGCAATTGCTGTTAGCTTCATAATGTAATCCATAATCTTAAACAAGACTTCATTCACTTTTTCTAGTAAATCAAGAATCGTTTCACTTGTACGCCCGCCTACATGAACAAGAGCAAAGCCGAACAAGCAGGAAATAAGTAAAACCTGCAGCATTGAGTTTGTTGTAAAAGCACCTACCGCACTATCAGGAATAATACTCATTAAAAATTCAGCTTCACTCGGCAATTCAGATCCTTGGGTTTTTTCTTCTACTGCATCTGTAGTTAAAGTGGAAGGATCCACATTCATTCCTTGACCTGGGTTCATCAGGTTTGCCACTGCCATGCCGATAATTAATGCAAGCGTAGTGACGATTTCAAAATACAGAAGTGTTTTTCCGCCTATCCGGCCTACTGTTTTAATGTTCCCTACTTTAGCAATTCCGACTACGACGACACTAAACACAAGCGGAGCAATAATCATCTTGATCAGTTTTACAAAACCATCGCCCAGCGGCTTTAAAGCAAGTCCAATATCAGGAAATGCATAGCCAACTAAAATCCCCGCTATAATTGCAACCATGATTTGAAAGAATAGCCCTTTATAAAAAGGAACTTTCGCTTTTTCTTTCTTCATCTTCCTCTCCCCCTTTTGCAATATTCCACTAATCACAAATGTAATAAAATGTAACATTAAATATCTCTTAATCATCTTAAACCATGATTAGTGAGATTTCATTGTTCATTATAGCTAATTTGTTTATAATTTTTAGGTGTTTCTTCTATTTATTTTCCTGAATAAAACTGTATAGTAAACAATTGTAATTAAGTTATGTAATATTTCTTTCCACTAAATTTAAAACAATAAATAAAAAGCCGCACCAGCAAGATGACTGATACGGCTTTTACTCATAATTTAATGAATAGCAAAACCTGTTCTCCGGCATAAGCAGCTAGTGCTGCATCTAAAAAAGAATCGTTTAAAAACTGCCTGAACTCCGCAAGAAGTACCCTGACAGCATGACAAAAGATGGATGTAACCAAAAAATAGTTTCCTTATAATTTTATCTATATTTCAACATTGAACTTTAAGATGCCTTCTTTTTAACGCGACATAAAAGCGGACGTCCTGTGAAAAATGGCATAGATACGCACTAAGCCTTCCTTTCTTCTGTTCGTTATAGTTAATTTTCCTTACTGAAAATGAGAGGCTTTACCCTTTCTTGGCAAAACAGGAATCTGTTACACTCATGAAATAACAATTGAATACGGAGGTTGTCCCTTAATGTCTGTCACATTATGCGTGTCCTGTCATACAAGTCAGGCCGTTTTAAAAGAAAATGAAAAACCTTTTTGCCTGCCCTGTTATTCAACTCTAACGGGAATTAAGTTCCAAGAGGAATCAGAGCCTGCTGAATCTGATCGTCCGTCTTTCTTTTTCGACTCAGGCGCTATCCCCACATTAGAACTTCTTGCTGAAACATTGCGGTCATTAAAACAAGAAGAGATTGAGACAGTCCGCTCGGAAAACATGATGGATGCTGCAAAAGCCAAAAAGCAATTAGACCAATTTATTTATGAAGCAGAATCGCTTATCCAAAATTTCAAATAAGATTCTCTTATTTTTAGTGAATACATATTATCCAAACAGAAACTTTCTCTAAAGTTTGTTCATGATTGCGTTTGAGCCCAAGTTATCATATACCTTTGTTTTTTCTCAAGAGCCCCCTATAACATGGAGGCTCTTTGCGTATTATTTGTTTCATTTTGAGCGAATTAGAAAAAGAATATCCCCTCATCATCAATAGCGAACCAGTTTTCACCTGAAAAATCAAATCCATTAATCCTAAAATCAAGCGACTGGTCATCAGGCATGTCAGCGTCACTAGTATTGAACTAGCTGAAAAAGCGCACAAGGCGGCTCAAAACACACTTCATTTTTGATACAAATCTGTGCAAGAAATATACAAACGGCGTAAAAAAAGACCACCAAGCTTATGACAACAAGTGTGACTGTGATAACAGCGGATAGGCTTGCGAAAGGTAATGAATAAGTAATGAATTTCCTAAAGTAAAAGCCGTATCAGTTAGCATGCTGATACGGCTTTTACTCATTGATTGCGCTTGAGCAGCTTCTCTTGGACTTCAATATATAAACAGAAAAGAATAAGCGCTACTAATATTGTGCCAGAATTGATAGATAAATACACACAATTGCCGCAGTAAATAAGAAGACAGAATTCAGAAGGTTTCTCCGCATTTTAATGCCATATGCACAAAAAAAGATTGCTGCAGCTAATTTGGAGCTACTTTGGTAATAGGCATTATTCGAGAAAAATGAACTGCTAAAAATAATAGAACTAAGTAAAGTGGTAGAGACTAGTATTTTAAACCATAAAGGCTCCATTAAGAATTGTTTGATCATAAATTCGATCCACTGCATAACCCTATAAACTCCCTTCAAGAAACTTTTAACTTTAATTAAACATAAGATACTCTGTTCATTTTATTCATACCTTTTAGAGAGGGACCATACTTTTTTAAAGGCTATTTCTCTTATTTCTGGAGCGTATTAGACAAGTGTTTATCCTTTGAAAAACAAGTGGAACAGACACTTATTTCAGCGGATCAAAAACCTAATGGACTACGGTTGAGATATTAAAAGTGCATAATAAAAAACCTCAAAAAGAGGCCTTCTTATTTGAAAAATATTGATATCAAGACAAAGCTTATTAAAATTACAAGGATTATAATGCCGACACCTTTCCAACCTAAACTACCTGCTAAATCAGCAAGGTTTTCATTAAATGCATCATTCATATTTCCAGTTGGATTTCTTTTTAGTTCTTCTTGTCTTAGTCTTTCTCTTGTTCTTTCAGGAGTTTCTTTATCTTTGCTCATTTTAGCACCCCCTATTTTCTATAATTCTAACATAATTTGTTAATTCTCGAATAATCAATCTTGTTTAAATGGATATATAAGGTAATAGTGCAATGTTATAGAAAGTTCTCAATTACCTGTAGCCAAAGTAATATTCTTTATGAAAAAGCCTTTTTAAGAGACAAAAAGCCGTATCAGCATGTGAACTGATACGGCTTTTTCGCATAACTTAACAGTTAATAAAGTGAAATTGCAAAGAATTATTACTTATCTTTATAGTCAGCAGTAGAACAAAACTGTTGATTAAGAAACTTATGAGAACCTATAGTAATTCTCAGCAGTATGTATAGACCACCACCAAAATTTTTCACCTTGGCTCATAATAAATCGGTCCATCCATAGCTCAAAGTTCATCTGCAATGGCTGAGCTTCTGTAAATTGCTCTGTGTGGTCTTTCCATAGAAGATAATTTTTTTGGTTTTCCGAATAAAGTTTAGAATTGATTACAATGTTATCTTGATGAATATATGCTATGTCATAACAACCGTCCAATTCGTCATAATACTCATTCAGTTCGAGAATTTGTTCCAAGCTATAAAGCTCAATCTCACCACCATGCTCAACATCATCAAATAATTGGCAGCCATTTGTTATTCTTAGAAACGCTTTGTAATCTGGCGGCAATATTAAGCCCGTCTTGTTTTCAAAATTAGCTATTTCCTCGTCACTTGCCGGGTGATTGAACGTGCATTTTGCTTTATATACATGCCCCCGTTCGCTTTGGACATCGATTACATTATCATTTTGCTCAAGACGCTTTTTTAGAGCACTTATTGTTTGTTTGACTATACTTCCTTCTGTTAGCACCTGATACTCCCCCATTCTCTATATTCTAGATTTAATATTTAAGTAACCTATCTTTATAATCAGCAGTTGACCGATACTGTTGATTATGAAATTCAGTTAAATTAGTCGACTAGACGAAAAAGCTGACTTAAAAAATCATCAAATGTATCAGCTACCTTGGTGTATCCCCAAGTTCTTTTTTCTGTTGAATAATCCTCATAAATAAATTGAATTGGAGGATTTTCTTTAAACAGTACGCCTAAACTGTTGAGCAAAGAGGAAGCTGTAAATTCTCATGAGATTGTGTAACATTTGATATGACAGTCAAATGCATGCTATTTAATGGTATATTAAAATTTAATAAATAATTCATTAATAAAGGGATGAATACGTATGGATGTTGGAGTAGCTTATTTTCCGAAACATTATTTTAGCAATAAACCGGATGCTGGCGGCCATTTTCCGTTTGCTATCGAAGGAACTGCAAATTATGTTTTTGATATAGATAACTTTTATCTTCCTGAGTGTGATGAAAACTTCGTGCTTTTATGGATGAAAAACATTAAAGCATACCCTATTTATTTTTGTGCTGAAATCCTTTCTTCTTGGAAACAAGACTATGAAAAAGATTGCGAGGAAGCAAATGTCTATTATAAATATTTGTACCAAAGCCCTCAGCTAACTGTGGCGATTACAGAGATTCAAAATGAAAAGCAATTCCAGGAAATTTTCCCCTGGTTCATTACAATGGGAACCGCAAATGAAATCGTTGTATGGTCAGCAAATAAAGATGTGTTTAGTGTGGAACAAAGAGAATGGACAGGAAATTGGGAGGGAAAAATCACAGAAACAATAGTAGTGGAAGTAGATCAAGACACAAGTATCTTTTGGATTGGCTATGATGGAACTAGTATTGCCGTTCTCTCAAATAACCCACAATTCTCTACGTACGAAAAAATATGTGAAACGCTTCCTGATTTCATAAGTCCAACTCAGTATGAGTACCAATGATTATTGTATGAAAGCGCCTCTAAAATAAAAAATGCATCATATGGTTGGATATCATGGTTCAACTAACTTAAAAGAAGCAGCAATTATGATCTTGTTTTCTGGACTGTATTCTTTCTCAGCTTCGCTAAATTCTTTAATAAGTCGATAATGACCAGCAGACAGCTCTTCATTGAAAATATCGAGCGAAATCGTTTCGAAAATATTTTGGCCTGGAACAAGGTTGTAACCAATAGCAGTAAATCCTATCCTTTCATTGAATTCGATCTCGTACCATGTGCCATCTATGTTTTTTCCCAATAAATACTCTCGCCCATAAAGGAATGTTGTTTCGCTATCATTGTGCAGGGTAAGTACGGCTTCTGTATCCTCCGTGAGGTATTGTTCTTTTTCAAGCTTAATGGTTATACCCTTGGCAGACGAAGGAATATTTTCTTGATTCTTTGACTTGGTTCGTTCTGGTTCTTGCTGACAAGAAGCTAATGCAAAAGATAAAATTGCTAAAAAGAAAATAAGTATCGTACGATTACTCATAAAATTACTTCTCCCCAGTAACAATAGCATATATTTCCATTTTAAAGAACCGAGATTACTCAACAATTCGTTCATATAAATGAACAACACTATCCCCCAAATTAAGCGGCTCTTGACCAAAGCTGTTGAGCTGTTGAACAGAGAAGACTGTCAACTCTTAGTCTTCTCTGTATCTGTCCTTGATGAATCTAATTTTTTAATAATCGTATCTAACTGCCCCACGATGCTTATAAGCAGCCCAGCAACCCAACCTATTAGTACACCCATTCTCCCACCTAGTACAAAGCCTATAGTTATTCCTATGAACAAGTTAATTATTGTTTGCATGATTACCCCTTCTTTTTTATTGTAAAGGGTACTCCACGTTAAAAATTGTATGGTTAATCACTACTTATTTGGCTTCCACGAACAGTATGGAACCCCAAATTTCTATGGGAAAATTAGCACTTGAAAGATATTGTTTTGCCCATTCTTCCTTCTCTGACTGAATTGAAATTGATCCGATACCTTCTGGATAATAGTGAATGGAGGTTAATTCTAAGTAATTGTCTTCTTCTGTTTCTAACAAATGAAATCTTTCCTTACCAGCACCTTCAAGGAAGTAAAATGACGATACTTGTTCAAATCTTAATTGATGATTATGAACCGTTTCATGCTCAATTTCCTTTGTTTGAAACGCAATTGTATGACTGAAAATATCCGTGTCCATTTTTTCAATGATATTTGCCCATAAGCTATTTAAACAATCTTGCAAACGAGTCACTCTTTCACCTTCTATCATTTTTCTTTTATTAAAGCACTTAAACCTAAATATTGCTTTTTTAAATGAATAATATAGCGGTTGCAACTCGACAGTTGGACCACATGAAATAGTAATTGTTTTTTACATATTTCCTAAATTTAAAATCCATTGTCATTCCTTTACACTTCTGATATGATAATTTTTTTGTGCTTGAAGTTGCTTGTATACTAAAAAATGAGGAGAGAACTATTACTTTATGAGAAATAAAGACATTAAAAAAGAGGCACGAAAAGGTCTTGCAGGACATTGGGGCAAAGCACTTTTACTTACCTTTATATCAGGATTATTGTTTGTCCTTCTGCCTACTGCCGTAGAAATTTATTTATCAGGCGGGTTTGAAGCATGGATGTATACGACAAGTACACCAGTTGCTTCTGATGTATTTAGCACCGTTCTTTCGATTTTACTCACTCCTTTTATGGTCGCTTCTTTATGGTTTTATCTAGCTATTTCCCGAAAAGAGAACCCATCTCTTTCAAATGTATTTGGGATTTATAAACACGGTCGGACTTCTTTCAAAACAATTATTGCCTGCTATTGGATGCTTTTGTTAACTTTTCTTTGGTCACTTTTGCTTATCGTACCAGGGATTATTAAAGGCTTTTCGTACTCACAGACTTATTTTATCTTAAAAGATCATCCTACTTATACAGTTAACGAAGCTATCACAGAAAGCCGTAAAATGATGGACGGTTTAAAAAATCAGTATTTTACACTTTGGCTGAGCTTTATTGTTTGGGGATTTTTGTCCCTCCTTACATTCGGTATCGGATTTTTATGGCTTTTCCCTTACGTTCAAGCATCTCTTGCCGTATTTTATTCAGAAGCTGCCGCAAAACGGAATACTTCAGCACCAGAAACGGTTACGTCTTAATCAAAAAAAGAACTTCACCCGAAGTTCTTTTTTTTGACTCTATTAAATTTAAGTGTTGGTATTCTAAAAAAATGAAGAGATTCTCCTTCACTCGTTTTCTTCACTTCTCTTAAGCAGCTGCTCTTTAATCGCCCTGTCTTTTTCCTTAATGCTTTCCGTTTCCCCTTCTAAAAGTTCAACCCGAAGTCCTTCCGGAAGAGACTCGATTTTAAACAAGTCGTATAAAGGTGGCGTGGCTATGATTCTAAAGCGAAAAATAAAGGCGGGAAAACAAACTATAAGCCGTATGTATCCTCTGCTCTTTATAATGCTAACAAAGATAAAGATCGGGACAAAGATGGTATTGCTTGCAAAAGATAAAAAGTAAACAATGCTCTATGGGAAAAAGCCGTATCGGTAAATAACTGATATGGCTTTTAGACTGTGGACAAACACCTGCTTTTTTACTTCATCTACACTCCCAGACTGCTTACGAGTAAGCAGTCTTTTTCCAGAAAGAAAACATATTGACAATAAAAAATGAAATATGATATTATATAAAATTTGAATAAAAATTCATATTGTGTTAATCTCAAGAAAGGAATCATCCATGGAGGTGGATTAGTTTGTTTGAGATTGGTGACAAGATTGTATATCCAATGCATGGGGCAGGCGTAATTGAAGCCATTGAGGAAAAAGAAATTCTAGGGAAAACACAGCAATATTTCATTATGGCTTTTCCTCTTAAGAAACTGCAGGTAATGATTCCAATCACGAAAGTGAGCGACTATGGGATGCGGCTCGTATTGAACATGACGGCGATTGAGCAAGTCATGGACATGTTCGGGCAGGGAGAAATTGATCGGTCTATAACATATAAACAAAGATTTAAGATCAACACCGACAAAATGAAAACGGGTATGACGAAAGATGGAGCTGAGGTTATCCGCGATTTGGTTATGATCCAAAAGGAGAAACCATTAAATTCAAACGAAAAAATAATGCTCCGCGATGCAATGCAGTTTCTTGTCAGTGAACTTGAGCTAAGTAACAGCATGACGCAGCCACAGGCGAAAGACTTATTACAAGATCGGCTTAGCCGGGTAAAAACCGCTGGCTAAAAATATATATAATAAAAAAGCTTGCAGACATCGTCTTCAAAATGAAGACTTTTTCTACAAACTGAAAGCCGTATCAGTAAATAACTGATACGGCTTTTTTCATTTCTTTTCTTCAGTTTGCTTGAGCAACTGTTCTTTAATTGCTCTAGCTTTTTCCTTAATACTTTCTGTTTCCTCTTCTAAAAGCTCAACTTGGAGTCCTTCTGGCAGAGACTCGATTTCAATCAAGTCCCCTTCCTTTACATGAGTTCCGAGTTTTTCAGCCTCTACCAGCTCTTCAATCGATTCATCTTCACGCCATAACAGCTTCGCCTGGCCTTTTTCAATGGAATCAATCGTATAAATACCGTTTCTCATCAATCCATCACGCTCACGATCTCCCAATTTGAATCAAACAACTGTGCTGGATCTCCGATATTGGCCCATATGTTAGAGGTTGTCCATTTCAGATACGTTGGCAGCTGCTCTCTTGCGTCGGGCCCTGAAGTCACGTAAACGGTCTTCCCTGCTCCGAGGATATAGCCATCTGGAAATGTATATATCTGGTTTCCTTGAACACTGACAAGCTTCCATCCCGACATGTCTACGCTGCTAGAGCCGCTATTCTTGATGCCCACTGTTTCCCCACTCAAATCTTTGCTGGCAATTTCGACTGGGCTGCTTCCTTCCGCTGGATCCTCTACAGTTGGCGGTACATCAATCCCTTGTGTGAAATGAATCTCCTGGCCTTCTGTCCACGTTTCGATGCTGCCTTCTGGTGTTTTCCATACATCCACACCATAATCAAGCAGGCGGTTTAGCACTTGAGAATGAGGATGCCCATATATGTTTCCTTCCCCGTAAGACAAGATCGCATCACCTGGGTTAACGGCAGCTAAAAAGGCTGCTGAGGTTCCCGTTGAAGATCCATGATGTGAAACTTTCAATACTTCTGCATCCAGATTGTATTTAGCCATCATTTCATTTTCTACTTCAATACCGGCGTCACCTGTTAATAAGTAGTCAGCATCACCATAACTCACCTTAAGAACAATTGATCCTTCATTAAGATCCGCTGCCTGGCTGTCTGCGTGCAGTACCTTCACTGAAACAGATGGATCCGGCGAAATATCCTGGCCTTCTTCTGCTACCTTAAAGTCGGCACCTGACGCCTGGATGGCTGCCAGATAATCCAGATACGTATTTGTCGTATGATCCTGGCCGGAATCAATGACGGTTTTCACACCGAAATCTTTAATCACAGTATCCGCCCCACCAATATGGTCAGCATCTGGATGAGTAGCCACAAAAGTATCAACCGCAAAGCCAGGACCAAATCCGTTAACTGCTTCCCTAATGTCCGCATCCCACCGGCCAGCATCCACCATCATCGTCTGCCCATTTGGGAATGCAAGAAAAATGGCATCCCCCTGGCCAACATTCAAGAAATCCACGTATAAAGCAGGTCCTTCCGGCAATGGCTCAGAAGTGTCTGCGGCATCTATGGCGCGTGACATAAACGCCGCAAATTCGCCGCGTTTCACTACTGTATCAGGACGGTATGTATTATCCGGGAAGCCTTGTGTAATACCGGCTGCAATAATCTTACCGATATAAGAATAAGCTGCTGAATTCTTTGATACGTCTTTAAACGTTACTGGTGCTTCTTCCGTCAATTCATAAGCACGTGTCAGCAAAATCGCCAGCTGTCCCCGGGTAACCGGCTCATTAGGACGAAATGTTCCGTCTGGGAAACCGCTAATAATTCCCCCTTCTACCGACTGTGCAATATAACCGGACGCGACACTGGATGGGCTTACATCATCAAAGACTGTCGATCGCTTCGTACCATCTACATCAAATGCACGGCCAATCATAATCGCCGCCTGAGCACGGGTTACCTGCGTATCAGGCATAAACCGGCCATCTGGAAAACCGGAAATAATCCCTGTATTGGATAAATAATTAATGTCCTCATAGAATCTGTAACTTTCAGAAACATCTTTAAATGTTGCTGCCTGAGCTAGCGGAGCCGCAATGCCAAGCGAAAAAACTATGCTTGATAATAAAGCTAATGACTTTTTCAACTAATCTTCCTCCCTCATTTACCAACCTGTTTATGTCTTTAAATTACTTCTTTAGGTGTCGGTATTTCGATTTAAAGAGAAAACCGCCAAATAGCTTGGCGGTTTCTCGTTTACTTCAATGCAGTCATACCTGCTGCCTCCATGCGCTGGAAGAAAGCAGAGATTTGAGCACGGGTTAACGGCTCATTAAAGTGATAGTCTTCAAATGTTTTAACCCCCGTTGTACCAGAAGAAAGATTATTTTTATACATAAATCCGACTGCTGAATATGGTCCATAAGCAGCTCCCTGAGAAGCCGCAATGACCTGTGCCAATTGGCCGCGTGTTACGGTACCGTTTTTCGCAGTATCATTCGTGTACCCTTTAAGCGGCAGATTGTATGGTTTAAAGAAATCGTAATATTGCTGTGCCCGGTGACCATATGTAGCACCTGGCTTAAATCCGAAATATTTAGCCGCAATTACAGTGAAGTCAGATTCTTTCAGTAAAGAAAGTGGCTGGAACCGGCCATTTGGGAACCCTTGAATCATTCCCGTGCGGAATGCCCATGTAATATTTTCACGTGCCCAATGATCTTTTCGAACATCGATAAATGCTGGATACAGCCAATTTTCCAGTTTCCAATGTAGTCTGTACGGATCGTAACTCAATTTTGGCGTGCCGCCAGACGTTAAAAAGAGCACACCGCGCATATGATATCTTGCTTCTTCATCAAGCTCAACGCCATTTACTGAACCCCATCCTGAAAATACATTAGTTTCGCCGACTTTCAGCAGATCCACTGGCAATTGTTTATACCAATCAAAATCAGACACAGCAAATTCATACACTGTTGTGCCTTCTGGAATTAGAAAATCTTCATTTAAAAATACATCGCCAACTAAATGCGTTGCTCTTGGCTGGCCGAAATGAAAATAGCCATACTGGTTATCTTCATCCCAAATATCTTCAAAGGCATAATTTCTCAGTGTACGCCAAAGTATCGAACCATTTTCAGCGTCAACAGCTGCCCCTTTTTCTTTTGATGTGTAAGCAGCATAAAATCCATCTTTACTTACAAGCATGTAATCTTTTGTATTATGAGGCCGGGCGATAATATAATTAGGAGTTTGCTCATAAATTTTAGTAAACCCATACTTCATATTATTAAAATCAACCGGCTTGTGCGTATGAGTGTAAACAGTCATTCCTGCTCTTTCTCGTAAAATATTGTAAATCTCAGCTGGAACTTCCCATTCTGGTTTCTCTGTCACATTTTCCTGTGCCGAGGCAAAAGCTGACACTAACAAAACAAGCGAAAAAAGCAACGGTGTCAAAAACAATGATGTGATAAATTTTTTCAAACTATACTCTCCTTATCAATTTTACAATATATTACCTTAGAATACGTGGAGTTCAATGAGTTTAAATACCTATTATTGTTACAATTTATATTATTTTTTAAAAATAATTGTTAAAAATCATAATATTGGAAAGTACAAGCATCAATTCGGGTAATTAAATATAAGTTTCATTAACCGCTGCAAATTCGCCAGTTATATTTTGCAAGGAAACATGTTCATCAACACCCTGCTTTCTTTTTCTTCTAAACTACTTTTTTTGTATACTGTCATCGAATACATAATCCTATATAAATCAAAGGAAGGAAAATTTAAAGAGATGGTCAAAAAATACTTATGTCTGGCTGTGTCTGCTCTTTTCCCAGATAAGATTATCTTTCATTAAAGACACGATATAAGAAAGAAGTTAATCAATAATCGATCCCTTGCTCCACAAAAAACGCCCACCATCCATAGCAGACAGCGGGCTTAAAAGAATCAAATTAAAATAGTTATTTATTTTTTGCGGGTGTTTCTTCTGGTGGCTCAACGGGCATTTCTGCCGGTGGTTTTGCCGGCGCTTCAGCTGGCGGCTCTACTGGTGACTTTGTCGGTGCTTCCACTGGCGGCTGTATCGGTGTCTCTGGCGGTGACTTTATTGGAGTTTCCTCTGGTTGTTTTGGTATTTCTGCAAAATCGCTATATTGATTCCCCTTTTCTTTAGCAGCATGTAATATGATTAATTAATTCTATCCTTGTGTTTTAAACTTTTTTCAAAAAAAGCTCCCGTTACACATAGCGGATCCGGAACTCCTACTATTCACAGCAAGCGCGCCGTCTACTCCGAAAGTCTGGTCTGCACTATTAGCTGCAATTATCACCATAAACACGCGCGCTTTTCTAGCATAGCCATATAATACTGTCCGACTGTGCAGTCGTCCTGCTTTCCAGGCACACATAATGCGGTTACAATACACTTTTACTCGAGGCAGCGCTCGTATTGCTACATGTTTGGTCTCACTAGAGATAGCTCATCCCTTTTTCTCTCGTTGTTTTTTGAAAAACGAAGAGAATCTCTTCGTTCTGCTTTCTTTACGTAAGCTCCAATCTTTTCAACCTCTATTAGCGATAAATACTGGATGCGGAAGTTACTCGAGTAACGAAGAAAAAAGTGACAACACCAGCAATATAACTTCCATCCCTGCCCCTTTTAAAAAAATCCTTTACTCATACAGGAACATACTCATGCGTAAATCTATTTTTGCAAATGGTAATAATTATGTTTAAATACATTATTTTCAGCGTTATGTCAAGGGAAATTATGTAGAAACTCCTAGTTTTTTATAGCATAATAAAGAAGTTGTTTTTTCAATTATAAATTTACTATTTTAGAATTGAAAATATCGTTGATTTAGTCTGGGAGAACTATTTTAGATGGAGGTACATACATAAGTGGATTGGAAAAACAAAAAGGTTATGGTTTTGCTCGGTGCTTTTATCTTGGTGACTATTTTACTGGTCACGAATTTAAGTTCTGTATCTGAAAAAGAAGATCAGGTAGCTGCTTTACAACTTAAACTTGATGAAAGTGAAAAAACCATCAAGGATCAGGACACTAAAATCACCACATTAGAACAGAAAGTCGAAGAGGCACAGCCATGGTTTGAGCTAACAGAAAAAGAACAGCAGCAAAAGGTTGAAGAACAAAAAGCTAAAGATGCCGCTAAAAAAGCTGTTGAAGAAGCTGCTGCGAAGAAAAAAGCTGAGACTGAGGCTGCCGCCGCTGCTGAAGCTCAAAGAAAAGCTGAAGAAGAAGAAAAAAGAGGTTACGAGACAGGTATCACTTATGACCAATTAGCTAGAACACCTGATGATTATATCGGTGAGAAAGTTAAATTTTATGGCAAAGTTGTTCAGGTAATGGAAGGCGATGGAGAAGTCCAAGTAAGGATTGCTGTTAACGAAGATTATGACACCATACTTTTTGGTGCTTACGATTCCTACATTACCAATTCTAGAATATTAGAAGATGATTTAATTACTGTGATGGGAACATCGAATGGTCTGTTAACTTATGAGTCTACAATGGGTGGGGATATTACTATCCCTAGTATATTTATTGACAAAATTGAGCAATAATGATTTGCAAAATCAAAGGCCGCATCAGCTGTTATGCTGACACGGCCTTTTTTAATTACTTTCGTCATTTCGCTTAAGCAGCTGCTCTTTAATCACTCTGGCTTTTTCCTTAATGTCCTCTGTTTCCTCTTCTAAATTCCCTTCCTACACATGGGCACTAAGCTTTTCAGCCTTTACTACCGATTCATCTTTAGGCCATAACAGTTTCGCCTGGCCATTTTCAATGGAGAGTAAAAGCCACGTTATTCTTACTTTTCCACAAAAGTTTAACAATAAGAAAAGCTGGCACAAAAGCACGAATGCTTTTATGCCAGTTTAATCTGGGTACTCCTATAAACGTTATTTAGACGACAATCGATAGAGGAAAATGGCCAGCTGACCGCGGGTAATATTACGGGCAACCCCGAATTGCGTTGCGGTGTAACCAGATGTGATATTATTTGCAACCAATGCATCCACAGCTTCCTTGTAACGAGAAGACACATCCGTAAAAGAAGATGACCTTCCGTCTCCTGTGAGGTTGTAAGCCCGCTGTAAAATAAGAGCAACTTCCCCACGTGTCAGCGGATCAGAGGCACCGAATCTGGTTGCTGTTTTCCCACCAATGATCCCTGCTTGTTTCAGCGCATTTACGGCCCCTGCAGCCCTTGGCGGTACATCCACAAAGCCAGATTCCTCTGCCCTTTCCATGTTTAAATTTAGTTCTTTAGCTAACCAAATGGCAGCGTCTGCACGGATAATATCCTTCTGAACACCAAATTCTGTCCGAGATAAACCCTGGGTAATTTGATTACGAACCAAATATTCTACGGCCGGAGCATAAAAGGAAGAAACGTCCTGGAAAGAATGAATACCTGTTTCTGATTCTGGCAGCGGCTCTGGGCTATTGACCACAATCATAGTTGATTGACCCTCATACGTAACCATGATGGTTGTGCTGCCATAGCCGGTGAACTCTACTCTTCCGTCCTCGACCATGGCAACAGCCGTGTTGGCCGATGACCATGCTGCCTCATTCGTCACATTTTGCCTATCACCATTTTTGTAGGTGGCGGATGCTGTGACATTAATAGCATCTCCTGGCTGCCCTACTAGAATTGTTTGGTTGACTTCAAGGTTGACAACAGGATTCGGTTCTGGCTCTGGAGCTGGAACGTTTACAATGATCACAGCGGATTGGTCTTCGTATGTCACTGTAATTGTTGTGCTGCCATAACCTTTCAGTTCCACTCTTCCGTCTTGAACCGTTGCCACAGCGGTGTTAGCCGATGACCACGTTGCCGCATTCGTCACATTCTGGACTTCGCCGTTTTTAAATATCGCAGATGCTATGACATTGAGGGTATCTCCCGGCATTCCCGAGAGGGAACTTTGACTGAGGTTTATACCGGTCAATGGATTCTCTTCCTCAAATTCTGTAGGCTCTGTGAAGGAAGAAGCCTGAATGAAACCATAGCCAAAAAACGGATCTCTTCCTGCTGAGCCTAAATCCCTTGTATGCTCAATTAGTACCTGGCGCAATTCTTCATTGGTAAGCCGTGGGTAAGCCTGTTTCAATAAAACCAGTTCCCCTGTTACATAAGGTGCTGCCATGGAAGTGCCACTCATATAAGCGTACTGGTTCCCTAAATAGGTACTTAGAATTCTTACGCCGGGAGCAGCTACCTCGACAGCTGGCCCTGTAGATGAAAAAGGAGCTCGATTAAAATAGCTATCTACGGCGCCGACTCCAATAACCGACGAATAACGCGCCGGAAAGTCCACTGTATCTTCTAGTCCATCTGGCGCTCCATCATTTCCGGCAGCTGCAACTATAAGCAGGCCGCTTGCATAAGCTCGGTCAATGACAGAGTGTAATACAGCGGATTCTATTTGAGTGCCTGAACTTAAGTTAATGATGTCCATTCCATTTGAAATGGACCAGTCGATTCCTTCGATCAAATCAGACAAATACGCTTCACCATTTTGATCAAACGCTTTTACAGCGTAAAGTTCCGATTCGTAAGCCGCCCCTTTTACACCGAAGTTGTTGTTTCGTGCGCCGATTATACCAGCCACATGTGTTCCATGACCTTGATCATCGTTGTAGGAAGTGGTATAGCCAACCGTTGATACCCCTCCTGCAACCGCCAAATCACTGTGCGGTGCGATACCCGAATCAATCACCGCTACTTTAACCCCTTGACCTGTAAAACCAGAATTCCAGGCAGAAGGTATATTGGTGGCCTGAATACCCCAATCTTCTATTTGTTCGCTCAGATGAATGAGAATATCTTCCTCTACATGCTTTACAGAAGGAGATTTCTGGAGGTCATCGATTGAATCTTCTGGTATTTCAATAGATGCGGCCGCCACTTGCTCAAATGCATCTATCACATCACCGTCTACACTCTCTACCGTTTTGTCAATCTCTTGCTGACTGGCTTTCTCATCAAAAATAATAAGCATTTGTTTTTCCTCATTACTATCAGCAAAGACCGGATAGTTTCCGTGAATTGACAGCCACAACCCGATACCTATTACTCCGCAGACGAAGTTTTTCAATTCACTACTCCCTTTCATCATATAATCCGGAAAAATACCCCATTATTTCATTCCTGCTTGAGAAAGTAATGAAACCCTAAAAAGACGTATCTAAAAATAAAAAATAATAACTGGTAGTATCTAATTCAGCCTCCTCTTTCTAACTAAGTTATTCTTTTTGAGTATCTTTTTATTAATTATTTTTTGGAAACAAGCCCTGTTTTTCTACGAAGCTTCTATAAAGGTTCCTTTGAAGATGATTTGTAAGTAGTTCTATTTCGTTCCACTGTACTTTTTTGGGATTTTTTCTTTTCGTCAGTATTTCTCCCTTTTTTGAGTAGATGCATTATATTTATAAATCAGCATATCCAGACCAGAAGAGCTGGATAGTAATCTAACTTCAGCAAGGATGGATATTGAAGGAGACTATATATCCGGTCCCAGCAAGTGCGCAGAAGTCGGATCACATACACTTATCTTATTAAATGATTCCCTTTCTTGTGCTCTGCAATGACCAGAATATGCGCATGAAGCAGCGCATATTCTCCGTCACTAATGAATGGTACAAGCAGGTTAATAGACTTTAACTTAGCTGGCTTGTCCATTCCTTTGAATATAATCTTGCTGCCATTCGGAAAGCGAATCTGCATAAGAGATGTCATCCACTTAATGTGATCCTCCAAGCCCAAATCGATAACCAGTTCTTCTAGTAAAGAAAATGTGGATTCACGGCGTGTATCATAAACTTCACGGACAATCAAAGCCGTTCGTTTTTCTTCTAGCAGCTTCAAAATATTTTTTAAAGCTACATGATAGCTCTTGCTGCTGCCATAGCCGCCGACAAGAAACTGAAATTTAATGGACCAATCAAATAAAAAGTCGCGGAGTTCTTCCAGCGCTCGAGATTGAGCGTTTAAAAAGGTAGCCTGCCGATCCCAGGCAAATTGAAACTCCCATTCCTGCTTTTCTAAAGTTGAATTATCATCCGAATAAGTTTCGGTCTTCTTAATCTCTTTGATCATTTCATCTTTATCTTCAACCCACATAATTTGTTGAGAACGGATGATTGCAGCAAATTGGATCTGTATCTGCTGCCGTATCAAATCAGCGGCAGAAAGATCGGTCATTGCATCCATGATCTCTTTTGTTTCATCTGGCAGGAACCTGGAGAACAACGCATGCTTCTCAGCAGCCTTGTTCCGTTTTGTAAATTGGTTATTCGGATGTGAGTTTCCGCTTCTCTTTCGTTGAGGCCCTTACTTTTTTCAGTTGTATCCTTTTGTTGAATGGTTGCAACCTTTCCACTTTTGGTTGCATCCTTTTTCGTAGGATTCCTCGACCATCCTTCACGGCTTTTCCGGTTTTTTAAGGTACCGAGTTTTATACCATGCTTTTCCGCTAATGCAGCAAGCGTGATCTTTGTTGTTTCCCATTCTGATCTAATGTCATCCCAGTTCTCCACTTCACATCACCACCACCTCCATTGTTTCTCCACAATAAAAAGGCCCCTCCCAGGAGCCTTTTTACTTAATACCGTTTTCTATTCCTATCTTTAAAAACTAACAGTACTCAGATATAAAACCGTCATTCTAAAAGGGGGCCAATTAAAATATGACAGGTGCAAAAGTTTTTTCTAAATACCCTTCTAAATGTTCTATTTTAAATTCTTCATCATGCCTCTCGCTAAAAAGCTTGCCGTTCTTAACAATGAGCTCGTCTAAATATAGTTCTTTTTGATGCTGAAGAATTTTTATTTTGTTCGTACTTTGTTTTACCTTAATATGTAGTTCCACATCTTTAATTCTAATTTTCCCGCCTGTTTCAGGTGACATCCTAAAGCTATAACTTCTGTTCTCTTCAGAACCTATTTTACTGTTTAATTCAGAGAGATACGGGAATAACACCTCTTTAAATTCTTTCTTTAAAACAGCTTTATCAGGATCTTCAACCAGATGCTCTTTAACTTTCCCGGCAAAAATATCTTGAAAACTCAAACGAATCACTCCTTCTGCTGTTTTATAATCATAAGTTCGGCAAAAGGAGATAATTTCCTGCCCTTCACTAGACACAAAATTTATTATCATGTTCAAGTGACTTCATAAGAAAGAGTGAGCAGCACCAATGGAAACAAAACAAGAAATCGATTTAAGCATCACTTCTGATCCAATAGCATCCCAGTTCGCCACTTCACATTACCACCTCCAAGGTTGTTTTAAGCAAAGAAAAAAGCACCTTATATACAGGTGCTTTATGATTATTTCCTTCATATTTTACTGCAATAAATATTTTATGCTTTTAGCCCTTTCTTTCGAGGACTGTGTTCAGGTTTTTCACCGTTAAATAATCTCTTAATAACTTTATTTAAGAGAGATAGTAATATCGGTGTTACCCTGGGAACCAACATATTTACTTTCAGATGCCTTATAATTAAGATCATAGACATAGCCTGTTTTTACATCAGTAAAAGTCATTTTAGTTTCTGAAAGTTTCCCGGTCACTTTATTTACAGAAGACCTAACAGTTAATTGTCCTTCAAACGTATTAGTGGTTGGATTGAAAGCAGTCATTTTTAATTGAATGTCCCCTCGCAGACCGTTGTATGCCTCATAATAAGTACCATAGTAAGGAACTTGTAATTTTATGCCCAATTGCGTTAACAATTTTGAAGAAGTAATGATATCCGCTGACATTGTCGCAGAGCTGTAATTCACGCTTGCTCCCAACATTTCAGCAACATCACGAATTGGAACATAGGTTGTATTATTTGAGTACCATGTACTCTTAGACACAGCTTTTCCGTTTACTTTTAGGGCTATACGATTTTTATGTACATCTTCTTTTTCCACCGTAGCAATGTTGCCTCGTGGAGTTTTATATTGATCAATAACTGTCCCCGCGTAAACGCCTATTCCACCCGATAACAAAGATAATCCCAATGCACCACTAATTAAACTCTTTTTACTAATTTTCATAACCTTAACGCCCCCTAAATTTTTTGCACTTTACTATTTCAACAAAAGGAGACATTTTCCTGCTTTCTCCCTTCCTATATTAGTTTTCCTCTATAGCTGCAAATAAGAATGGAGTCCCTGATTTTAGTGTATGAGAATAGCCTCCTTAAAACCCCTACCCAATAAAGGCCAATATGGATTATAATGTATTCATTACATGGTTTTAGGAGAGATACTTATGATGCCAACCATTCAGGTGATCGCCTTATCGGCTATGATTTTATTCACTCTGACAAACGCTTTTTTGGGGGTCTATACTTTAATTAGAACTGGAAACAAGAAAGTAGCCTTATTTAATTTTAGTGCGGCTATCCTGATCGCATTTTTGACAGTAGACAAGATTAATACATACTTCTAAATAAAAAGCCTTCTAAGAAAGTTTTGTATGATCTTTCTTCGTGAGTACCAGAATTGCGGCATGAAGAAAATTATTTAACCCTGTCATGTGACAGGGTTTTATTTTTTACGCTTTCATATATACGGCAACTGTACGACAAAAAGCACCATTTAAGGTGCTTTTTATGTGCTTGATATTGCATTTACAATTCCTGAAGTTCATTAACAGTTACAAATTTGTACCCTTTGTCTGAGAGTGCTTCTAAAATCCCCTCGATTGTTTGAAGTTCTTCTCCATTGCCATCATACATCGGATGTAACAAGATAATCGAACCTGGTTTAATATTTTGTTTCACGTAATCCACTTTTTCAGAAACAGTCGTATAATAGCTGTCGGGTTCAACGTTCCAAGTTATAGTGTCTCTATTGTGTTTATTTAAATAATACGGCAGTCCAATAAGCTTTTTCCCATTAGGCGGCCTGAAGTCAATTTCACCCTTATATCCGGCTTTTCGAATTAGTTGATCCGTTCTTTCAATTTCTTCTTTAATATAAGAAGATTTCTTGAAAACCATTCGATTATGAGAGTAAGTGTGATTTCCAATTTGATGTCCTGCTTCCACAATCCCTTTAGCCCCATCTGGATATGTTTTAATGTCTTTACCAATTAGAAAGAAAGTGGCCTTTGCATTGTATTTTTCCAATAGTGGAAGAATTTCATTTACGCTCTTTGTAGGGCCATCATCAAAGGTTAAAGCAACTACTTTTTGATTTGTCTTCACCTGCTCGGTTAAACCACCAAATAACTGGTATGTTCTAGCATTCATTAATTTGTAAGTACCAAGCAACAAAAGAAATACCAAGAGGATTCCTAATCCAATAAATATTAATTTCTTTTTCATAATCAAACCTTACTTTCTAATAGTTTGTTAATACAATATTATAATTCTAAATGAAGCTATTAAACAAAGCCAAAATAAATAAAGCCCTTCTCAAGAAAAAGGCTGCAGTGTTTTCTTTGTTCGGTTTTTCATTCTGCCCTCTCTAAGTACGTCTGAACAGATAATTTAGTGAGCCCCAACAATTCTGCCGTATACTCAAATGTGATTTCTTCTACTTTTACCAGCATAAACACACCTTTCTCACGCTTCGTTAATGTGCATAACACATCCTCAATGATTTCTTTCTCCAGTAATGTTAATTCTTCTTGCAATTGCTTTATAAGCGGGTGCAACTGGCAACACACCCAGAATAGCAGGATCCAATGTATAAGCCCTTGTTCGATCAGCCCTGCGTCTCGTGTCAGGATTTCGGCCGGACACCATCCATTTAAGCAAATAAAAAAGGACACTAAACAGCACACAGGTTTCCTCGTCTGTTCAATGCCCTTGGGGTTTCCAATAAGCGTATTTATTTAGTTATACTGTACCAAACTATCCTTCTTTTTGGCTGTTTCCATTACGTCACCAGACAACATTTTTTCTTTTGCATCCAGCAGCATACCGACAACCACGCCGATACTTTCTACCTTTTCAAAAATCATCGGGATCGGTGTTTCTTCTGCAATCTATCAGTCTCGCCGGTGTTCAAGTCATGATGAACGATCTCCAATTGCCGCTCTATCCCCTATTTTCTTCAATATATTTACAAACACCCTTCCTGAATGTATAAAATTTCCCATTACTGGACGATACTATATTTGTAGGAGGGGAGGTTGGCCCCTCCTTACTTTTGTCCAAAATAATTTCACCCCCGTCAGACGGCTCACCATAAACAGTGAATGGAATCACTTAACCACTTCCCTTGGTTTTTATATTGAAATTTGCACAATGTTTATTATATTTTAAAAGGTATTGCATTTTATTAATACCAAGTTCTTTTTTCCGTAAATTGCCGCTGTTCTCCATTTAAAAAACGCATATCAATAGCAGCTTGTTATGGGCTTGCTTTCACCTCAACAACATTTCCAAGCCCATGCTGCTCACGTTCTTTACTTGTTAAAGACGATAAGTGTTTCTGATGTGCTTGAATGAACAACCTGCGTTCAGAACCTGTTAAATGCTCATAACCTTGAATTGGTCTCATGCTGTTCTCCCCCTTTGTTGATCTAAATACCTGCTGAACATATGAACAGCATCAATGATAGCAGCACGCTCTGTTTCCTCCCCTGCAGCCAACATCATTTGTGCAGGAGTCGTTACACATCCTGTATTCTTATGATGCTTCTTCAACATTTTGTACACCTCATGCCGGATCATGATTCCAGCTCCTTTTAAGATTTACAAATTTGCTGTATTCCTTCACAAATGCAAGTTCAACCGTACCGATCAGGCCATTACGCTATTTGGCTAGAATCGCTTCTACTACATTCTTAGCTCCACTTTCCTTGTTGTAATAATCGTCTCGATACAAAAACGATACGATATCAGCGTCCTGCTCAATGGATCTAGATGTATACTGACTCCTCCTTATCTTAATTGAAACAGGGCTCCGAAAAGGTGTAGCTGTTGCTCTTCAGTGGCCTGATATTAACTTTAAAGACCAAACTATTACAGTATCAAAGACCTTAGATTTCAAAGAAAAAACAAAAGACAAGCTCTTTGGAGACACGAAAAACTATAACTCTTGACGTACCATTACGATTAGTAAATCATTAACACGCATTCTTCAGGACCATTTTAAAAACCAGAATCAGAACAAGCTAGCACTTGGCAATTTATATCACTATGATTTGAATTTAGTTCTTTGCCGTAATGATGGAAACTACATGCCGAAATCTTCATTATTTAATGCTTTCAAAAAGATTGGCACGTATGGATCACCCTCAGTTGCCTATTCATTCACTTCGATATACTCGTGTGATGTTACAAATGGAAGCTTGTGCAGATTTAAAGTATATCTAGGAATGATTGGGTCATGGAGGAATTGAAATAACAGCTGGTGTGTATGCCCATCTTTCAAAGAAATTGGACGAACAGCAAATGGGCCGCTTTGGGGAATATACTAAGGATCTTTTTGGGCAAAAAACTCTTAGAAAAAAGATGGGCAAGCAGCTATTAAGCTACCTGATCCAGCCATTTGCCCAACAAAGAAAAACCCCTTGAAGCCATAAGGCTCAAGGGGCTTGTCCATCTTAGCCCATTTGCATGTACTGTTCGCGCTCCCAAGGATGTACTTGTGTGCGGAAAATGTATGAGATGAAAATAACACAAATAATGCAAAATAAACGTTGATATAATAGGCTTTTAATTTTCTTCGATAAATAAAGGTGAACTAATATACCTGAGTTCGTGGTAAGTTCGTGGTAACTTTACAACATCGTTTGTGGTAAAAAACTGAACCTGTTCCTTCTATTATATAGGCAGCTTTCTTAAGTAAAAAAATTTAAGAAGCTCCAAATAAACACCAGGACAATGGATTTGCGTGCGGAACAGATCTTTTACAGCTAACAAAGAAAATGCAACTCATTAAAACATTAATATATCGCCGTTTCTAAACAAACACCCGGAATAAGTAATAATTAAATAAAACCTCTTGATGGGCAAAACTTTATTGCTCACTAATTAGATATTTACCGATAGTGATAGGGTGTGCTTTGATACTAACCTAATATACTAGTACTTGTCCCTATACTATATGTAAATAAGCGGAACAGCCAAATACGGGTTTATGACATAGCTTAAATAAGTACGTTTAATAAACAGGTCCTGTTAATTTTTAACCAAAGAAAAAAGACCGAAAAAAAATTGGTGTTTTTGTATGTCTTCTTGAACTAATGCATTATGAATTACAACATATCTTCTTCGATTGTTTCAACAAGAATAAACAGAAAATGATAGATGAGGCTTAAAGCATCGCCCAAAGACATCTCTTCCTTAAATCCTTCTACACTATTCAAGGAAAAATTGACATCCCATAGTCCATCATCTTGGTTGAACATTAAACTGTATGTTCCAATCCCTCCTTGGAGTTCATTATTTAAGTAAGCCTTTAATACATTCCCCATTTTCTTTTGGAATTTCAAGCCGAACAAGGCATTGTATGTTCCGAACACATCATCGACTTCCAATGAAAGTGTCTCAACTCCGATTAATTCAAACCATGAAGATTCGAAGTAAAGGAATTCGCTTTTATTAATTTTTAGGTATTCAAGCGGTTGTGATAAAAATGCAGCTGATTCTTCCGAAATCAACTCTTCGTTTTCTTTATTACAGCGCTCGATATAAGCATCAGTAAAGCGGCTAATATTTTCTTTTTCTACTATAGTAAAATCTTTTATCAGGTGATGCCTTTCTGCATATTCCTTTTCCTCTTTAAACAATTCAACCTTATTCTCCCTTAAAGCTTTTGATATGTATATTTCCATTTGTTTTTTTAACATGGTGAGTGTCCTCCTAGTATCTTTTCATACCTGTTTCATTCAATCATAGCATATAAACCACGGGTAAAATATCTGTAACCGTGCAGGATTATTCCTGCATATTTAAAACTTCTAGTTACCATAGTCACAATACCTATTATGATGACAAGAACTACGAATACAGTTTTAGCAAAACGCTAATTTTTCTCCCAAAGGAACACCCGTTATTAATCAACAGTCGTCAGCGTATCACAGAAAAAACTGGGCTTTATCAGCATTAGGCTTCAACAGAGCCTTTCTTAAATACCTCACATGTAACCTTAGCGGCTTACCCCTTGTATTCATGCGGTTTGATCTCTTTCTTATAAAAAATTAATTCGATTTATGTACTACGAATCCGCTCCCCTCTAGGCTTTTATGATACCTGCCCTTGTATGCGTTCATATGTAAATAAGCTAAACAGCCAAATACGGGTTTATGACATAGCTTAAATAAGTACGTTTAATAAACAGGCTTTGTTAATTTTTTATATGTCTTCTCAAACTAAAGCACATGTTAGTATCAGTACAATTCTTTACAGGCTGTCACAAAATTGATGTATAATGGATTTCACAACCTTTGATGTCATACAACAGGAGTGACTTTTATGAGTGAAAACATTTCAGATATTGATTACAAACAAGTAATTGAGTATGCTTTAGAACCTTTAATTATTCATTCACAGCTAAAAATTATCTATGTTAATCGTGCAGCCGAAATATTCTTTAGGGCTTCAAAAGAAGAAATTATCGGAGCAAGCCCTTTAGATATTTTTAAGGAGTCATCCAAATCAGCAATAGACAAAAGAATACAAAATGCTTATGAACGACCAGCTAATGTAATTGAAGAAACAATATATCGAATGGATGGTACAACGGTTGATGTAGAACTATACTGTCATCCTGTGTTACTGGGTAATACAAAAGCTATCCAGACATATGTAAGAGATATAACAGACAGAAAAGCAGCTGAGAGAAAACAAAAAGAAATTTCAAAACAAATAAACGAGTTATCATCAACACTAGTTCCGCTATTGGACGGGATTGCGGTACTTCCTTTGTTGGGTGCTTTTGATGAAGAACGAGCAATACAAGTTTTAGAAAAAGTTCCAGTGAACGTACAGAAACAAAACGTAACGTGTTTAATTATAGATTTCTCTGCTATATATAATCTAGATTCTATTGTAGCGGAATACATTTTCAGAATTACTACTGTATTGTCATTGCTTGGCGTACGTTCTATCGTCACAGGTTTAAGACCCGAACTAGCTCTAGTTGCCGCGCAACTAGGTATAAATTTCAATTCCACACCCACTGTTTCAACTGTAAAAGCAGCACTTCATTTATTAGGTGTAGAGTATAATGTGGATTCACCAACTCAAACGGAAAACAAGTAAAGCAAAGAATTTAGGAAGCAATGTGACGAAACATTGCTTTTTTATTTTGAATTTGTCTCTTCAACCAACCTGTTCTGTTAGCTCAATAAGAGAACAAAAACATTTTACATGTATTTATCATAATCCCTGTTTTCAAATATCGGATTTCTTCATCCCCTTTTTATATTTATTTAACTTGTTTTTGTATGCATTTATATGTAAATAAGCGGAACAGCCAAATACGGGTTTATGACATAGCTTAAATAAGTACGTTTAATAAACAGGCTCTGTTAATTTTTAACCAAAGAAAAAAGACCGAAAAAAAATTGGTCTTTTTTGTATGTCTTCTTGAACTAACGCCCCCGTTCGTATTATAAGGTCAGCCAGAAAAGAAAATATTTCTGGTTGACCATTTTTTATATGGTTTTATGATAA
>NZ_JAVJNG010000149.1:0-270 GCF_038806185.1 Domibacillus sp. 8LH | reverse complement strand
CCGCGCCCTGAAACAGCATCCCGAAGCGGGCGAGGAAGGCATCGCGCTCGGCGCGCGTCACATCCTCGTCGTTCAGAAGGATCTGGCCCCTGTCGGGATGGACGAGGCCCAGAATGCACTTGAGCAGCACCGACTTGCCCGTTCCCGAGCCGCCGATGATGACCATCGAGCTGTTGCTCTCGACGCGCAGGTCGATGCCGCGCAGGACCTGGTTCGCGCCGAAGCTCTTGGTGACGCCGGAAAGCTCGATCATGAGGTGAAGAACCCCTC
>NZ_JAVJNG010000148.1:0-271 GCF_038806185.1 Domibacillus sp. 8LH | reverse complement strand
CGGTAATGCTCCAGCGCCTTGTCGAGGAACGCCCGGTCGCGCTTGGGCTCCAGCTGCGGCAGCAGGGCGGTGAGGGTGGTGTGGATATCGCCCACCAGCGCCATATTGACCGGGCAGTGTGCGCCGATGCTGCCGGGGTTGATGTCGATCTGAATGATGTTGGCGTTGGTGGGGTAGAACGCGCGGTAGGGGAACTGGGTGCCGAGCAGCACCAGCGTGTCGGCGTTCATCATCGCGTGGTAGCCGGAGGAGAAGCCGATCAGCCCGGTCA
>NZ_JAVJNG010000147.1:0-271 GCF_038806185.1 Domibacillus sp. 8LH | reverse complement strand
TTTACAAAGAGCGTTTAACCGAGAAGCATAACATTGAGGTATTAATACCTGAGCCTAATGAGCGAAAGCGAGTGCACGAGGTTATTTATTCGCAGTTATGCCAAGGGATTATTAATGAAGATTCGCGAGCCGATTATATACGCATTATAGAGCGCTTATTTGCACAAGGCGCGCAGGCCATTATTTTAGGCTGTACAGAAATTGCTTTGTTGGTAAAGCCACAACACACGCAGGTTCCGCTTTATGATACCACTCAAATACACGCCGAGGC
>NZ_JAVJNG010000146.1:0-271 GCF_038806185.1 Domibacillus sp. 8LH | reverse complement strand
CTACATCGCGCTGAAGGTCCATATCGCCAACTGGCGCTGGAAGGGCACGCCCTTCTATCTGCGCACCGGCAAGCGGCTGCGCGCCCGCGCCTCCGAGATCGCCATCACCTTCCGCGAGCCGCCGCATTCGATCTTCGACGATGCCGAGGACTGGCGCGAGAACGTGCTCGTGATCCGGCTGCAGCCCGACGAGGGGATCAATCTCAAGGTGATGATCAAGGAGCCGGGCCCGGGCGGCATGCGCCTCACGCAGGTGCCGCTCGACATGTCC
>NZ_JAVJNG010000145.1:0-271 GCF_038806185.1 Domibacillus sp. 8LH | reverse complement strand
GCATATAGCGGAATTAGAAGTAGATCCTGAGAATGAAGAGCAACAGAAATTACAGCGAATAAATAGTTCTATGATAAATAATTTATATGAGGTGAGAAATCTCATTAATACTGACGAATGGAAACAGCAACTGAACTTGGAAAATCAATACTATAATGAATTGACTAGCTATGTGGAGGCAGCAGGAGAAACAACCAGACCAATAAAGGAAATCAATCACCGAACGGCCATGAATCAAAAATTGGTAGATGAAGATATCATGCCACAGCAC
>NZ_JAVJNG010000144.1:0-271 GCF_038806185.1 Domibacillus sp. 8LH | reverse complement strand
CACCAATGCCGAGATCCTGCTCGGCAACGAGGCGCGGGTGCTCGCCTGCTCCTCGCCCACCGGCCCTGCCTTCGAGGGCGCGCAGATCTCCTCCGGCCAGCGCGCGGCGCCCGGCGCCATCGAGCGGGTCGAGATCGACGCCGCCACCAAGGAGCCGCGCTTCCGCGTGATCGGCTGCGACCTCTGGTCGGACGATCCGGGCTTCGCCGAGGCCGCTGGACCCATCACCGGCATCTGCGGCTCGGGCATCATCGAGGCGGTGGCCGAGATG
>NZ_JAVJNG010000143.1:0-271 GCF_038806185.1 Domibacillus sp. 8LH | reverse complement strand
GCTATAGGCCTTATCTGCGGCAAGATGCGTTGGTCGCGTGCGATAACGGCCTGATGAAGTCGGGATCCTTGCCATGGCCAACGCACTTGTCGCATATCTGATTTCCGCTGATTGCTCCGGCGAAAGGCAGAACCCCAGCGGTAAACCATTACCATCAGTGACCAAGTGAATTTTGCTGCCAAAACCACCACGAGAGCGACCAAGTGCTTGATTCACCGGAGTGTTTTTTTACGCGCTCCGGCAGCATCTTTGGATACCCTGACATTGGAGC
>NZ_JAVJNG010000142.1:0-272 GCF_038806185.1 Domibacillus sp. 8LH | reverse complement strand
ATGTTGCTCCAGTTATATTTACAAAGACTGTTAGCTTAATTGACGAAAAATGATTGCGCAACCATTTTGACTGAAATGGCACAATACAGTATTGTTTGTGGAAAAAATAAGATCACGCTATGAGCAGAAAACCTAATTTAAAAGATGTTGCCAAAGTTGCCGGCGTAAGCGCCATTACGGTGTCAAGAGTGCTGACAGACCCAACAAAAGTGTCTGATAAGTTGCGTAATAAGGTAGAGCAGGCAGTACGGGAGACCGGCTATATCCGTAAT
>NZ_JAVJNG010000141.1:0-272 GCF_038806185.1 Domibacillus sp. 8LH | reverse complement strand
GAGGCACGGTGCCCACAGTGTGAGGGCCGGGCCGAAGCGAGGCGGGCTGCCTGAGCCGAGGCCGGCGAGGGCTGCGGCGCGTCAGGGGGTGCCGCCGGACCGGTCAGGCGCCGTTGAGGGGCGCGATCAGTTCGAAGTTCAGGCCCGCGGGCTCGTAGCTCACCTCGACCGTGCCGTCGAACTCGGCCGCGAGAACCTGTTTGACGAGGAGGCTGCCGAAGCCGTGATGGCTGGGAGGTGCGACGGGCGGGCCGCCGCGCTCGGTCCAGGAC
>NZ_JAVJNG010000140.1:0-272 GCF_038806185.1 Domibacillus sp. 8LH | reverse complement strand
CCGTCGAGGTGAACGGCGAGCACTACAGCGCCGATCACATCCTGATTGCCACCGGCGGCCGCCCCGAGGTCCCGACCATTCCGGGCGCCGAACTGGGTATCGACTCCGACGGTTTCTTCGACCTGCAAAGCCAGCCCAAACGGGTTGCCGTGGTGGGTGCCGGCTATATCGCCGTGGAGATCGCAGGCGTGATGCAGGCTCTTGGCTCCGAGACCCATCTGGTGGTGCGCAAGCATGCGCCGCTGCGCAACTTCGACCCCATGATCCACGAG
>NZ_JAVJNG010000013.1:111831-118946 GCF_038806185.1 Domibacillus sp. 8LH | reverse complement strand
GGGCTATAGCCAAGCGGTAAGGCAACGGACTTTGACTCCGTCACGCGAAGGTTCGAATCCTTCTAGCCCAGCCATTTATACTTAGCGGGTGTGGCGGAATTGGCAGACGCACCAGACTTAGGATCTGGCGCCGCGAGGCGTGGGGGTTCAAGTCCCTTCACCCGCATCTTTTACAGGCTGGCGAAAGTGAATACTTTCGTCAGCCTGTATATTTGATAAAAGACTTCTTACAAAGTCTTGCATGAAAGAGGAACTTCTTCTAAGAGCGCACACGTTCTGTGCGAAACGCAGAACCCAGAACCTCCTGTTCAAGTGCGGAAGTAGTTCAGTGGTAGAACATCACCTTGCCAAGGTGGGGGTCGCGGGTTCGAATCCCGTCTTCCGCTCCATGTATATGATATGCCGGCGTGGCGGAATTGGCAGACGCGCTGGACTCAAAATCCAGTTCCTTCACGGGAGTGCCGGTTCGACCCCGGCCGCCGGTATCATTTAAAGCAGCTTCTGTTTCTTTTCGAAATAGAAGCTGCTTTTTTATATATAAAGAAATATTAATACTTGTCCTTTAAAAGAAAAAGCTGTCTCCAGTGCTGGAGGCAGCTTTTTTTATTTAAACCGTTAGTGAATCAAGCAGGCTTTTCACATTTTTGAACTCATATCCTAAATCACGCGCAACGGCTTCAAAGGTTACATGGCCGCCATACGTATTTACGCCACTTTCAAGGGCTGGATTTTGTTTAATAGCCTGTTCAAAGCCTTTATTTGCGATTTGGAGGGCGTAAGGTACCGTAACGTTGGTTAATGCAATGGTAGAGGTACGCGGAACTGCTCCTGGCATATTTGCTACAGCATAATGAACAACCTCATGTTTTTCATAAGTCGGGTTTGTATGAGTTGTAATACGATCTACTGTCTCAAAAATACCTCCTTGGTCAATTGCTACATCCACGACAACCGATCCTGGTGACATTGCTTTTACCATTTCTTCTGTTACCAGCTTCGGCGCTTTAGCACCCGGAATTAAAACGGCACCGATAACAAGATCGGATTCTTTTACAGATTCAGCGATGTTTAATGGATTTGACATAAGAGTTTGAACACTTGCGCCAAAGATTTCTTCAATCTGGCGAAGACGGTCTGCGCTTAAGTCAATGATCGTAACGTCTGCTCCGAGCCCAACGGCAATGCGGGCTGCATTTGTACCAACCATACCGCCGCCGATAATGGTTACACGGCTTCGTTTCACCCCTGGAACACCGCCGAGCAGAACGCCTTTTCCGCCGTTATTCTTTTCTAAAAATTGAGCCCCGATTTGCGTAGCCATCCGCCCGGCAACCTCACTCATTGGTGAAAGGAGAGGCAGCGTGCCGCCTGCTGTAACGGTTTCATAAGCAATACCGGTTACACCGCTGTCGACTAGCGCTTTTGTAAGCGCTGGTTCAGCTGCAAGGTGGAGGTAAGTAAAAAGAAGAAGGTCTTTACGGAAATATTGATATTCAGAAGCAAGCGGTTCTTTTACTTTCATCACCATATCTGCCCGGTTCCAAACATCTCTTGCTGAATCAAGTACTTGAGCGCCGTACTGTTCATATTCTGCGTCTGTAAATCCGCTTCCTAAGCCGGCTCCTTTTTCGATCATGACATCATGTCCTGCGGCCACAAGTGTAGCAACTCCTGACGGCGTAATAGCCACACGGTTTTCATTATTTTTAATTTCAGCTGGGATCCCAATTAACATCACGATCATCCTCTCGTATTTGTTGCCTTTATTGTAGGAGAAAAAGAAAAAAATGACATCGTTTTGATTGTTAAAAAAAATAGAGATCATTTGTGAAAAAACACAAAACAAAAATCCGTCTGTTTATAACAGGAAATTTGTAACCGGTTTCTATCGCTTTAATACCGCATTTATTATATGTTTTAAACAGTATTCAATCCTATGAAAAAAGGTTTACATCGAGCTTCAAATAATGAAAAAACATTGTGAGAAAATCTAACAATAGAGAGACGGGGAGAGAAAAAGAAGAAGCTGATAATAAAAAAACCGCCTCTGCTAAGGCGGTTTTTTAAGATGAAAGACCGGTAATCAGGGCAAGATAAAGAGAAAAAACAAGCAGCGTGCTCATGAAAAATGTAATGCCCGCTTCTTTTTTCCGATATCCCCAAAAGCCAATTGCTAAAAAAACAAGGGCAAGAAACATAAACAGCACATTTAACGGTGACCAGCCAAGTTGCAGCGGCAAAGTGGGCGGCAGGGAGCCGGTGTAAAAGAAAGAAAATAACGGTGAGTAACGGCCCTCGCTGACTGCATGAGGCGGCTCCTGCTGGCCAAGAAACGCTGTTGTGCCAAAGATCAATAATAAAATAAGGCTTTCTGCTTTTATCCAGGGCTTCGGGTGAACGTCCCGGCGCTCTTGCAGTTTTCGTTTGAAAAGAAACCCATTTATAAACGCAAACAGCAAAACTGGCAGAACCAGTAAGTGCTTGATTAAAAGTGCCTGTCCATAATTAAGTGACCAGTCGCTTGCATAGTCACGAACGTCTAAAATGATGGTCATCATCCAAAAGCCAGACAGAGCGGTTAATAACAAACAAGTAGCAGCTACTGGCGAAAACCATCTTAAAAAAGCAAGCCAGTTTGCTTCATCACGTGCAAACCAGCCAGCCATAAGCAGCAGGCCAGCCCAAACGGATACTGCTGTAAAATGCACCGCATGGGAAAGGACACCGGTCCAATCGGTTAAAGAAGCGGCATGACTCGACCAGCTGATCGAGCCAATCAGCAAAAGAATAAAACCGAGTCCGCCAGCTGTAAAACGTTTATCGGTTAAAACAGGAAACGTAAACAAGTACAGTGCGAAAAAAAGCGCAACAGCAAGAGTGAATGCCCAAGCCTTCCCGACCGTAAATCCGAGAATGACCGTTTGTGCCACAGACATTACGCCGCTTCCTGCCGCAAGTTCCAGAATCAATACAGCTGCCGGCACAAAAGCAAAAAGAGCGATACCGGCTACAGACCCGTAAAGCCAGCGCTCTCGAATGAGAATCGCCGGCTTTTTATGCGCAGGAACAAGCTGTATAAGGAAAGCGCCCATTAACAAAGAAAAACAGCTGTATAAAAGAGTTTCCGACGCATAAAGCACAGCCATTATTTTTTCCCTTTTCTCATAAGCAGAATAACGGCAAGCAATGCGGCAGCTACGATCACACCGATAATAATCGGCATGGAGGAAGAGGACTCTTTTTCTTCCTGCTGTACATCAGCAGCGGGTTGTTCCTCTGTTTGATCTGTTGTTGCTTCTTCCTCCGGCGCTGTTTCCTCTGCCGGCTCTTCCGCCTGCTCGGCTGCAACCGTAAATCCATATGTTCCTTCGATTAAGTGCCCATCTTCACCGACGATCCGCCAATCAACCGTATAAGAACCGTCTTTCAGCGGTTCTGCCGCAGACCCGCTTAATACATTGTTCTGTACTTGAACATTTTCAAGCGGAACTTCTCCGGTTTCATTTTTCAGTGTGAAGCTGCTTCCCTGTTCAATTGGCGTTTCAAATGTCAAAGAAAGATCCTGAATCGGCTCTTTTACAGTGTCCCCGTCCGCAGGAGAAGAACTTTCCAATCCCGTATGGGCGGATACAGCAGGCGAAAACAGAAATAATAAGCTAAAAAGGAAAACAAAGATTTTTTTCAATTGATTCACCTCAATTCATAAATGGTTCATAAACACTATACCACTGTTGAAAACAAAACGAATGAAAACCGCTTTAGGATCACAAAGGTGTCAAAAAACAAAGAAAAAGCACACAAACTGTTCACAAAAAGAGTAGAGGAAGTCTGAACCGGGAAGTAAGTCTAAAAAAGACGAATGAAGAGAGGAACGATCCATGCACATTCCATTTAAACAATTACCTGCTGTTTCTGCCATCCATCTTTTTGGCCCGGCCCGTCCTAACATTTCTGGAGTTACATACAACTCCCAGGCAGTAAAGCCCGGTTTTGCTTTTTTTGCTATCGCAGGGGAGAACGCGGACGGCCACGATTATATTGAGCAGGCGATTGAAGCCGGTGCATCTGCTGTAATTGGCACCGATGAAGAGATTCTTCATTCGTTTCACGAGCGGTTTCCAGCTGTTACATTCGTTTCAGTAGCGGATTCTCGTGCGGCTATGGCTCATGTGTCGGATTATTTTTATGAATATGTACAGGAACGCCTCATCAAAGTAGGAGTCACGGGTACAAATGGTAAAACGACAGTGGCTACGTATGTGCAAAGTTTATTCAACCTGCTTCATATTCCATGCGGCATGCTTGGGACAACCGGGATTTGGAAAGCAGCTGAAAAAATGCCATACAACAAAAGCACACCGACTACGCCAATGTCCTCAGACATTCATTTTATTTTTAAGGAACTCCACAATTCGAATCATGAAGCGGCAGCGATGGAAGTTTCTTCTATTGCACTCGACCAAAAGCGGGTGGAAGGCATTTTATTTGATATAGCCATTCATACCAACTTTTCAGAAGAGCATTTGGAATATCATAAAACAATGGAGCATTATAAGCAGTCTAAGCTGCAGCTTTTTGGGCAGGCGTCGGTCGGTGTGGTGAATCTGGATGATGCAGGCATGTCAGAGGATATTCTCAAATCAGCTAAAGGCCGTCTTATTACGTACAGCCGCAAACCGCTGTCAGGAGCTGATTTAATTTGGACAGACTGCCGGCATCATGAGGAAGGCATGACATTTCAACTATTGTATAGAGGGAAACCATATGCGATATCTGTGCCGCTCTACGGAGAATATAATGCCGGAAACCTTACAGCAGCGGTTGCAGCGGCTTTGTCTCTTGGGATCAGTATGGAAGAAATCGTTTCTGTTCTGCCAAACATGAAACAGGTAGAGGGTCGTTTTCAAGTGATTCACGGACCGGACAATCGGAAAGTCATTATAGACTATGCTCATACGCCCGTAGCTCTTGATCAAATTTTAACTGAAGTACGGCGTATTCCACATGCTCGTTTGATTGCGATGATCGCGGGCATTGGCATTCGAGACTTTGGGAAAATGCCCAAAATGGCACAGGCGGCAGAAGGAAAAGCAGATGTGATCGTCGTAACGGTAGATCACCCGGGACCCCATAATCCAAATGACATTATTGGACGCGTAGTCAGTGGATTTTCAAATCCAAAAGAACTCATTTTGACGGCTGCCACAAGACGGGAAGGCGTGATCCGGTCACTTGAGGAAAGCAGGCCGAACGACATTATCCTGCTTACGAGTGGCTGCATCAATGGCTGTCAAATCGTAGCAGGAAAGCATATTCCTCATTCAGACGAGGCAATTGTTAATGAGTTTTTTAACAGTGCTTCATTCTCACAGGCAATGAAATTTAGTGCAGAACAGAGTGTGTATGTAGCACAAATCCAAAAAAGTCTATTTTAAATTAACGAATTAGATTTTAGTTAAAAAACCGCTTAGGAGACAACAATTGTTGTCTCCTAAGCGGTTTTTTTGTTTATTCATACTTCTACACACTAAGTGTTTTTTCATGTCTGAAAATATACAGAGCATGGAATGTTAAGGAATAAAACATTTTATCGGCTCTATTTTAAAAAATAAGATCTGCCGACGATTGAAGCAGTACCTTCTCTTGGCTTCTGCATATAATTACAGGGAACTTTCTAAAATAGGAGGAGTAGACGAATGAATAAGGAAATTCTAAGTTCATTAGTTGGTAAAGTCGTTAAGGTCAATAGAGGTGGTCATGATTCTCGGGTTGGACAATTACTTGCAGTAGAAGAAGATTATTTCGTACTCCTTACAAAAGAAGACGGTGTTCTTTACTACAAAGGCCATCATGTTAAAAGCTTAACCGACAACACTAAGAAAGGTCTCGAATTCGACCTCCTTGTTCCTGAAGATTTTACGTATATCGGTGGAAAACTATTCACAGACGTTATGAACAATTTAAAGTATAAATGGGTGACAATTAATCGGGGCGGGCATGAAAAATATCAAGGCGTACTCGATGATATTAATGATGATTATGTCACGATTGTTTATAATGAAGAAGTTATTCGTGTATCGACGTTCCATATTAAAAACATCAGTTACGATTTGAAAATTGAGGGTCCGGATAAAGATAAAAAAGAAAAAGAGGATGAAAAGAATAAGAAAGAATCAGACAAGAAAGAAAAAGAGGAAGAAACTCAATAAACAGAAAGCAATAATTATTCGTATTAATCATCAAGAAGAAAGAAATTGGAGTCTCTTTGAAATGAGGAATGGGCTAAGCAATTATGTCATATTCTCTTCGTTCAAAGGGACTTTTGTTTGATAAAAGGGTTTTTAACCTGTGAGGGGGGAAGAAATGTCGAGCCCTTTTTTTTCTGATGCGCTTAGACCATTTATTGGTTATTCGGTAGGTGTCTTCTCAAATGATGGGATACTTATAAAGGGAATAATGGTCGATGTAAAAAAAGATTATTTAATTTTGCAGATTACAGAAGAAAAATACATTTACCATCACCTCGCGCAGATAAAGTCTGTTTCAAAAAATGCAAAAGATATGCAGACAAATACGGTTACTAAGAATTATTTACAGGCAGAACAGCTTCATGAAATTTTAGAACAGTGTAAGTATAGCTGGGTAACGATCAATTGTTATAACGATCAGTTTGTTACAGGCTTTTTAAGCCGGGTCTTTGATGACCATCTTATTCTCATTAGTGGGGAAGAAAAAATAATTGTGCAAAATGCATGCATTATCAATATATTCCCAGGTGTTCATGAGCTTGCTGATACTGAAGAAACCGAAGAGCAGGAAGAGGAGCCTTCCACTCAGATGGAAGAACAGAAAGAAATAAATGAAGAGGAAGCTTTCTCTAACAGCTGGGAAGAGCCGAAAGAGCAGAAAGAAGAACCTTTCGCTCAGACGGAAGAACAGAAAGAAATAAATGAAGAGGAAGCTTTCTCTAACAGCTGGGAAGAACAGAAAGAGCAGGAAGAAGAACCCTTTGCTCAGATGGAAGAACAGAAAGAAATAAATGAAGAGGAAGCCTTCTCAAACAGCTGGGAAGAACAGAAAAAGCCGGAAGAAGAACCCTTTGCTCAGATGGAAGA
>NZ_JAVJNG010000013.1:0-111733 GCF_038806185.1 Domibacillus sp. 8LH | reverse complement strand
GAACAGAAAGAGGAGGAAGAAGAACCCTTCGCTCAGATGGAAGAACAGAAAGAAATAAATGAAGAGGAAGCCTTCTCTAACAGCTGGGAAGAACAGAAAGAGGAGGAAGAAGAACCTTTTGCTCAGATGGAAGAACAGAAAGAAATAAATGAAGAGGAAGCCTTCTCAAACAGCTGGGAAGAACAGAAAGAGGAGGAAGAAGAACCCTTCGCTCAGATGGAAGAACAGAAAGAAATAAATGAAGAGGAAGCCTTCTCAAACAGCTGGGAAGAACAGAAAGAGCAGGAAGAAGAACCTGTCACTCAGATGAAAAGACAAAATGAAATAAATGAAAACGAAGCATCTTTCAAAGGAAAAGAAGTTGAAGTGCAGAGAAAGAGACACCTAAAACAAATACAAGAAGCAAGAAACCCTGCAAGACAACAAATTGCTGCTAATCAGGAAGAAGAGGAAATATGGACTAGAGGAAAGACGACCAAGGATATGTCTGCCGATAAAGAAAGAGAAAACATTATTAATAGTTCTCTAGAAGATTCTTCGTTTAATCAGACGCATATTCAAAGAAACCGGGAGGGAAAGAGGTTCAAAGCAAGCAAAATAAAAAAGGAAAAATGTATTGATTCCAGACTAGGTCAGTCAAGTACTTGTCTTCCTTTGAACATTCCAATAGAAGAAAAAGAAGAAGCATGGGTGCCTGTTATTACAACTGAAGAAACAGAAAAATATCTTGAATCTCAATATTATTCTCTCATGAAGCAGGCGGAAAAAAAGTATAAAGCATTGCGGGAAAAAAGAATGGAACGGGAAATGATGAAAAAGTAATCTGCCGCTCTTTTGCAGAAAGAAAGAGCGGATATGGGGAAGACGTTTTTTATATAGCCACTTGAGGCTATTTTTGTTTTTCTATATATAAACTGGCATCAAATCAAGTTTCCTGTTTCTTACTCTAAGGATGCTTGTCCATACGAGTTCAAACTTCTACAATCGCCTGCTTCAGCTGTTAGCCCCGTCTACTTTTAAAAATCATCTTGCAAAATGAAAAGATTCTTTTACTCCATGTCATTTAATGAGCCGCTTTAAGAAAACGCCTAAAGTACAAGAGTTGTTTTCTAAGAACCCGGACCGCAGTATGTCGTTCCCAGGTGCAGACAGCCCTTTATGCAAAGAATTAATCAAAGTTAATAATTTTTATCAAAATAACGATCGGTAGATGGCTCTTTTGAAAGAGCTGTTTTTTTTTGCAGTGCTGCTGGGTTTTTCAGTGCTTCTGTCATGTTTATTGCGTGCTGAATTAAAAAAGAACAACAAAGATTTTTGCGAATGTATTGGTAAACATGCTTTTCTATTTTCTAAGATAGGTATGATACCATCTGCATATCACAATATTTAAAAAAGCCCAGCTCGGTTCTGCTGATACGGTCTTATTTGGAGGGAAACACGTGTATACCCATGCTAAAGCACATTTCTGTTAGGAAATCACTAAAAAAATAGCAGTGTGACGCTAAAAGCAGATGATTAGGACTGGCCGGATGAACCCTGCTCTGCTTAGCGGAAGGACTTCTTATTATTCTTTCATAAATGGACAGTGGCTATATGCTGGTTAAAGGAGTATTCATTTCATCAGATGAATGATAAGAATGAAGAAAACGAGTTCGTTATCTTTAGTTTTTGTGTCGAAAAACAGCAGATCTTCATCTGTTTTTTCTTGATTTTTTGAAGATTTGTTCAATAAACAGAGAATTTTTTCTTTTTAAGTAAAAAGAATGGATACGTGAGGCTCGAAGGAATAAAATGAACGTATTTCAATTCCACTGTATGGAAGGGGTCCTTATTTTCATCAAAGATCGATTGTCACCATAACAGGCCATGATGAAAATACGCGGAAAGAAGGGAATGGAACGTGCATAGTTTAAGATGGATTTGGACGTATATGAGGGACTACAAATCCGGCCTTTTTTGGGGGTTTTCACTTGTACTTCTTGTTGCAGGATTGAACATGCTGAATCCGTATTTTTCAGGACGAATTGTCGATGACGTAGTGTACGGAGGAAAGATGGAGCTGCTTTGGGTACTGCTCGGTTTTATGATAGCGGTTACGATGGTGAAAACCGTTATCCGCTACAGCTTTCAGCTCCTGTTTGAGCGTACTTCCCAGCGGGTGATTTTTACGCTTCGCGAGCAGTTGTACGCCAGACTGAATGAGCTGGATTTTCGTTTTTATGACCGGACAAAAACGGGCGACATTATGGCGCGGATGACAGGTGATATGGAAGCAGTGCGCCATTTTACTGCCTGGACAACGTATATGATTGTGGAAAACGTATGTGTACTGTTGTTTGCCATTGTTTTTATGTTTACCATTCATGCGCCGCTGACACTGGCAATGATCGCTGTAACACCGGTGATCGCCTTTTTTGCTTATCGAATGAGCAGTGAGGTCCGGCCGACATTCTCAGAAATTCGGGCACAGTTCGCGCGTTTAAACTCCGTTGTACAGGAAAACATCAGCGGCAACCGGGTTGTCAAAGCCTTCGCCAAGGAAGACCATGAGATTGGTAAGTTTTCAGCTGAAAACAAAGCTTTTAAAGAAAAGAATATTCAATCGGCACGTGTATGGGAAAAGTATCTTCCTGTGCTTGATTCGCTGGCGGGGGTGCTGCTTGTTGTCATGATCTTAGCCGGCGGGTTTATGGTCATTCAAGGGTCACTGACTATTGGGGAGCTTGTCGTGTTCAATTCTCTTATTTGGGCGCTGAACAACCCGATGCGAATGGCGGGCTGGCTGATTAATGACGTTCAGCGGTTTATCGCATCCGCTGAAAAGATTGAAGATTTGCTTAATGAGCAGCCGGGCATTGCCAATACATCATCGAAAAAGGCACCGGCTGGCAGCGAACTGTCTGTTCAGTTTCAGGATGTAACGTTCCGCTATGAAGATGAACCGGTTTTATCCAATATTACATTTGGGGTGAAGCCAGGCCAGACTGTCGCGATAGTCGGTCCAACAGGTGCTGGGAAATCG
Source organism: Domibacillus sp. 8LH (assembly GCF_038806185.1). NCBI lineage: Bacteria > Bacillati > Bacillota > Bacilli > Caryophanales > Bacillaceae > Domibacillus > Domibacillus sp. 8LH. The sequence goes on along the minus strand of NZ_JAVJNG010000013.1, from coordinate 108,711 downwards.
ACGATCGTCAATCTGCTTTGCCGCTTTTATGATGCAGACAGCGGTGAAGTGAAAGTGGAAGGAATGAATGTGAAGGAATGGGATATCCGGTCTCTGCGCCGGCATACCGCTATGGTTATGCAGGATATCTTTTTATTCTCCGACACGATTGAAGGAAATATTGCGTATGGAATGCCAGACGCGACGATGGAGCAAGTGAAGATGGCAGCAGAAAAAGCGGAAGCACATGCGTTTATATCCAAGCTTCCGGAAGGGTACGACACGATTATCGGTGAGCGCGGCGTCGGTTTGTCAGGCGGACAGCGGCAGCGGATTTCTCTGGCGAGAGCACTGCTTTTGGATGCGCCCATTTTAATTTTAGACGATACGACGTCCGCGGTTGATTTAGAAACGGAGATGCGCATTCAAAAAACGCTCCGGTCCATTTTGCAGAAAAAAACGTGCTTTATTATCGCCCACCGCATTTCCTCCGTTAAAGAAGCAGATCTGATTTTGGTGTTAGAGGACGGGCAGATTGTAGAGCGCGGCCGGCATGAAGACTTGTTGAAGCGTAAAGGCCGTTACTTTAATGTATTCAAAAATCAATTTGGTGACTTTGACAGCCGCCAATTTGGCGAGGAAGTGATGTAAGTGGCACGTAATAAATTTGATGTAGATGAAGAGCTGGAGTCTGCCTTTGATATAAACCAGTTAAAACGGATGGTTCAGTATTTAAAGCCGTTTAAAGGAAAAATCATACTTACTGTTCTCCTGATGCTTTTGGCGAGCGGGGCAACGTTGACCGGTCCATATTTAATTAAAACGGCGATCGACGACAAAATCCCAAACGGAGACGTGGGCGGACTTGCACTGCTTGCCGGATTTTATTTAGCGGCTATCACGGTCACAGGCTTTTGCTTAAAATATCGAATCCGAATGATGTCTCAAATCGGGCAGAGTGTCATTTTACAATTGCGGAAAGACTTGTTTGCTCATTTGCAGACGCTGTCGTTTTCGTACTACGACAGCCGGCCTCACGGCAAAATTTTAGTGCGTGTCGTAAACTATGTAAACTCACTCAGCGACCTTTTATCCAACGGTATTATTAACGTTATTACAGATTTGTTCAGCGTTCTGGTCATTGTCGGCTTTATGCTGGCGATTGACGTGAAAATGACACTGGCTGCCATGGCAGGCTTCCCATTTTTGATCGGGTTTATCTTTTTTATTAAAACAGCTCAGCGTAAAGCGTGGCAGCAGCTCAGCAACAAGCAGTCTAATATGAATGCGTATATTCATGAAAGCTTAAATGGAATTAAAGTGACACAGGCCTTTGCGCGTGAGGAAGAAAACGAGCAAATATTTCGTGAAGTATCCAACAGCTACCGTTCCGCCTGGATGAAGGGAGTGAAAATTCAATTTCTTTTATGGCCTGTCATTGAAAATATTTCGGTGATTACCGTTTCGTTCGTTTATGTTACCGGTATTTTTTGGCTGAACGGAAGTGTCACAGCGGGGGAATTGGTCGCATTTGTCGGTTACATTTGGATGTTCTGGCAGCCGCTTGCGAATATCGGCAATTTCTATAATGCCATTATTAATGCGATGGCGTATTTAGAGCGCATTTTTGAGACGATCGATGAAGAACCGACCATTCAAAATGCGCCAAATGCTGGTGTACTGCCGCCTGTACGCGGTGAGGTAACGTTCGATCATGTCGTGTTCGGCTACGAAGGAGAGAAAAACATTCTTGAGGACGTGAACTTTACGGTAAATCCGGGAGACACGATCGCGCTTGTTGGGGCGACCGGCTCTGGAAAAACGACGATCATCAATTTAATCAGCCGGTTTTATGATACGAAGAGCGGCAGTGTACGAGTGGACGGAACAAACATTAAAACGGTCACGCTTTCGTCGCTGCGCAGCCAGATGGGTGTCATGCTGCAGGATTCGTTTATTTTTTCCGGCACGATCATGGACAATATCCGGTATGGCCGCCTTGATGCGACGGATGAAGAAGTGATTGAAGCATCAAAAGCGGTTCAGGCACACCGTTTTATTAGCGAAATGGAAGAAGGGTACGAAACAGAGGTGAATGAGCGCGGCACACGTCTTTCATCTGGCCAGCGCCAGCTTATTTCGTTTGCACGGGCTCTTCTGGCGGACCCGAAAATTTTAATTTTGGACGAAGCAACATCAAGCATTGATACCGAAACGGAAATGGCTCTTCAAAAAGGATTGGAGCAGCTGCTTGAAGGGCGAACTTCTTTTATTATTGCGCACCGTCTGTCCACGATTCAAAACGCTGATCGTATTTTCTTTATTGACGGCGGTCGAATTATGGAGCAGGGAACGCATAATGAACTAATGAAAAAAGGCGGCGCGTACTCAAAGCTTTATTTATCGCAGCGCCGTGCTTTAGAGGCTGGATAATACAATCAAAACGCGGGCCCGGCGATGCCGGGCTTTTTAAAGGAGGGAGACTATGCCGAAAGCGCCGCTTTTTCGTGATCCTATTTATGATGGCGCTGCAGATCCGGTTCTTATTTGGAACCGGGAAGAAAGGGAATGGTGGATCGTTTACACAAGCGGATGGCTTCAGTCGAAGGGCCGGGCGTTGCCTGGGTGCACGGCACAAACCTTGGTGTTGCTTCGTCACAGGACGGAGGAGAAACATGGACGTACCAGGGTGTTCTTCAAGGACTTGAATTTGAACAGGGTCAAAACACGTTTTGGGCACCGGAAATTCTCTGGCACGACGGCTTGTACCATATGTATGTGAGCTACATCCGGGGCGTTCCGTCTGAATGGGCTGGACACCGAAGGGATATTGTTCACTATACGAGCCGAAACCTATGGACTTGGACATTCCAATCTGTTTTGAAGCTGAGCTCTGATTACGTGATTGACGCATGCATTCATCCAATGCCCGATGGCAGATGGCGCATGTGGTATAAGGATGAAGCAGCCGATTCTGCCACATACGCCGCTGACAGTGACGATTTATACCAGTGGAAGCCTGTAGGTGCTGTTTTAGCCCATCAGCCGCATGAAGGGCCAAACGTCTTTTTCACGGAATACATACTGGCTCATTATGGATGAATGGTCGGGCCTGGCTGTTTATGAGTCAGAAAACGGTGAGGATTGGCGCCGTAACGGAAAGATTTTGCACGGGTCCGGTACGTGTGAGGATGACGGAACAATCGGTCTGCATGCGGATGTGCATGTAAGCGGTGGGGAGGCCTATATTTTTTACTTTACACATCCAGACCGCAGCCGTCATCCCCAGTCGAAAAGATCTTCTTTACAGGCAGCAAAGCTTGAGCTGCAAGACGGGGTACTTACCTGTGATCGGAATGCTTTATTTTCATTTTGCCTGCGGGAAGAAACATAAGCATGAGAACAAGTGATATTCGGATTCGGGATCCATTTGTGGTGGCGGATCAGCAAGCAAAAACTTATTATCTTTACGGAACAACGGATGAAAATGTGTGGACAGGCCCTGCTTCCGGTTTTCAAGTGTATCAAAGCGGGGATTTACAGGAGTGGAAAGGGCCGTTTCAGGCTTTTCAGCCGCCGCCCCGTTTTTGGGCGGATCAGCACTTTTGGGCGCCGGAAGTGTATGAATGGGAGAACGCTTATTATATGCTGGCTACGTTCAAATCAGATAAACGGTGCCGGGGCACACAGATTTTAAAAGCTCAATCTGCGCTCGGTCCTTTTAAGCCGCTGACGGAGGGGCCGATTACACCGAAAGAATGGGAATGCCTTGACGGAACTTTGTTTATGGATAAAAAGGGCATTCCCTGGATGGTTTTTTGCCGTGAATGGATTCAAGTAAAAGACGGAGAGATGTATGCCCTGAGGTTATTCGAAGATTTTCAGGCTGTACACGGCGAACCGGTTTTATTATTCACGGCTTCCCAGGCGCCATGGACAAAGCCGGTGAGGGAAGCCAATTACATTACAGATGGTCCGTTTCTTTACGAAACAGAAAACGGAGAGCTTGAAATGATTTGGTCGAGTTATAGTGAAAAAGGCTATGCAGTCGGTATTGCCCGGTCCCTATCAGGAGCTGTTGAGGGACCGTGGATTCATGAGGCAGAACCGCTGCTTGATCAAGACGGCGGCCATGGAATGATTTTTCGGGATTTTATCGGCAAGAGGCGGCTGGCTATTCATGCGCCGAATCAGTCACCCCATGAACGGGCTGTTTTTCTGAATATGGAAGAGCTGATGGGGGAAAGACCGGTATGAGTGGAACGGGCGAATTCAGCTCAAAGCATGCGGGCATCTTAATAAAAGTGAGCTGGAAAAAGCAGTTTTGTTAAAGGAGGAATAGAAATGTTGACGAAGGAAGACCGGATTGTATTTATTGGAGACAGCATTACCGATTCCGGACGCCGGGCAGAGCCGGAAGAGCTGGGGGATGGGTATGTAAGGATGATTCGTGATCAGCTTATTTGCGAGTCGCCTGTGAACGCACCTGTCATTATTAATAAAGGGGTTGGCGGCAATCGGGTAACCGATCTGGCAGAGCGGTGGGAGCAGGATGTGTTAAACGAACGGCCAACAGTCCTGTCCATATCAATCGGAATCAACGATGTATGGCGGCAGCTTGATTCAAAAGAAGTGAATCAAATATTACCCGGGAAATTTGAACAGGTATACCGTAGTTTACTTGAACAATCTGAGAGCATCCGGCTTGTGTTAATGGAACCGACGATTATTGAAGAAGATCTGCGCTCCGAAGGCAACGAGCTTCTAAAGCCGTATGTTGAGATTGTTCAAAAGCTGGCCGGCGAATATGGTGCTGTGCTTGTGCCGATGCACCAGGCTTTCATCGAGTATGTAAGTGCGGAAGGTGAGCATAAGCTGACGACAGACGGGGTTCACATGAACTCAACAGGAAATACACTGATGGCGCGGACCTGGCTGCAAGCCATACGCGAAAAAGGACTGTCATAAGAAAAAGGCGTTCTCCCCGCAGGAGAACGCCTTTCTTTTTAGCGGATGACCACTTCAACGCCGAAGTGATCGGATACAACCGGTTTATGGATACCATTAAAAATCACTTTGGATGATATGACCTCGATGGGCTTATTCACAAAGATATAATCAATTCGCAGATCTTTTTTGTTTCCATCCCAGCCGTCAATCTTTCCTTTAACGGTGTATCCCTCATCTTTCTCGGAAGCAAGGGTGTACGTGTCCCAAAACCCGGCTGCTAACAAATAATCGTAATTTTCATTTCGCACAGCGGTATCCCCGTTAAAGTCACCCATTAAAAAGGTAAGCTCTTTGGATGCAGCCCTGGCTAGGAGGCGGTCAAGCTGTTTTTTTGCGGGTTCCTCCTCGTCCTGCCACCAGCCGAGGTGACAGGAGAAAAAAGAGGCAGGCTCACCGTTGATATCGATCACAGCTTGAACAATTTTACGTGTTTTCCAGTTATCCATGTCGTGCTGGTCTGTAATAAAAAAAGAATCATGGCTTTTTACAGGATGCTTCGTAATAATGGCCAGGCCTTCTTCATAAATCTCATAGCCGAAGTGCGACATATCCCAAATAAATGTGTAATCCATTTCACCAAGGTCATGCAGCTTTTGCACAAGCAGCTCTGCGTAATTCGCGTGCCCGGCTTTATCCGACTTGCTTACCTCCTGAAGCGCTACAACATCGTATGATTTTTCGGCAATCGTTTGAGCGAGTTCCGTTAGCTTTTGGAGGGTGTTTTCTTCCTGCCAGGAATGACAGTTTAATGTGAGTAAATTCATGTTTTACACTCCTAAGTAATCCTGTACATCGGATTTGATTACATCAGCTTTAGGGCCGTAAATGGCCTGCACGCCTTTATCTTTTAAAATTAAACCGAGCGCCCCGGTTTTTTTCCACTCTGCTTCTCCCGATACTTTGTCCACATCTTTAACGGTCACGCGAAGCCGTGTCATACAAGCATCCACATCTTCAATGTTGTCAGTACCGCCCAGCAGCCGGATGATGGCAGCGGCCGCTGTTCCTTCTGCCGCCGGCGCAGCGCTTTCGGCTTTGGCGTTTGTTTCTTCATCATCTGTGTAATTGCCGGCCCGGCCTGGCGTCGGAAAGTTAAACTTTTTGATCAGGAAGTTCGCGATCGTAAAGTTTAAAGCGAAAAACACAGAGCATGTAATAACAAAGTTAAAAATATCACGTGTCAGTCCTGCTTTTGCCGCCATAGGCATGCGTGTTAAAAACTCTATCAGCCCGAATGAATGAAGACGAAGGTTGATCAGATCAGCCGCAGCAAAGCTCAAACCGGTTAAAATCGCATATACCACATATAAAAGAGGGGCAGCAAACATAAACATAAATTCAATCGGTTCTGTTACACCTGTTAAAAAAACAGCGAGTCCGGCAGATAAAAACATCGGCTTGTATTTAGCACGTTTGTCTTTGTCCACATTTTTATACATGGCCAGCGCAATTCCAATAAGTGAGGCAGTAGAAATAATCATTTGGCCCACTTTAAAGCGGGCAGGCGTTACCTCGTTCAACAGTGCTTGATAAGCCGTCATATCGCCAGTTGCTTTTAAATTGTTTAAATCTGCCGCCCAGGCAAGCCAAAGCGGGTCCTGTCCGGCTACAACCTGCCCGGCCGAAGAGCCGGTCAACATCGTATACGTGCCGCCAAGTGACGTGTAGTTAATCGGAACCGTCAGCATATGATGCAGGCCAAAAGGCAGAAGCAGACGTTCAAGTGTACCGAATACAAAAGGCGCAATAATCGGTGCCGTATCTTTTGAAGTGGCAATCCATTTTCCAAACTCGTTCAAGGCGCCTTGAATAAACGGCCAGACGGCCGCCAGCAAAACGGCTATGACAACGGACCAGGCAATGACCACAAAAGGCACAAACCGTTTTCCGTTGAAAAAAGCAAGAGAAGCCGGCAATTTGCTGAAGTTATAATATTTATTAAAAATCACGGCTCCGGCAAAACCGGAAATAATACCAATAAACACGCCCATATTAAGCGCTGGAGCACCGAGCACAGAAGTAAAATAATCGCTTACAATTAACTCGCTGCCAAAAAAAGATGAGACAGATGCTTTTGGATCACTAAGCATATCACTATTTAAACCAAATAAAGCACCGGTTACCCGGTTAATCAGAACAAAAGCTAAAAGGGCCGCAAATGCACCGCCGGCCCGTTCCTTTGCCCAGGAGCCTCCGATGGCAACCGCAAATAAAATATGTAAATTGCCGATAATGGCCCAGCCGATATCTTCCATCACGTGTGCTCCTGTTTGCACAAAGCTGATATCGCCGCTCATCATGGCAATCAGTTTGCCGACGGATATCATAATCCCGGCTGCGGGCATCACTGCAACGACGACGAGCAGCGCTTTTCCGAGTTTTTGCCAAAAATCAAAAGACGTTAACTTTTTCATACCCCATTCTCTCCTTGATTAGATGTAATAGTGAACTGTAACGAAAACGTTTGCATGGACCTTATTCTAATAAATGCGCTTTCATTTAGCAAGAATAATTTTTAAAGAACGAATTTCTTTTATGTATTTCGCTTGTTTTAACAGAAAGATAAGTATTCACCAAAGAATATTGAATTTATTTTTCGTGAAAACGATTGCATTGGTTTTTCGTCTAGTTTATACTAGGGCGTATCAAACAGCAAAAACAAAAAAGAAGGATCAAAGGGAAGCGGGATATTCTCACATGTTTTTCCGTTTTCCATGCTAAAATACACGTAAGAAGCATACGAGAGGATACGGGGGTCGTCATATGAACAAAGTGTGGTGGAAAGAAGCGGTCGCATATCAAATTTATCCGCGCAGCTTCATGGATTCGAACGGAGATGGAATTGGAGATATTAAAGGGGTGATCTCCAAACTGGACTACTTAAAGGATCTTGGCATTGATGTAATCTGGATCTGTCCGATGTTTGAATCGCCGAATGATGATAATGGATATGATATTAGCGATTACAAAGAAATTATGAATGAGTTTGGGACGATGGGTGATTTTGACGAGCTTCTGGAAGCTGTACATGAACGGGGAATGAAGCTGATTCTTGACCTCGTGATCAACCATACGAGTGACGAACATCCATGGTTTATTGAATCCCGTTCCTCTAAGGACAATCCAAAACGCGACTGGTACATTTGGCGCGATGGCAAAAGTGGAGGGGAGCCGAATAACTGGGAAAGTATTTTTGGCGATTCGGCGTGGGAATATGATCGGATCACAGACCAGTTTTTCCTGCACCTGTTTTCAAAAAAGCAGCCGGACTTAAACTGGGAAAATCCCGAAGTGCGCCAGGCCCTTTACGAAACTGTTAACTGGTGGCTCGACAAAGGGATCGACGGCTTCCGGGTTGACGCGATCAGCCATATTAAGAAAAAAGCAGGACTGCCTGATTTGCCGAATCCGAAGGAAATGAAGTATGTGCCTTCTTACGATTACCACATGAATGTAGAAGGCATTCAGCCGTTTCTTGAAGAATTAAAAGCCGAAACATTCGCTAAGTACGACATTATGACAGTCGGTGAAGCAAACGGTGTAACAGCGGAAGACGTCAATGAATGGGTCGGTGAAGAAAAAGGGAAATTTAATATGATTTTTCAATTTGAACATCTTGAGCTTTGGAATGCTGAAAAAGAAACGGGTCTGGATATTCCAGGGTACAAGAAAGTGATGACAAAGTGGCAAAAAGCGCTCGAAAACAAAGGCTGGAATGCGCTGTTCATTGAAAATCATGATAAAGCGCGCGTGGTTTCCACATGGGGTAACGACCGGGAATACTGGTATGAAAGTGCTACGGCTTTTGCAGCGGTGTACTTTTTAATGCAGGGAACGCCTTTTATTTACCAGGGGCAGGAAATTGGCATGACCAATGTAAAATACGAAAGCATTGAAGATTATAACGATGTTCGTACGAAAAACATGTACCGGCTTGGCACTGCAGCGGGCATTCACCATGATGAGATGATGCAAATTATTTGGAACTCAAGCCGTGACAACTCACGCACGCCGATGCAGTGGTCGGCCGAGAGCAATGCCGGCTTTACGACGGGAACGCCGTGGATCAAACTGAATGACAACTATACGCGCATTAACGTAGAAGCGCAGCAGCAGGATGAACGCTCTATTTTACATTTTTACAAACGAATGATTCGAATGAAAAAAGCGCACGACGTGTTTACGTACGGTGCTTACAAAGAAGTGATCGAGGAAAGCGAACGCTTATTTGCATACACACGCACTCTCGGAAGCGACCGGGTAATCGTGCTTGCTAACTTGTCAGATCAGCCAGTACCGGTTCCGAAGCAGGAAGGTGTCTCTTATGATGCCGCTCAGCTGCTGCTGCACAATTATAGAGTGCAGGAAGACAGTCCGGCTCGTGAATTGGTGCTGCATCCATATGAAACACGTGTGTACCGCCTCTAATAGTAATGAAAACCGGCTTAAACCTTACCGTTTAAGCCGGTTTTGTTTTTGGTGGAGCGGCAAAGAAAAATCATGGTCTGAAAGGTTTAGATTCTGCTCAAGCTGGTTCTGCCCATCTTTTATTCTTTATTGAGTTGAATACGATGGTAAGCTTTGCGGTATTCGGAGGGCGTTAGTTTTTCATATTGTTTAAACAGCCTCATAAAATACCGTTCATCTGAAATGCCAACTGTCCGGGCGATGCTTCCAATGCTTTCATCCGAAAGAGTAAGTAAATCCTTCGCTTTGGAAAGCTTCAACATATGAATGTACGACTGCACCGTCCAGCCCGTTTCTTTTTTAAAAAAGCGGCATAAATAGTCACGGTTATAGTTGAACTGATCGGCTATCATGCCGGTTGACAGCTTTTCAAGCGAATGAAGGCGGATCCATTCCAAAATAGAAGCGATTTTTCTGTCTGTACTCGTTTGTTCAGCAGTAAGGTGAAAATTTTTAACCGTCTGCTCAGACAATTCAATCAGAAGGGAGGTAGCCAGATAGTCAGCCGCCCGGCTGTGACCGTAATGTCCGTTTGCTACATCAAGAAGCTGGGTGAACAAAATGGTCAGCCGCTCAATTTGTTTGGGCGTAGAGAAAAACGGAAGAAAGATGTCTGTATCTCCGTGCTGGAGCCTTGGTTTTGTTTGACGCGTTTTAATGTGCTGGTCCAGCTCCTGCTCGTTTATCCCGGGCGCTTCTCTTTCGTCTGGAAACAAGAAGTGAAACCAGTAAAAAGAGGTTCCAGGCGGGCATTCGTGAAAGCCCTGATGTATTTTATCGGGCGGCAAAAGAAGCGCATCACCCGGCTGTACTTCAAATTGGGTGGATTCACATTCAATATACAGCGTTTCATGAAGAGCGATAATGAGCTCGTAATCGCCCATTGAGCGTTTCATATGTGTCCAGGGGATATCCGTAACAAATTTTCCGCCCAGCCTGTATCGAACTGGCTGTTGGATTGATGCATGTATATATTCCTTCAGCATTTTTATCCCTCTTTTTTGAATCGAAATATAGTCAGTTTCGTCCACAAATTATGCGCTTTCATTTACTGATTTTTATTGTATCAATATGCTATTCTTTGAACAAGATTTCTATTGAAAGCGCTTTTTAAACAAAAGGGAAGAATGGATAAGGTCAGTTTTAGCTAATCATTGAACCAAACGCGGTACAAAAATGGGGGATGAAAAATGGCGCATACAAAAATTAAAAATGATGTATCTGTTCAATTAACAGATTCGTTCTGGAAGCGGTATATGGATGTGGTCCGGAGGGAAGTTCTCCCTTATCAGTGGGAAGCATTAAACGATCGGATTCCGGGTGCTGTGCCGAGCCGCGCAATCCAAAACTTTAAAATCGCCGCGGGAGAAGCAGCGGGCGAGTTTCACGGTTTCGTTTTTCAAGACAGTGATGTAGCGAAATGGCTTGAAGCAGCAGCATTCTGTTTGGAAAATGAACGGGATGAAGCACTGGAGCAGGCGGCAGACGAGGTCATTGCTTTAATTGGCCGGGCACAGCAAAAAGATGGCTACTTGAACACATATTTTACGGTAAAGGAGCCAGATGGGCGCTGGAGCAATCTGCGGGACCAGCATGAGCTTTATTGTGCCGGCCATATGATGGAAGCAGCCGTAGCTTATTACCGGGCGACTGGAAAAAAAGCCTTTTTGGATATGATGTGCCGATTTGCCGATTATATTGACGAAACGTTTGGCCGGGAAGAGAGCAAAATCCGCGGGTACGACGGGCACCAGGAAATCGAGCTGGCGCTTGTGAAGCTGTATGATGTGACAGGTGATCAAAAGTATTTGAATTTAAGCCGCTATTTTATTGACGAACGCGGGCAGCAGCCGCACTTTTTTGATGTGGAAAGAGAAAAACGAGGGGATGATCGTCCGTTTTTTTGGAATGAAAGCTATGGTTACCATCAAGCCCATGTGCCGGTCCGGGAGCAAAAAAAAGCGGTTGGTCATGCTGTCCGGGCGATGTATATGTACACGGCGATGGCAGACCTTGCGCTCAGACTGAATGATGAAACATTAAAAAAAGCGTGTGAGGATTTATGGGAGAATGTCACGACGAAACAAATGTACATTACTGCCGGCATTGGATCAATGGAATTTGGCGAAGCATTTTCAACTGACTATGACCTGCCGAACGGAACCGCTTATACGGAAACGTGCGCGTCGATTGGCCTCGTTTTCTGGGCAAAGAGAATGCTTGAACTTCAGGCGGACGCAAAGTATGCCGATGTGATGGAGCGGGCTCTTTACAACGGAACGATCAGCGGAATGGACTTGGATGGGAAAAAGTTTTTTTATGTGAATCCGCTGGAGGTAAAGCCGGAGACAAGCCGTTATCGCCAGGATCACCATCACGTTAAAACCATCCGGCAAAAATGGTTCAGCTGTGCATGCTGTCCACCTAATTTGGCGCGCTTGCTTTCATCGATTGGCCAATATATGTATACAGTCCAGCAGGATGAATTGCACGTACACCTGTATGCAGGCAATAAAGCGGCTGTTGAACTGAATGGACAGCAGGTCGCGATCCATCAGGAAACAAGCTATCCGTGGGATGAAACCGTGAAGCTGACAGTTATGCCTGATGAGGAGGGGACTTTTACCGTTGCGCTTCGCATTCCGGGCTGGTGTAAACAAGCTGAACTCCGAGTAAATGGTGAAAAAATAGATTATGAGGCTTTTGTAAAAAGAGGTTATGCATATTTGAAGCGTAAGTGGATGCAGGGAGATCAAATTGAGCTTCTGTTTCCTATGCCGGTAGAAAAGATTCGGGCGAATCCAAAAGTAAAAGAAAACGCCGGGAAAGCCGCTTTGCAGCGTGGACCGATCGTATATTGCCTGGAGGAAGCAGATAACGGAAAAGAGCTGTCTTCGATTAAAATAAATAAGCATTCCGTGTTTTCTGCTGCGTTCAAGCCGGATGTACTGGGCGGAGTCGTTGTGATCGAGGGAGAAGGTGTCCGGGAAAGGGAAGAGTTATGGGGAGAGGCATTATATCAGCCCGTTCATAAGCACTCTGTCGGTGTTTCTATCAAAGCGATTCCTTACTTTGCCTGGTGCAACCGCGAGCCGGGTGAAATGGCCGTGTGGATTCGCGAGGAGGGCTGACTCGTTCTAACAGGCAAAAAGCGGTTCGGCCGAAATCTTTGGCTGAACCGCTTTTTGGATGAGTTTAATGCATGATTGTTGTTTTTTTGAGCAGCCGTTTAATTGATGCATCTGCTTCTCTTAGCACAGTCGTTTTGTCGATCGTTTTCATCATGCCGTTTTCCATGACAATTTGCCCGTCGACAATGGTCGTTTCCACATCTGCACGGGTAGCCGAATAAACGATGCGTGAGATGGGATCTATATCGTAAGAAGGGAAGGTATGGAAATGATTTAAGTTTAACATCACCAGGTCTGCCCTTTTTCCGGCTTCAATACTGCCAATTTCATGCCCCATTCCAACAGCCCGGGCGCCGCCGATTGTAGCTATGCGGAAAACGGTGCGGGCGTTCATGCTGGTCGGACCGTGGATCGGTTTTTGAATCAAGGCGGCAAGACGCATTTCATTGAACATATCGAGGTTGTTGTTGCACGGAGCACCGTCTGCTCCAAGGCTTACGGATGAACCGGCATCAAGCAGCTCAGGAACATCGGCAATACCGGATGCAAGCTTTAAGTTCGAGCCCGGACAATGGCTGACATGCACACCTTTCTCCCGGATAATCCGCTTTTCTTCTTCGTCCAGCCAGATGCAGTGGGCCAGGATAAGCCGTTCGTTGGCAAGACCGAGATGATCGAGATATATAACATTGCGCATCCCGGTTTCCTGCTCAACAATAGCGATTTCCCCCCTGTTTTCGGAAGCATGGGTATGCACATGGACGTTGTAGTGGACGGACAGTTTTTGTACCTCTTTCAATAATTCCTCTGTACAGGAAACGACAAAGCGCGGTGAAAAAGCATATTGGATGCGCCCGCTGTCGTACATATGCCATTTCTCCAGCAGGTCCACGCTTTCCTGGATGGATACTGCTGTGTTTTCCTGCAGGGCAAGCGGCACTTCACTGCCTTTATCCATCATAACTTTACCGGAGAGCGCACGAATACCGCTTTGAGCAATCGCACGAAATGCAGATTCGGTATGATGAACGGTTTCCATATCGACAATCGTCGTTGTGCCGCTTTGCAGAAGCTCGCCGATCCCAAGCATCGCCGAATAATAAACAGATTCTTCATCATGGGACGCTTCAAGCGGCCAAATCCGCTTTTTCAGCCAGTCCATCAATTCAAGATCATCACCTTTGCCGCGAAACAGTGTTTGGCATAGGTGCACATGAGTTTGAACAAAGCCGGGGATCACGGTTCGGCCTGAAGCGTCAATCACACGGTCAGCCGGCGTTTCGTCCAAAGCCGGCCCGACTGCTTCAATCCGGCTGTCCCTAATGAGAATATCTCCGTTTATAATCTCTTCCTGCGCATTCATCGTTACGATTTGGGCATTTTTAATAAGTAAACTTCCCATCTCCATCCCTCCCAGTCAATAAAAAAAGCCACGAAAAAACCAGCGCCCATGCTGATTTTTCGTAGCCTGGAATTTACGGTCCCAAGTAGAGACCCCCAGCCCGTATCGCTGGGGATATACGAAAAAGGTATCTTATCATTAGAATAAGAGGAAGCGGGAGACGCTTCAACTAAAGTGGAAGAAAACCTTACATTGTTTTTTTCTGTTACTCGGAAAACGTGATTCATTCAGGTGAATGATTGGGGAGGAAGTACATTCGTAAGCGGCTTTGAAAAAAGCCGGTTCCTCTATGAATGTAAAAAATCATTTAGAGAGCGTGCTCAATGCCATTGTTGTCCGGTGGATGAGTATTTCACTTTCTTTGGATGAGGTTGGAATTCCGGCATATAAAAAAGCCTGGGACAGCTCCCGGGCTTTTTTAAGCATTCAGCAGGTGTTTGATACGGAGGGCGAGGCGGACCTGCAGGGAAAAATCGGGGTCTTTCAATGAAATACCGAGCAGCTCTTCACATTTCTCCAGCCGGTACACAACTGTGTTACGGTGGACAAACAGCCGCTTGGCCGTTTCGGAAATATGGCAATGGCTTTCCATATAAACAAACAGTGTCTCCAGCAGTGACCTTTCTTCTTCTAGATTATTCAGCTTTAAGTGCTCGACTGTGTGTTTATAAAACTGGCTTAAGTCTTTTGGCGGGAGCATCCGCAGCAGCTCGTTTACATCCTTTGTCCGGTGGAAGTGAATGGAGGAGGGGCCGCTGGACAGCCGGTTTGTTTTTAAGGCATCGCGCGCTTCTTTATACCCCTGCCGGACAAATAGGAGAGACGAGCATAGATGACTGACACCAAAAGAAATGGTCATGTTATGTTCCCGACTGAGCCGGCTTTGCAGCTTTTCTAAAAAAGAAGCCGTAAATAACTGGGTGTCTTTCATATGATCGGGTACTTTTGACAGAATGATTACGGTGTCTCCTTTTGTAAATAAATCGCAGGGAATATCCATTGTGTGCAGTTCTTTTTCGAAAAAATAATAGACTTCATCCAGTTCCTTCTGGTTCGTGTAATAAGACCATTCTTCTTCCGGTGCATCGATTCGGCCAACCGCGCACACGTATTTTTGTTTTAAAGGCAGGTCGAATTCTTTTGCACGGCTGATCGTTTCCTCTTCGCTTGAAAAAGCGTCATCTAAAAAATTGGAGAAAAACTCATTGCGAATACGGCGGGTAGACTGTTTTACGGCTTCTTCTTTCAACAGCTCAAATGAGATCACATTGAGTGCCTGTTCGATCGTAAGAAGTTTCACCTGCTCTGTTGGATAAACAAAGCCTTTGAGCAAAAGCAGGGCAGCCTTTTTCTCGTGTGTGTAAACGGGAAACAGTGTGTAGCTCTCTTTCTGGTCCAGCGTGCTGAACATGGTAAAAGCAGAGCCGGCCGGCAGAAAAGAGCCGTGCTTAGACGCCCATTTCTTAAACGGCAAAAAAGCTTCGGCCAGCGAATGATCACCGGCAATGGCAGAAAAGTACACTGTCGATAAAAAAGCCTGGTGGCCGGTAAGCTCTGTTAAGTTTGCAAGCAGCGCATTTAATCCTTTTCCGCTTATGATATGGCTTGAAAACAGCTTGTGCGTTTCGATTGCGCCCCGAAGCTCGCTCGTTCTCTTATCTAAAATAATATTAAGCATTTGATTGACGGTTTCACCGAGTGACCAGTTTTCAGGAATTTCAACAATCGGAAACCCAAGCTGATCTGCGAGCTGGATTGCTTCTTTTGGAAGGCGGCCGAAAAAACGCTTTGTTTTAATAAAAAGGGCAGCGCAGTTTTTCTGGGCCATTTGCTCAATCAAGCTGATCAGCTCGCCTGGCTTATCTTTAACGTGATAACCGGTTGTCACGAGCAGGTCGTTCGACTTTAAATAAGGGAGAATATCCGGAGCATCCATCATCGTCACATTCGTAATATCATTTGCCATCCCTCTGGCGCCCGCAGCTAATGGAATATCTTGAAAAGGAGCGTGGGCAAGCAAGGTTTGTAATTTCAATTGAAACACTCCCTAAAAATTTATATTGTGTAATATTATATAACACAAATTATTAATAAATTGTGAAAAAGAAGAAAAAAATCTAATATTTTGGTCATTTAAGCCAGTGACAATACATAATTTTCCTTGTAAACTAATCATATGTTATTATTTATTACACATTTAGGTTAGGAAAGGGCGTGAGTGAAGTGCTGACTATGAAAGCAGTAAACGAAATGAAAAAAGTGATGTTCGTCCAGCACTTCGGCAGCGTATTTGAACATTCACTTTGGGTAGCGGAACAGGCGGTGCGGGATCGTCCATTTGAGTCTGTGCAGACTCTATGTGATAAGATGACCGCTGTTGTTCAGGAAGCGTCTTGTTCCGATCAGCTGGCTCTGCTTCGAAACCATCCGAATCTTGGGGCGAATATGAAAATGACCGACGCTTCTGTGAAAGAGCAGAAAGCTGCCGGGCTGACTTCTTTGTCCAAAGAGGAATTTAATCAGTTTTCTCTGTTAAATGAGGCATACACCCAAAAGTTCTCTTTTCCTTTTATCATGGCAGTGCAAGGCAAAACAAAAGAAGAAATCTGCGTTCAGATGAAGCAGCGTCTTCAAAACGATAAGGAAACGGAATTTGAAACAGCCTTAGCAGAAGTGTTTAAAATAGCCAGATTCCGAATTGAAGACATTGTCATCCAGGAAGAACCGAGCGCATGCTAGCCGTGACCATCCGGGTTTTAAATGAAACTCAAGGGCGGCTGGGCGGACCCGCTTCTTTCATCAGCCCAATTTAAGAATAGAAGAAGTGAGAAGGGGGCTGTGATTTTTTTGAACCAGTGCCCTTTTTTGGACTATACACTGGAGGGAAACGATATGGAAGATATTCATGAATTGCTTGATGCCATGGATGCCTCCACTGTTGGTGGTGTAATGGCGGCGGTCGTTAAAGTCGCAGGCTCTGCTTATAAAAAAGAAGGGGCAGCGATGCTGTTTAAACCGGATGGCACGCAGGTCGGCCTGCTTAGTGCGGGCTGCCTGGAAGAAGATTTGAATGAACGGCTGAAAACAGTGGATCAGCCGTACGGCGAATTTGTATACGATATGCGCGGTGAGGATGATTTTTCCTGGGGAGAGGGCTCGGGCTGCAACGGGGTTATTCATGTATGGACAGAACGGCTGGATGAAGAGTATACGGCCCACCTATTGCAGTTAAAAGAAGTGCTGAGGTCCGGACAGTCCGTTTTTATGATTAAAAAGCGCGGCGTCCGTCCCGGTTACCTTTTTATTCCCGATTCGGGACGTGCGTTTGGTCAGTGGGAGGGAGAAGTGCCAGACGACTGCCGGGTTATTGAGCGTGGCATGTTTTTTAGTAAAGCGCTCGACAGTGAAGTGTATGTACACAAAATTCGTCCAAAGCGAAGGCTTGTTGTATTTGGGGCAGGGCCAGATGCACGGCCGCTCGTTTCGTTCGCAGCGGCCGCTGGATTTTCAGTTACCGTTTCCGACTGGCGCCCGGCGTTTTGTTCGGCTTTTCATTTTCCTGATGCTGAAAAACACATGGTCGGTTTTCCGAACGAAGTGCTTTCTTCTATCGCTTTAAAACCAGAAGACTGTGTAGTCGTGATGACGCATAACTTTAAACGGGACCGGGAGCTGCTCGAGGCATTAAGGGAGCAGGAGCTTCGGTATTTTGGTATTCTCGGTTCCCGAAAAAGAACAGCCCGCTTGTTTGGGGCTGATGCCATTCCTTCACGGATTGCTTCTCCGGCCGGCTTGTCAATTGGAGCGCAAGGAGCCGAAGAAATTGCGATTAGTATTGTCGCTCAGCTGATTCAAGTAAGCCATTCCATTGGGCTGCGGGAAGCAGCTTGTTTATGAGCAGGCCGATTGTTGGTATTTTGCTTGCTGCCGGAAATAGTGTCCGGATGGGGTGCGATAAGCTGGCGCTGCCGCTTGGCAGTACCACGATTGGCAGTGCTTCACTGAATGCGGCTCTTTCCTCTGCGCTGGATCATGTTATTGTGGCAGGGAAAAGAGAGAGCCGGGCCGGCTGGATTGGGCCCGCTTTTTTTAAAAAAGAGAATTGGTCGTATGGCGTCTGTGATGAAGCTAGCCGCGGGCAGGCGCATACACTTTCATTTGGCTTGAGGGCCGCAGAACAAATGAATGCGCAGGCAGCGGTAATTCTTTTGGCAGACCAGCCGTTTACGAGGGTGGAATTAATCAATCAAATCGTCCGCGCATACAAAAAAACAAAGGCTCCTTTTGTGGCGGCTTGTCTGGATGGTATTCCGCGCCCGCCTGTTCTTTTCTCGAACGGCTGTTTCCCTGTGCTGCAGGAGTTAAAGGGAGACCGGGGAGCGGGCAGTTTGCTGAAGCAGCCTTCTTTTGCGCGGCACGGACGAATGATTGATTGCCAAGAATCCCGTTCTTTTTTTGATATTGATACGATGCAGGACTATAAACAAGTGGCTGGGAGGGGATGGAATGACAATGCAAATGCCGGTGCCAACATCTGTCTGGCAGCCACAGAGTCTGGAGGAAGCGAGGTCTTTAAAGAAAGAGCTTGACGGAATATCGCGGTTTATTGCGGGTGGAACACTTATGCAAATGCAGCGGGAGCAGGGCCTATCCTTTCCTCCTCATTTAATCAGCCTGGAAGGGATTCGGGAACTCGCAGACATTGAGGAAACGGTCGACGGTTCGATCAGAATAGGGGCGCTGACAGACTTGGAAACGTGCCGGAATCATCCGCTTGTAAAAGAAAAGTGCCCGGTTTTATCAGAAGCGATCAGCACCATTGCCTCGCCAGCTGTGCGTAACCGGGGTACGATCGGCGGCAATATCCTTTATGGCGTCGGTGATGCCATTCCGGTCTTACTGGCACTTGATGCGCGCCTTTCGTGGTTTTGTGAAAACGGCATTCGGTCTGAATGGATATATGATTATGTAAGTGAGCAGGAATCTCCGTCAGCATCCGCCATTTTAACGGACATTACGGTTTCTTCTCCTATAAAAGGGCGCTGTTTTTTTCGGAAAGTCGGACGGAGAGAAGCGTTTATTCCATCTGTTGTGACGGTTGCCATGTACAGAGAAATGACAGATGAGCAGACCATCAAAAAAATTCGGATGGTGGCGGGCGGCGGAGTAAACACACCGCGTCGTTTGAAGATGTGTGAGAGAGAGCTCGTTGGAAAGGAACTGACGGATGGTGTGCTGGCGTCACTGTCAGAAAGCATCAAAGAAGAATCGGCTTTGATCGGTGATGTGTTCGCCTCAGTGGATTACCGTCGCACCGTCGCAGCCAATCTGCTGTTAGCCGCTTTGCAATCTGACCAATAAAAACGGGGGAGGAGATTAGCTATGAAGAAAAAAATCCGGCCGGACGGCAAAGAGAAAGTAACAGGCCACTTAAAATATTTAACGGATCTTACATTTCCAGAGATGCTCTGGGCAAAAGTGCTAAGAAGCGCTTACCCTCATGCCCGTATCCTCTCCCTCTCCACAGAGAAAGCCTGTCAGCTGCCAGGTGTACAGGCGGTTATTACCCATGAAGACGTGCCTGCCTTAAACGGATTTGGTATCGTTACCCCGGATCAGCCGGTTTTATGTAAAGATACAGTTCGATATGTGGGAGATGCGGTTGCAGCTGTTGCTGCAGAGTCGGCAGAAATTGCTGCGCAAGCGCTTGAACTGATCGAGGTGCACTATGAACCGCTTCCTGTAGTGGACAGTCCAGAAAAAGCATTGGCCAAGTCGGCTCCTCTTCTTCATCCAGGCGGCAATATCCTTCACCGTGCCGGCTTTCAAAAAGGCGATATCCAAACAGCGTTTTCGCGATGCGTAAACATTGTAGAAGAAACATATGAAGTTCCCCGGCAGCTTCATGCTTATATGGAAACAGAAGGCGGCGTTATCGTGCCTGAAAAAGACGGGACGCTGACAGTATATGTCGGTACGCAGCACGGTTTTAAAGACCGGTTTCAATTATCTCGTATTTTAGGCATGCCGGAAGAAAAAATTCGGATTATTTCCAGTCCGATGGGCGGCTCATTCGGTGGAAAAGATGAATTGAATATTCAGCCGTATGGGGCGCTGCTTGCGCTTGCAACAGGCAGACCGGTGAAAATTCACCAAACAAGGCAGGAATCTATGCGTTCAAGCATTAAACGGCACCCGATGAGCATTACGATGAAAACCGGCGTGGATCAAAATGGGCGGCTGCTTGCTCATCAAACAACGATTACAGCCGATACAGGCGCCTACGCCACATTAGGACCGGCGATTTTAGACTTCGCTGTTGAGCACGCATGTGGCCCGTACATGATTGAGGCGGTAGATACAAAGGGTGTCTCTGTTTTTACAAACAACGGTGTTTCCGGGGAGTTTCGTGGATTTGGAGGCAATCAAATTACTTTTGCGTTGGAAGGGCAGATGGACCGGCTGGCTGCCGCAATCGGGATGGATGCCCTGGAGCTGCGGCGGCTTAATATCCGCCGTGAACAGGATCCTGGACCGCTCGGGCAGCGGATTGTCCAGACAAATGGTGCTTTAGAGGTATTAGAGTCGGCTGCTCAGGTATACCGAGTTAAAAAGCAGCAAATGCCGAAAGCGAGCGAGTGGAAGCGGACCGGCGTCGGCATGGCTGTGACGATGCACGGCGGCGGGCTTGGCTTCGGAAGAATAGATCCTGCCGGCGGTCGGCTTTCATTAAAAGAAAATGGAAAGGTTGAAATTGCCTTTGGATTTGAGGAAGCGGGGCAGGGAATTCTGGCTGTGATTGAAGCGGTGACAACAGAAGAATTAGGGTGCCAAAAAGAAGACCTTTCTATTGTGATTGGAGATACGGCTCTCGTTCCTTCGTCCGGTTCCACTACCGCTTCACGCGGAACTAGTATGGTCTGGCATTCGCTGCAGCGGCTAAAAGGGTCTTTTGTAAAGCAGGTGCTCACACGGGCCGCAAAGAAAACAGGCATAGAAGAGAAGGTGCTGTCGATTGGGTCGGGCGGTGTTTGGGGAAATGGAAAATGTGTGCTTTCCTTTGAATCTCTTGTGGCCGGCGAAGAGCCGATTGTGGTTTCCACCGAGTTTGATTTTCCGGTTTCGCCGGACGAAATTGACTCGGCTCACTACTTATACACATACAGCGGTGTAGTGGCCCAGACAGAGGTTGATCTTTTAACCGGAAGAATAAAAGTAACCGGGCTGCACCAGTCTACAGCAGCCGGCCCGGTCGTAAACGAAATGGGCTATAGGGGACAAATTGAGGGCGGCGGCGTGATGGCGCTTGGCTACACTTTAATGGAAGATGTGGTGATGACAGAAGGGCAGTATGCGACAGAAAACTTCGATTCTTATTTAGTTCCAGGCATTCAAGATGTACCGTTTGACCTGGAGCTTGAAGCGATTGAGACGCTTCCTCCTGGAGATCATTACGGCCCGCGGGGTGTTGGCGAAATTGGAACGGTAGCCGTAGCGCCGGCAATTGCCAATGCCATCTACGATGCAATCGGCTTTCGGGTCAGCCGACTGCCGGTAAAGCCGGAGGCTGTGCTGCAGTCGATGGAAAGGGGTGTCCTGTATGAGAACCAATCCTGAAAAAGCAGGCGCTGGAGTGATAGAGCTGTCCTTTCAGTTAAACGGTAAGCCTATTCAATTAACCGTTCCTCCTGTTATGAGAGCTGTTGATTTAATCCGAAATGAGCTTGGTCAAACCGGCACAAAAATTTCATGCGGCATCGGACGCTGTGGAGCCTGTTCGGTTTTGATCAATGGTAAGCTGGCTGTTTCGTGCCTGACACTCGCTTATCAGCTTGAAGGAGCTTCGGTGGAAACGATTGAAGGGCTTTCTGATCAAAATGATGTGCATCCTATTCAAGAAGCATTTCTGGAAGAAGGCGGCTTTCAATGCGGTTATTGCACACCGGGCATGGTCATGGCGGCAAAATGCCTGCTTGACTCAAATCCAAAGCCGAATGAAGCGGCGATTCAGGAAGCCTTTTCGGGCAATCTTTGCCGGTGCACAGGGTACGGCGGCATCATCCGGTCTGTTCAGCGGGCTTGTTCTTCATAAATTATGTTAGATAATCTGACGCAAAAGAGTGTAATCATATTGGGGTTACACTCTTTTTTTCTTTTATTTCTAACTAACCTTGTTAAGTTTAGTCATCATACACATTGAAATTGGCTATTTCTCTTATTATGATGTCAATAGATGTTACATGAATAGATCGAAAGGAGAGAGTGACATGGCGATGGACCAAAAGCAGGCAGTTTATTTTAAGCGTGTCAGTAAAGTGTATAACACAGGCACGGTTGCTCTTCATCATTTTGATTTTCCGGTAAAAGAAGGGGAGTTTATCAGTTTTCTCGGACCATCGGGCTGCGGTAAATCTACAGCACTGCGTATGGTGGCCGGGCTCGGTGCCCCCACCTCAGGAGAAGTATCCGTTTTCGGAAAGCCTCCAGAAGAATTGATTAAACATACAAATGACATTGCTTTTGTTTTTCAAGATGCAAACCTGCTTCCGTGGCGGAGTGTGCTGGACAATGTGCTGCTGCCTCTTGAACTGCGTGGAGGCAGCAAAAAAGAAAAAAGAGAAACCGCTCAAAGAGTGCTTGAGATGGTGGGCTTAAAAGACCATTTAACTTCTTATCCACGCCAGCTGTCAGGCGGTATGAGAATGCGCGTGTCGATTGCGCGGGCACTCGCTGCGAAGCCGAAGCTTCTTCTCATGGATGAACCGTTCGCGGCTCTTGATGAAATGACCCGCCAGACGCTTCAAATGGAATTGCTTGATATCTGGAAAAAAGAAAAGATGACTGTTTTGTTTGTGACCCACAATGTGTATGAGGCCGTTTTTTTGTCTTCTAAAATTGCCGTAATGTCCGCCCGGCCAGGCAGGCTTTCCTCTGTCATCAATGTGGATCTTCCTTACCCGCGTGAGCTTGGCATGAGAACAGACCCGGCTTTTTCAAAGTATGTGGAGACCGCTTCAGTCAGCCTTGAATCTCATGAATCCCGAAAGGAGACAGTATAAATGGCCATGCCTGAAATGGAAATAACAAAGCAGCAAAACGTGCTCGCGGCTGTGCCTAAGAGAAAGCGACCGTTTGCTTCAACCTTTAAAGAGCTTTATCTCGGGCCTATGATCGCGTTTATTTTGTTTCTTACACTCTGGCAGGCCATCCCTTTAGCGCTCGGGTTGCCGCATTATATTTTGCCGAAGCCGACGGATGTATGGGAAGCGACCGTTTCGGACTGGGCTTTGCTGTCGGAAGCCATTCGCATTACCGTTTTTGAATCCGTTATTGGCTTTTTGCTAAGTGCGGTTATTGGCATAGGGGTATCAGTGTTTTTAGCCAGCTCGAAAATATTAGAGCGGAGTATTTACCCGTACGCTATTATTTTGCAGACCATCCCGGTTGTGGCTGTTGCCCCGATCGTTGTGATCTGGTTTGGGGCCGGCTTCAATTCTATTGTGGTCATTTCTTTTTTAATCGGATTTTTCCCTGTGATCTCCAATACGTTGATGGGGCTTAATTCGGTTGATAAAAATATGGATGAGCTCTTTACTCTTTACAATGCCTCGAAATGGCAGCGTATGTGGAAGCTGCGTATTCCCGCGGCCATGCCGTATATCATGACAGGATTGAAAATTTCATGCACGCTGTCGATTGTCGGCGCCATTGTTGGAGAGTATGTAGCGGGTATTGGCGGCGGAAACGGAGGTCTTGGTTATGCGATTACAGTCGCCGCCATTCAAGTAAAGACATCCTTTTTATTTTCATGCGGCATTGCCGCTGCTATTCTTGGCATCGGATTTTACCTTGTTGTCAGCTTGTTCTCGAATATGCTTCTTGGCAGCTGGCATGAATCAGCGATGAAATCAGAAAAATAAACGGCAAGGGGGAAGAAAAATGGAGAACGTAAAATGGAAGACAAGAGGGGTTCTAGCTTCTGTATTAGCCATGGGGCTGCTGCTTTCAGCGTGCGGATCAGAGGGGGCAACCGAAACCGAGAGTGAAGCAGCCGATACAAGCGGGGGAACAGAAGATGTGAAGCTTGTTCTAAACTGGTTCCCGAAATCACAGCACGGCGGTGTATACAGCGCTCTTGAAAAAGGAACCTTTGAAGAAAACGGGCTGAATGTAGAAGTAGAACCGGGCGGACCGCAAGTATCGCCTGTTCAAATTGTTGCAGCCGGTGATGCCCAATTTGGTCTGGCCCATGCCGACCAAATGCTGATTGCCCGTAATCAAGGCATTGAGCTTGTGGCAGTGGCCGCCACCATGCAGGGCAGTCCGCAGGCATTTATGTACCATAAGGGAGAAGACATTCAGAACTTTGAAGATTTAAATGGGCGGGAAGTGTTTGTTCAGCCGGGCATTACGTATTGGGATTTCCTAAAAAACAAATATGACCTCAGCAAGGTAACTGAACTTGGCTATAACGGCCAGCATGTTAATTTTATCGACAATAAAACATCGGTGACCCAGTCGTTTGTGACGTCCGAGCCGTTTTTTATGGAACAAGAAAAAGTGCAGGTGGAAACAATGCTTGTTTCCGAGTCAGGATATGACCCCTATAACGTAGTGCTTTTTGTGACAAAAGATTATTTGGAAAGCCATAAGGAAACCGTCCAGAAATTTGTTTCCTCTTATATAAAAGGCTGGCAGTCTTATGAACAATCTTCAGATGAGATCAATCAAGTCATTGTTGGAGAAAACCCGAATATCGCGCTGGAAGCTTTGGATTTTGAAACGAAAACGCAGCATGAATATATTTACGGCAAGGATGCCGCCGAGCATGGCATTGGCTATATGACAGAAGAGCGCTGGGATACATTAAAAAAACAGCTGCTTGAGATTGGCCTCTTGAAAGAAGATTTTAAAACAAGTGAGATGTTTACAACTGAATTTTTACCTGCGCATGAATAAAAAAGAAAGGCTGTCTCATTCCATTGAGGCAGCCTTTTTAACTTAACCGGATGATCAAAAAAAGGAATTCGATTGCTTGTTAAGAAGAAAACAAATGGGCGGACTGCTGCAAATCTTTTAATGCCGCTTCCAAATTTGCTTTTACATCCAATTCGCCCACATGAATACCAATCGTCACCATTGTTTGGGCCACTTCAGGACGAATACCGATAAGTGATGCTTTTACGCCGAGCAGGGACAAGGCCTCGATCACCTTGAAAATTTGATCGGCAACCATCGTATCAACCGTTACGACACCAGACAGGTCAAGAAGAAGGTGGGAAAGCTTAAGCTGGGCAGCTTTTTGCAGCACTTCCTCCATCAGAAGGGCTGCCCGTTCCGTGTTCATGCTGCCAATCAGCGGAAGTACAGCTACTCCTTTTGTGATCGGCACAACCGGCACAGAAAGTTCCAAAAGTGCCTGAGCCGATTGCTCAAGTGCTTCTCGATGAAACTTCACATAAGTGATACTTAACGCATAAACGGCTTGATCAAGCAGCGGATCGATAAGGGCGATGCTGTCAAAAACAGTTTCAACAGACATTTGCTTCTGCTTCATTTCCTTCCTTAATACATCCCAAATAGCCGTCCGGTATATCGTTGTCGTCTGTAGTACATCATCCATTGGCGCATTCAGGCTGCAGGCGATCTCTCCAGTTTTCGCTCCCCATTTGCTAAAGCGTTTTAAAGAAAGTTCGTAATCAGGCTGTTCGATTAAAGTGTCTGCGAACATTTGAATAAATTGGGCACGGTGTTCGATTGCCCGTTCTTTCTCCCAGCCGGCTTTTTCTTGAATACTTGTTATATGCGAAAGGCTTTGATGAATTTCCTGGGCAATTTCATATTTTACCTCAGACAGTTTCTTTCCAAGAATTCGAATTTCGTTATTCATTTTAACGGCCCCCAGAAAATAGATGCTATACGTACAAAGATACACCGTTTTTCTCTGATTTGGAATGCGAAAATCATAAAAAGCCGTGAACAAAATGAACAAAATATTGACAATGTTCTAGAGATTGAGATAAATAAAAGAAAGAGTTTTTCCATTAGAAAGCGGGAGGGTACATGTTAATTCTTTGGAGGCGGCCTAAGCTGCTCGGCCAGATGATTGGTCTTATTTCTATGGTCGTTTTTTTAACGATTCTTTTTGTAAGCGCTATCTTCTTTACTATTATGGGAGATTTGGCTGAAAAGTCACTGGGCAGCCAGGCGATGACAGTGGCTAAAATGGCTGCTCAAAATGAGATGATTATCCAGGCATTTGATGATCCAAATCCGCCTCTGCGCATTCAGCCTATTGCTGAAAGCATCAGACAATCAACTGGCGCAGGATATGTCGTGATCGGCAATAAACATAACGTCCGTTATTCCCATCACATAACAAAACATATCGGTAAAAAAATGGGGACGAGCAGCAGGGAAAGTCTCTCAGCAGGAAAATCTGTCGTGTACAAAGGGACAGGTATCTCGGGTTCAGCCATTAAAGCGAAAGCCCCTATTTACAACAAAAAGGGAGAAATCATTGGAGTGGCTTCCGTCGGTTTTTTAACAACAGAAGTAGATAAAGCGAGAAATGCCTATTGGTTAAAGCTGTTATGTTTCACCCTGTTTATTAGTTTATTTGGCATAACAGGAGCTGTTACGATAGCGAAACGGGTGAAAAAATTGATTTTTAATTTAGAACCGGAAGAAATTTCTTTTTTATTTAAAGAAAAAGAAGCGACCCTTGAATCTATTCGGGATGCAACCATTGCAGTAAATAACGATCATCACATAACGTCTATCAACAAAAGAGCGAGAAATCTGCTGGAGGGGCAAATTAGCGAGAAAGGAAAAATAACAAACAGCCGCCTCGTTGGGATGGCTGAATCGATCATCGTCCAAAAGACAAGCATTGTGCGGCAGCGGTTTTTGTTTGGGCATCAGCTTTATGTAGCGGATGGCGCGCCGATTTGGCAGAATAATCAAACAAAGGGGGCGGTTTTAACGATCCGCCCTGTATCAGAAATCGAGAAAATAGAGGAGGAAATGTCAGCGGTCAAAAGCATTACCGACAACATCCGGGCACAAAATCATGAGTATTTAAATAAATTAAACACCATCTATGGATTGATAGTGTTAGAGCAATATGAGGAAGCAAGGTCATTTATAGCGGACGAAGTAAAAGAGCGGCAGGATGTCGTTGTGTTTTTAACTTCCTCTGTAAAGGATCCGTATATTGCGGCTTGTCTTCTTGGCAAAATCCACCGCTCCAAAGAAATGAAAGTCCATTTTCAGATAGACGAAGACAGCAACTTATCCGTTGTGCCGTCTTCTTTTGACACCAAGCTGTTTGTAACGGTGTTAGGAAATATGATTGATAATGCAATGGAGGCGGCCGTACGGTTAAGGGGAGAAGAAGCGGTAGTCCGTGTTTCGTTTACTGATATTGGCCATGAACTCATTTTTGATATTGAAGACAACGGTCCGGGTATTCCGCTTGAAGAGCAGGACCGGATTTTTGAAGAAGGATTTACGACAAAGGATGGGGACAATCACGGAATTGGACTGGCGATTGTGAAAAATACACTGCAGAAGCTAAAAGGGGATCTTTATCTTTCAAAAAGCTCCTTTGGCGGTGCGCAATTTACCATTACCATTCCAAAGAAGTAAACAAAGGGGGAACCACTTTTATGGCACCGATTAAAGTAATGATTATCGAAGACGATGAGACTACAATCAATATTTATAAAAAGTTTGTGCAAAAGGTAGATGGATTCGAAATTGTAGCATCTGCAAGCCTGGGAAAGCAGGCGTTGGAATTATTAAACGTATTTACACCGGATCTTATTTTGCTTGATGTTTACCTGCCTGATATGAACGGGACTGATTTGTTGTGGGAAATCCGTAAAGAAGTGCGGAGTGTGGATGTCATTATGATTACGGCTGCCAATGATGTTCGAACCGTTAGTGAAGCCATTCGGGGCGGTGCGTACAGTTATATGCTGAAGCCTATTATGATCAACCAGTTTTTATCTACGCTCGAGCAGTACAAAGAAACAAAAAAGAAACTGTCTCAATCTGCTCTTATTGAGCAGGGAGAAGTCAATCGTTTTTTTGGCATCATGAGCCAGGCGGCCGGAGCCGAATATGTAGAGCAAACGGACCAGCTGCCAAAAGGAATTGATAAACATACGTTGAAAAAAGTACGTACGCACTTACATGAAGCTTCTTCAAGCATTAATGCGGAAGAAACAGCACGCGCGACTGGTGCCAGCAATTCCACTGTGCGAAGATACTTAGAATATCTCGTGGCAGCTGAAGAAGCAGAAGTGGAAATTATGTATGGAACGATTGGCCGTCCGGAACGAAGGTATCGAAAAAAGTAAAAAGGTGCCCCACATATGTGGAACACCAGCGCTTAATTTCGTTGAACCATGGCCATCCATTCATCAATTTGAAAGGATGCAATGCTTTCACCCTGCATTTTTACTGAAAAATACGTGGCGACAGACGTGTCTGAAGAGAGAAGGTGAGCATCCACTTCCTGAACCTGCGCAGGAGAAGCGGTCGTGCGGTGGACCCATTCCGGATAGCCGAGTTCTTTTTTTCGCACCTGCTCCTTTACCAGGCTGAATCCGGCTTCTTGAAACCAGCCCTTCCACTCAGGAATGGTATAACTGCGCACATGGCTATGGTCACGCAGAGATTCAAGCCGATTCACAAAAGCATCCAGGGCCGGGTCTTCAGGTGCAATATTATCAATTAAAACGAAGCGTCCGCCCGGCTTTAGCACGCGGGCCGCTTCCTGTACAAACAGACGTGGATTTGGAAAGTGATGAGCAGCAATCCGGCAGGTAACTGCATCAAACGTATGCGGCAAAAACGGAAGTGCTTCTGCATCTGCTGCGACGTAAAAGATATTATTGGCGGATGACGCCAAATGCTTTTGGGCAGCTTCAAGCATCGGTACGGTTAAATCAGTGGCAAACACATGAGCAGCATGAGGGGCCAGCGCTTTCGCTGCATGGCCGCCTCCTGTTGCAATATCAAGGACAAGAGAATCGGGACCAATCTCCAGCCATTCGGGGAGAAGGGCAAGATCCGTTCCTGTTGAATGGGTACTGCTTGTAACGTAGTGCTCGGCTGATTTTCCAAACTGGCTTTTCACCCGCTGCTTGGCTGTTTCTGTTGATTCTTGCAAAAAGATTCCTCCTCCTCGAGCAGAATAAGCTTATTTTTGCATATTAAGCGATTCTAAAATCTCCTGTACCAATTTCTCTTGTTCTTCTAGGAAAGCCGTGAATTCCTCAGAATTTTTATAGCCGTCTTCCCATCCGTTTGTTTCAAGAACTTTTTGCCATTCTGGTGTTTTCACCATTTCTGAAAGTTTTTTGTTCCAGTAATCAACCGCGTAGTCCGGCATTTCTTTCGGCCCAAACAAACCGCGCCAAATCGTAAATTCCGCATCAATTCCGGCTTCCTTATATGTTGGAATATCGGCATATGTGCCTTTTAACCTCTCTGGAGAAGATACGCCAAGAACACGAACTTTTCCTGCTTTTAAATATTCCCCTGTGCCGGAAATATCTGTAGCAAGCACATCGGCATTGCCGCCGATCAGAGCAGTCATTGCTTCTCCTCCGCCATCATAAGAAACATATTTGATTTTCGCAGCGTCAACACCCGCTTTTACAGCAGGGAGCATGGCAACCAAATGATCCTGAGAACCCGGAGACGAGCCGCCTGCCAGTGTTAAACTGTCCGGTTTTGCTTTTAAGTCCTTAAACAGCGATTCTAAGTCTTTGTACTTGGAATCTGCCGGAACGACAATCGCTCCGTAATCTTTCGTAAGCTGGGCAATTGGCGTCAAGTCTTTATAGGAATGCGGGCTGTTTCCTTCTTTTTTCAAATTGTTAATAAGCAGTGGAACAGAAGGAAGAAACAGCCGGTAAGGGTCTTTAGGATCCTGGCTGATAAAATCCGCAAGTCCGACTGCCTGTCCGCCGCCTGGCTTGTTTTCAACGGTCATGGATTGCTCTGTTAATCCCGTTTCATTTAATACTTTCGTTAAAGCGCGTGCAGTTGTATCAAGCCCGCCGCCTGCTCCAGATGGCGCATTAATGACAATCGGCTTTTCCGGATAAGCAGCGTTTTCTTCTTTGCTTCCTCCAGAGGAAGAAGAAGTAGAATTGCTGCACGCTGCTAAACTAAGTGCAAGCGCACCGGCCGTAATCAGACTGCCCCACTTTTTTACCTTGAACGTCACACTCATTGAAATGCCCCCTTTATTTTGGTAACGCTTTCATTTACGAATAGTACCACCAACGAATGAACAGGAATAGTTTCTGTTCATTCATCTCATAAAGATCATTAAACGGCATTAACGTCATATTTTTCACGGAAAATAAATGCTGCGTTGAAAATATGATCGTTATTCAAGTTATGGAGAAAAACTTCTATCAGCGGGCAGAAGCTGATATTTTTTAAGAAAGCGTTTACATTAAACGAAACAAATGCGGGGGTGTATAAAATGAGCAGGACATTCGATCGTTATGCCAGCATTATCTTTTTATTAATAGGCGTCTTTTTTATCACAGAAAGCCGCAAAATTGCTGCCACTTCTTATGGAAGCAACGTGGGACCGGATATTTTTCCAATTGGACTCGGCATTTTACTCATTTTATTAAGCATCAAGCTTTTTATCGAAGCCGTAAAAAATAAACAGGACGGAAGAGGAGGAGAAAAGCCGGACTACAAGAGGTTCTTCATTATCTTTGCAGCCGCCATTCTTTACATTGTGCTGCTGGAGCCGCTTGGTTATGTGATTACAACCTTTTTATTTTTACTGATTGGATTTCAAGTGCTGGAAAGGGGCGGCTGGCTGAAAAGCATTGTGATCGCCGCGGCGTTTTCTTTTGGGGTTTACTATATTTTTGTCGGTCTTTTACAAGGCTCGCTGCCAGGATTTCCGGTTTAAATTAAAGGAGGTGCTTACACATGGATACAATACAATTTTTAATGAATGGGTTCGGGGTTGCCATGCAGTGGCAAAACTTATTGTTTGCTTTTTGTGGTGTCCTGATTGGAACGGCGGTAGGTGTGCTGCCGGGAATTGGGCCTATGAGCGGCGTGGCTCTTTTAATTCCGATTACCGCCACGCTTACATCGGGTCTTGACCCGCAAAGCGCTGCCGCCAGTTCGATTATTTTGCTTGCAGGTGTATATTATGGAGCCATGTATGGGGGATCAACCACTTCGATTTTATTAAATACGCCGGGAGAATCTTCTTCAGTTGTAACGGCGCTGGATGGTTACCAAATGGCAAAGCAGGGACGGGCTGGAGCAGCACTTTCTATTTCTGCTATCGGCTCATTTGTAGCAGGGATTGTCTCGCTTCTAGGCTTAACCTTGCTGGCGAAGCCGCTGTCCGAATTAGCTCTTTCATTCGGGCCGGCTGAGTATTTTTCGCTGATGCTTCTCGGCTTGTGTGCGGTCAGCGGACTGGCAGGAAGCTCGATTACAAAAGCACTTATTATGACAGTCGCCGGCCTGCTTTTAGCGACCATCGGAATGGATAATGTATCCGGTGTTTCCCGCTTTACGTACAATAACCCTTATTTATATTCAGGACTCGAATTTTTAACAGTAGCAGTAGGTTTATTCGCGCTTGGTGAAGTGTTCCGGACAATCTTAGACCGTGACAATGGGGACGGCAAAACAGCGAAAGTGGGGCGGATTTTGCCGACAAAGCAGGATATGAAAGAAAGCACCGGGCCTATTTTCCGGGGCTCACTGCTCGGCTTTTTTATTGGTGTGCTTCCAGGGGCAGGGGCGACGCTTGCCTCTTTCTTTTCTTATATTGCCGAGAAGAAAATAAGCAAACGTCCGGAAACATTCGGCCATGGAGCGATTGCAGGAGTAGCTGCACCTGAGTCTGCCAACAATGGAGCATCGGGCGGCGCCATGATCCCGCTCCTGACAATGGGTATTCCGGGCTCCGGCACAACCGCTATTTTGATGGGAGCCCTTATTATGTACAACGTACAGCCGGGACCGCTATTGTTTGAAGATAATCCGCAGGTAGCATGGGGTTTGATTGCCAGTATGTTTATCGGTAATGTAATGCTGCTTGTTTTAAACATGCCGCTTGTAAAAGTGTTTGCCAAAGTGATTGATACGCCGGCCAAATACTTGCTACCGATTATTGTGGCGATTTCCATCTTCGGTGTGTATGCCGTACAATTTAACATTTTTGATTTAGCTTTACTGCTTGCCTGCGGACTGCTCGGTTACTTTTTAACGAAAAATGACTATCCGGTCGCGCCACTCGTTTTAGCGCTGGTGCTTGGTCCAATGATTGAAAATAATATGCGCCGCGCCCTTACTTCTTCCAATGGTGATTTTTCTGTTTTTGTCACAAGTCCGGTGTCACTCTTGTTCCTGCTGATTGGCGCGTTATGGATCAGTATTCCGCTTATTATGAAAATGCGTGGCCGTTCCGTCATTATTAATGAAGAAGATTAAGGGGGGGCCGATATGGAACTAGGAGGGACATTTGCTCGTTTCGTGGTGGAATTAAACAAAGCGGCTCAGCCGTTTCAATCGAGCATCGTGTTAAAAACAGATCATCGCAGCATTGATGTAAAAAGTATTTTAGGACTGACGCATTCCGTTTTAACTTCCAAAACATTTCAGCTTGAGATTCACGGGCCGGATGAAGAAGAGGCGAAGCAGGAAATGGTAAAAGTATTTCACCAGTTTCATATGCCGGTAGAAGTGAATGAATGAATAAATAAGGAGGGGTCCATACGGGACCGCTCTTTTTCTTTTGTTTTTTGAATCGTATACTTTTGACTAGTGGCTGTTTCTATATAAAAAAATAAAATCCGCCCTATAAGAGGCGGATGTTTCATTTTATGGTTTTAGAACTACTTTAATACATTCATCTGCGTGATCGTTAAACATTTGATAAGCCTCGCCCGCCTGCTCAAGCGGCACTTTGTGGGTAATGATTTCCGTCGGGTCAATCTCGCCGGCTGTGATTTTCTCAAACAGCTCCGGCATGTAGTGAATCACAGGTGCCTGGCCCATTTTTACGGTAATATTCCGCTCAAATAAATAGCCAAGCGGGAACATGTTATACAAAGAACCGTAAACGCCAGTGAGCTGGATTGTTCCGAACTTGCGAACCGCTCTCAAGGCAATTTGGATCGCACTTAATGTGCCGCCCTGCAGCTTGAGTTTTTGCTCGATCGCTTCAACCGGCGATTTTTTTCCATCCATGCCGACACAGTCAATGACAATATCCGCGCCGCCATTGGTGATTTCTTTTAAATGATCACCCATGTTTTTGTATTCTGAGAAATTAAATACTTCAACGTTATTCATCTTCTTGGCATGAGCCAGGCGATACGGAACGTGATCCACGGCAATGACCCGCTTTGCGCCTTTCATCCAGGCAAACTTCTGTGTTAATAAGCCAACTGGTCCGCAGCCAAGTACAACGACCGTGTCTCCTGCTTTCACGCCGGAATTTTCAACGCTCCAATAAGCAGTCGGTAAAATATCGGATAGGAATAAAACCGATTCATCCTCAAGCTCGCATGATTCCGGAATCACAAAAGGCATGAAGTTTCCGTATGGCACGCGCAGATATTCTGCCTGGCCGCCGGGGAAGTTTCCGTAGCGCTGTGTAAAGCCGAAATAACCACCCGAATCGATATGAGGGTTGGCGTTAGAGTTGTCGCACTGGCTCTCCATATCGTGGTTACAATAGAAGCACTGGCCGCAGGAAACGTTAAACGGCAGTACCACACGGTCGCCTTTTTTAACTTTTGTGACGTCCGGCCCGACTTCCTCTACAATCCCCATCGGTTCATGGCCGATGACATAGTCGTCTTCTGCCGGCGGCAGGGCACCCTGGTAAATGTGCAAATCAGAGCCGCAAATGGCTGTTGAGGTAACACGGACAATAATGTCTTCCCGCTTTTGAATCGTTGGATCCGCTACATTCTTCACCTGCATGTTCTTAATGCCTTGATACGTAACTGCGCGCATGAAAAAACCTCCTGATTTTTAGAATAGTTTTCTTTTACCCGCATGACGGAATATTATGCTGAAAAAACGCGTATTCCTTTTTAAATGGTACAGGGTTTGTTTCCTGTTATAGTAGAAACAAGGAATCTTTAAAGCAAAGAAAGGCGGATCACAAATGAATCAGTTATATGATTATCATGTATGGGCGAACGAACGAATGCTGGATCATCTGGCTTCGTACCCTTCTGTTTTTACAAAACCGATGGCAGGGCCGTTTTCCTCTATCGCTCGGACATTTGAGCATATTTATGACGTAGACCGGATATGGTTTTCAAGGATGAAAGAATCCAGTGAACCGGCAGGCGGCGAAACAACCTTTTCGACTGCGGCAGAAGCGAAAAAAGCTTTTACGGATCTCGGAAAAGAAATGAGCGGGTTTTTACGGGAGGCACGAAGCGGTGATACAATGATTAACTATCGAACGAAAGAAGGGGTGCTCTTTCAAAATACGTTATCTGAACTTGTGACCCATGTGGTCAATCACGGCACTTCCCACCGTGGAAATGTGGTGGCGATGCTGAGAACAGCAGGATATGGGAGCTGCCCGACTGATTTTATTTATTTTTTGCGGGACAATCCATCTACATAAAGTAAAAAAAGGCCGCTTTAAATAAGCGGCCTTTTTCACAGCTATTCTAAATTGGCATGGCGCCCGTACATACGACCGGAATCCATCCCGCGTTTTTCCATGATCGTTAAAATAAGCGAATCATAAAACAGCAATAAGCTTTGTTCAAACAAAGAACCCATCGGCTGAATCGATTTATTGTTTGTACCGGTTTTTGTCTGAGCAGGAATCTCAATGACGATGTCTGCAATTCGGCCGATCGATGAATCCGGCACGATTGTAATAGCCGCTACATCCGCGCCGATCGACTTGGCTTTCTCCGCCATCGCCACAAGGCTTTTGGTTTCACCCGAACCGGAACCGACGATAAACAAATCGCCTTCTTCTACATTCGGCGTGATCGTTTCGCCCACAACGTACGGATCTAAGCCGACATGCATCATGCGCATCGCGAAGGATTTTGCCATAAACCCGGAACGTCCTGCGCCCGCTACAAAGATTTTTTTCGCTTCGAGGATGTGGTTCACAAGCTGTGCCGCGTCTTCATCACGGATAAGATGAGCGGCTGTGTGAACCTCCCGCAGAATGCGTTCAAGCTGCTTGGTCATTAAACCGTAACCGCTTCTTTGACAAGCTTCTGCATTTCGGCAGCTGCTGCTTTTTTATCGTCTTGGCTTGTGATCCCGCCTCCGACGATAACAAGATCCGGCTGTTCTTTAATCACTTCTGGAAGTGTTTCAAGCTTAATCCCGCCGGCAATCGCTGTTTTCGCATTTTTTACGACACCTTTAATTGTGTGCAGGTCTTCAAAGGAGTTTTTACCGACTGCCTGCAAATCATAGCCCGTATGGACGCAGATATAATCAACACCAAGAGCGTCAAGTTCCTGCGCGCGTGTTTTAATGTCTTTGACCGCGATCATATCCACAAGAATTTGTTTGCCTTGTTTTTTCGCTTCTTCTACGGCGCCTTTGATGGATGCATCTTCCGCCTGGCCAAGGATGGTCACAATGTCCGCACCTGCTGCTGAAGCTTGGGACACTTCGTGGCCGGCTGCATCCATAATTTTAAGATCCGCCAGCACGTCCAGGTTCGGGAACGCTTCTTTCATAGCTTTAACCGCGTGAAGTCCTTCATTAATGATAACAGGCGTGCCAATTTCAACGATGTCAACGTGGTCCTGTACTTCCTTCACAAGCTCGATACCTTCTGGGATGTTTACAAGGTCTAACGCTAATTGTAATTTCATAATACATGCTCCTTTTTTGTTTGATGTTGTTCATTGTAAAGTTAAGCTGAGCAAAAAAGAAGTACGCACTTTAAACTCATATAGTGCTGAAAAGTATACTGTCCAATAAAAAAAGAGCGTGCTCCGCACACTCTCTTGATTATTTATTATGTCCAATTTCTACAGCAGGTTCGTCCACTTGTTCTTCAATAAATTCCTTATATTTCTTGCCCCAATCGTACATCGATTCAAGAATGGGCATTAAAGTCCGGCCCTGGTCCGTCAAGGAATATTCTACTTTTGGAGGCACAACCGGATACACTTCACGGTGAACGATAAAATCCGATTCAAGCTCACGCAGCTGATTCACAAGCATACGCTGCGTAATGCCGGGCATTAACGATTTTAATTCGTTGAACCGTTTTGTTCCTTCATTCCCTAAATACCAAAGAATCAGCATTTTCCATTTCCCGCCGATCACCGCCAGCGTCAGTTCTTTTTCACAGTTGAATTCTCTTGCGCATACATGTCCCACTTGTAAGCCCCCCTTTTCGAACAGTATACAATATTTATGTACAGTTCAAAAAGGAACTTGTTTGGCCGGCAGTTGATCTTGAAGCGTTTTGCTGAGAAAATAACAAAGAACAGCGGCTAGTATTTTGGATAAGAGAGGGATTACATATGAACATTGCAACGATTGGTACAAGCATGATTACAGAGCGGTTTATTGAGGCTGTCAGTAAAACAGATGCATTGACGTTTGCCGGCGCTTTCTCCCGTTCGGTCGAAAAAGCAAAGGGGCTGGGAGCACCGCGCGTTTTCACAGACCTTGCGGAGCTGGCGTCTGATGAAACTATTGATCTTGTATACATCGCTTCGCCTAATTCACTTCACTTTGAGCAGGCGCTTTTTTTAATGAAGCATAAAAAGCATATTATTTGCGAAAAACCAATGTTTTCAACGGCTGACCAGTGCAGAGAAGCCTTTCAAACAGCGGAAGAAAACGGCGTATTTTTATTTGAAGCGTTCCGCAATTTGTATACGCCAAACCATGCACGCTTAAAAGAGGTGGTTGAAAAAGTCGGTCCGATCCGTCATTCATTTTTGCAGTATATGAAATACTCGTCCCGCTACGACAATGTACTGGCTGGGGAAGAACCGAATATTTTCTCACCGAAGTTTTCCGGCGGTGCGCTTGTTGACTTAGGCGTATATCCGATCAGCCTGGCTGTTTCCTTGTTTGGCAAGCCAGAGCGTATCAGCGCCCATGTGACGATGCTGCCGACAGGTGTGGATGGAAGCGGTTCGGTTGTTCTGGATTACGGCACACATGTGTGTACCACAATGTTCTCGAAAATAACGGATTCGTTCCTGCCAGGTGAAATCAGCGGCGAAAACGGCACGATCAGCATTGATCATGTGGCACCAATTGCAAGCATCCAGTTTACGGACCGTCTTTCAGGGGAGCAGGAACAACTTGCCGTTGCAGAAGAAGAAAACGATATGATGTATGAAGCAGAAGCGATTGCAAAAGCGATTCAGTCAAATGACCGCAACCTGTATGAGCACTACCGGAACATAAGCGAAATTGTGATCGAGATCACGGAAGAAGCGCGCAGACAGGTCGGCGTCGTCTTTACTTCATAAGAAAAAACGTGTTTACCTGGCGATTTGTAACGGCCAGGCAAACACGTTTTTTTTATGGGCAAAATGAGCGAGCGGCTTTTGCTCAAAAACGGCATCCGGCAAAAAAGAAAGGGGCGGCGGATCCAAAACCGTACAGCACGCTTCCGCCACACGCCACCGGTCATGGTGAATATCTCCGCGGAAAACAAAGCCGCCTTTTTGATCAAACAGGCAATAGCGTTCAAGCAGCCAAAAGTCTATACTGCCTTCCTGTGGAATAAAGACAGAGGAAGAAGGGAAATAAACGGCACGAAAAGGATGTTTGCTTCCTGATTGAAAGTCCACCGTTTGATTGCGCACAAGCAGATTCATTTGAGCATGGTAATACGGAAGAAGAGAAGCGGCCCGTGCCCCCAAAACGACCGGCCATTTATCGACAGCAAGGCTGAAAAAGTAAACACCAGGAACGCCTTTATACGTGACGTAAGTGCGTATATTGATTTCTAAATAGGAATGATAAAAAGGAAAAGGCGGCAGGCCGCGCAGGCGGGTGCCGCGGGCTAAAAAAGGCACAATGCTGACCCAGGCGCTGCCGCCGAACAAATCAAGAGAAAGAGCGGCTGGGATATGCGGTTCGAGTTTCTTGGCTGAAACAGGCCAGTGAAGAAAAAGCATAAAATCCCATTGCTGTGCTGCGATCCAGGGAGAAGAAGGGAGCGCAAAAGGACGCTGGCTCGTTTCACTGAAAGTGTTGGCCATTTCACGGGACTCCTTTCTATTTCTGTTCTGTGTCTAACCCATCTTCTTCTTTTTTAGGAGCGGATGCTTTTTCTAAAAGAGCTGTTAATTTGTCGTTGGCATCTTTCACCCATGGTTTCATTTTTTGAAGATCAGGACTGTCTTTTTGTGCTTCGGCTATAAGCGGGTAAAGGCTTTTTTCAATAGCTGTGTATTCTTCTGGATATTGCTCTTCCACTTCAGCTTCAGCTAAATCCCAATGTTCTTCCAGGCTTTCTCCGGCTTTTTGAAGCTCCTCACCGCTTTCAGAAGATTTAATATGGGTGTTTACGCGGTCAAGCATACTTTGTACATTTTGAATTTTACTTGGCAGATCACGCGCCTGTTCCTCAATGGTATCGGTTTCGGTATCCAGTACAGGCTGTTCACTTTCGTCCGTTCCGCATCCAGCTGTCAGCATCCCTGCCAGGAAAAAAGAAGCAGCATAGTAGTTTTTTTTCATGACGATCCCCTTTTCATCTTTTTTACTACTATTTACAAATGACACCCTTTTAAACGCTTTTTTTGCTTCGTTTGTCTCTTAAAAGTACGGGTAAAAAAAGAAAAAAGGAGAGAAGCATGATGGCATTTGATTATTCGCTTGACTTTGACCATATTGACTTTCGAAAAGAACCCGAAAAATACCGTGTCGGCCGGGGTGAGCAGGGGGTACTGCTTGTGGAGCCCTACAAAAGTGAAATTTTGCCGCACTGGCGCTTTAAAACACCGGATATTGCCCGGGAATCATCAGAAAAGATTTACAGCATGTTTTTGGAATACAAAGAAAAAAATGATTTTGTCGGCATGGATATGGCACGCAAGTTTTTGCAGATGGGCTATACGCGGGCACGCCGTTACACAAACTACAAAGGCGGCCGCAAATATAATAAAGAAGGAAAGGTAAACGAGCGGAATCTTGAT
Source organism: Domibacillus sp. 8LH (assembly GCF_038806185.1). Lineage (NCBI taxonomy): Bacteria > Bacillati > Bacillota > Bacilli > Caryophanales > Bacillaceae > Domibacillus > Domibacillus sp. 8LH. The sequence continues at coordinate 69,526 of NZ_JAVJNG010000013.1, read as the reverse complement.
GAAGAAAAAGCGCAGTCAGCAGCGATTTTTCAGATGAAATGGAAAGCTGTGCGCGAAGATCAGGATTACTTAAAATTGAAAAAAGAACATCAGAAAAAATACGGCTGATCGTCAAAAAGAACCGGCCTGCTCAGGGCAGGACCGGTCCGTTAAAAGAGCTCTTATGCATTTTTGCGGTGAAAACCTTTGGCATAATATACAACCGTTAATGAAAGCAGCCAAAGCGGACCGACAATCAGGGCAATTCTTGTGTCCGCACTAAAGCCCATTACAACAATGACGCCTGCTAGAAACGCAAGAGAGATGTATGAAGTAAAAGGAAATAGCGGAACCTTGTATTTAAGTCCTTGCTGCTGTTGCGGGTTCAAGCTTTTTCGGTAGCGAATTTGTGAAAGCAAAATAACCGCCCATGTCCAAATCGCTCCGAATGTTGCAATGCTCGTTACCCATGTGAAAACTTTAGCAGGTACAAGGTAGTTCAACAAAACGCCAATGAGCAGCACGCCAGCAGAAGCAATAATCGCTTTGCCCGGAACACCGTTTCGAGTCAGCGTTTGATAAGAAGAAGGTGCTTCCCCGTGTTCTGCCAGATTAAACAGCATGCGTCCTGTACTGAAAATACCGCTGTTGCAAGATGAAAGAGCGGCCGTTAGGACAACAAAGTTGATAATGCCGGCTGCTGCTGGAATACCCACTTTTTCAAATGTCAGGACAAACGGGCTTCCTTGTGTGCCAATTTCGGTCCACGGATAAATAGACATAATGACGAATAAAGCGCCCACATAAAAAATTAAAATCCGCCAAAATACAGAGTCAATCGCTCTGGATAATGACTTTTCCGGGTTTTTTACTTCCCCGGCCGTAACACCGATTAATTCAATGCCCAAATAAGCGAACATAACCATCTGCAAGGATAACAGAAGTCCTTTTGCACCATTCGGGAAAAAGCCGCCGTTCTCCCAAAGATTGCTGATTCCGGTTGCAATACCACCGTTTCCGATTCCGAAAGCGATCATCAACACACCGATTACAATCATGGAAATAATTGCAACAATTTTGATGAGAGCAAACCAAAACTCTAATTCCCCATATGCTTTTACCGCTAAAAAGTTAACGGTTGTCATAATGACCAAGGCGGCTAATGCCCAAATCCAGGCTGGAACATCTGGATACCAGAAGCCCATATAAACGCCGACTGCGGTAATTTCCGCCATACAGGTTACAACCCATAAAAACCAATAGTTCCATCCAGTTATAAATCCGGCCAGCGGGCCAAGATAATCACGTGCGTATTTACTAAATGAACCGGCAACAGGCTTTTCAATCGCCATTTCACCAAGCGCGCGCATAATAAAAAACATCACCATGCCACTCACAGCATAAGCAAGCAAGATTCCTGGACCGGCCATTTTAATCGCGGTAGCGGAACCTAAAAAAAGCCCGACGCCGATGGCTGCGCCGAGTGACATAAGTGTAATATGCCTTTCTTCTAATCCACGGTGCAGTTCATTGCTGTTGTTTGGCTGAGGCGCTATTTTCTTTGACTCTAGTTGTGCCATTTGTGTTCTTCCTTTCCTTAAAATAGGCTCCAAAATGGAAAAAAATTCTCTGAGATGCTTCAAGAAATTAACGCACTTTCTCATTGTATCCCTGTGCTGTTTCGGTTGGCAAGAAAAATAAGCAAGAAACATAACCTCCTTTTTTGCCAAAACAGGGAAGCTGGTGAAGAATGAATCAAGAGAATCCTTGATGCGACTTATTTGATACCGCTTACAATATGGAGCGTATGCCCATTTTAACATTGATTGATAGAAAAATTGTTTGTGGAGAAATAAAAATTTTTTTCGCTTGTTTGGGAATATAAACAAAAAGAAGAGGAAGAGTTTCGTGAAAAAAGAGTCCGTTTTTAGTTAGATACATTTTATTTTTCCCTGCTCTTTAAAAAAGAAACAGCTGGAAAAAATGGAAAAAGCACCGGTGCTTTTCACCAGTGCTTTTTCATTAATGATCCTGTCGGAACCAGCCTTTTCTCCAGAAAAAGACAAACATGGACAGGGAAATGCCAGCCATGACACCAAGAACGATAAAATAACCGTAGTGCCAGTGTAATTCCGGCATATGATCAAAATTCATTCCGTAAATGCCGGCAATAAACGTAAGCGGCATGAAAATCGTTGTGATGACTGTTAATGTCATCATAATGCTGTTCATACGATTTGAGTTCACCGAAAGATAGCTGTCACGCATATCTTTTGTGAGTTCCCGGTTTGATTCAACGATTTCTGTCAGCATTAAAAGATGATCATAAATATCTTTAAAATATAGTTTACTTTTTTTACCCATTTGAATCCGGTCTGAATTCAGTACACGGTATAACAATTCCCGCATCGGAAAAATAATCCGGCGCAGCTTCAGCAGCTCTTTTCGAATATCAAATAAATCATCTGTGCTCGCCTGGTCTGCATCCTCTGCTTCGAGCTGGATTAAGCTGTCCTCAATCTGATAGACGCTCGGGAAAAAGTGGTCGACTACTTTGTCAACAAGATGGTATAAAACTTGAACTGGGTTTAAGTTTTTTATTTTTTTAGCATCTAGCAGGCGTTCCCATACTGTGTCAATTTCAACAGATTTTTTCCGATGAAAAGTTACAATATAGTTTGCACACCAAAAAATATCAATCTCTTCCGGATCAAGCGTTTTTTGATTGATGGATTGAATAATCATAAAGTTGTGATCTTCATAGTAATCCAGCTTTGGCCGTTGAATAAAATGCAGGCAGTCTTCAATCGCCAGCGGGTGAAACGCGAAAAAATCCTGTAAAATCGTCGTTTCTTCGTTTGTCGGCTGGTCAAGGTCCACCCAGTACCAAAGGATATTGTCCCCGCGAAGGTCTTCAAGCGGGATGTTATGCAACACAGCTTGATCAGCCGTAATTGCAGCCGTTCGGATCATGCGCATCACCTTCTTCTTGTAGTAAGCCCTTAACAGTATACAGCATATCCGCATGTTTGTAAGGAGAGAAGGGAGGGAACAGGGAGCAGACGAAACAGATTTCTGATTCACGAAAAGGAATGTTCTATTTTTAAATCAGTAACTACACGCTCCTGTATGAGACAGGCGCTTTTCTTCGTTTTAAATCGTAATAATGACGATTTACACCATAGGAGCAATATGCTACCATGATGTCAGCGTAATCAGCCGAAATACATACTGATGTACAAGTGGCTGCAGGTGTTCTTTATTTATGAAGAAATGCATTAATGAATGTTTTGAATTGTAAGGAGGAAACAATGCTGACTCATCGGATTTACCTGGCGCTTGCCATCCCGCTCATTTTTTCAACTGTTACAACGCCGCTGCTTGGCGCAGTTGACACAGCGGTTGTCGGGTGGCTTCCTGATCCGGCTTACATTGGCGGTGTAGCGATCGCCAGCATGATTTTTAATACAATGTACTGGCTGTTTGGTTTTCTTCGTGTCAGTACATCCGGTTTTACGGCTCAAGCTGATGGCGCCCGGGATTCTCAAGCTATGAAACTAGCGCTGATGAGGCCTTTTTTTGTGGCGCTGTCGATCGGCTGTTTGTTTATACTGCTTCAATGGCCTATTAAAACGACTTTCTTCTCTATCATGAGTCCGGATCAGGCCGTTCTTGCGGCGGCGTCAGACTATTTTACGGTTCGAATTTGGGGAGCACCTTTTGTGCTGATGAATTATGTGATACTTGGGTGGATGATGGGCAGATCATTCATTAAAGCATCTTTCTGGCTTCAGGTGTGGATGAACGTTTCAAATATCATCCTTGATATTGTGTTTGTTAAAGGATTTTCGTTCGGGATTGCAGGCGTAGCAGCTGCAACGCTTATTTCTGAAATATCGGTGTTTTTGATCGGGCTGTTTATGATCTGGAAGTCGGCAGGAATCCGGCTGAGAGATATAAAAGAGCCCCGCTTGTTTGAAGCGGCTCCTTTTTTAAAAATGATGGCTGTAAACCGCGATTTAATGATTCGAACGGTCTGCCTTTTAGCTGTGTTTAATGCGTTTACCGCCCAGGGTGCTTCATTTGGGACTGATGTTCTGGCGGCAAATGCCATCTTAATTCAAGTTCATTATATTATGGCGTATTTTTTTGATGGCTTTGCCAATGCCTCGAGCATTTTAACCGGCCGGGCGGTTGGCGCAGACGATAAAGACATGTACAAAAAAACGGTTTCTTTGTCGATTCAATGGTCTGTTGCTGCAGCAGTGCTGCTGACGGCGGCGTATTTCTTTTTACGGGAGCCGGTTATTGGACTGTTTACAAATCTGCCTCAAGTGTTGGAGCTGGCCAATTCTTACAGTGTCTGGCTGCTTCTGTTTCCGGCAAGCGGCGCATTAGGCCTTGTGCTGTACGGTGTCTTTACCGGTGCTTCACAGGCGGCTCCTGTCCGCAACTCTATTGCAGCAGCACTGGGGATGTATCTTCTAATTCAATGGGCAGGTGTCCCGGCTTTTGAGAATCACGGTCTTTGGCTCGCTTTTATAAGCTTTACACTGGCTCGTTCTGTTCTTCTTGTTTTTTATATGCCGGCGCTTGGACGCCGACTGTTTCCGCCTGAGAGGGACAGGGACATGGATAAGAAAGCCTTTGCTGATCAAACTTGAATCAGCAAAGGCTTTTTTGGGTATGGATGAATAGAAAAGGAGGCAGCGATATGAACGAAAAGTACACGGGCTTAGCCGAAACGGCGATCCAGTCCATTGAAAGAATTGCAGGCACTCATCCAGGCTTCCGGAGGGCGCATGCAAAAGGCTGCTTTTATCAAGCTGTTTTTGTTCCAAATGGGGAGGCTGCACCGTATACAAAAGCCGCGCATTTGCAGAAAAGACCGGTGCCGGCAGTCGTCCGTTTTTCAGACAGCTCACCAAATCCAAATATGATCGACAGTCTATCACCAGTAAAAGGCATGTCTGTTCAGTTTCACCTGCCCAATGGAGAAGAAACCTATTTGGTTAGTGTAAATGTCCCGGTTTTTTTAACGAAAACACCGGAAGCGTTTGTGGAAATGATGAGGCTTACCGCAGAAGGGCCGGGACCAAGAGATTTAATGAAATTGTTTATCGACTATCCGGAAAGCAAAGCGGCTTTTCAGATTTTAAAACAAATGAAGCCGTTCGTCAGCTATTCAACGAGCCGCTATTTTCCTATTCATACATTTTACTTTGTTAACGAAGCAGGCGACAGGCAGCCTGTAAAATATGAATGGATACCAGAGAAATCGTTTAGCGCAGAAGCAAAAAAAGAAGCTGTTACCCATCCCGCGGATTACTTAGAAAAAGAATTGGAAGATGAGCTGCCTGTCAGCTTTACACTTTCTATTATTCTAGGAAAATCGGGAGATGCCACGGACGATTCAACCGTACTTTGGCCTGAAGACCGGCCGCGTATTTCTGTTGGTCGTCTGGAAATAAGAGAGAAAATTCTCCAGCCAAATGACCGGGTCATTTTCGATCCAACTGTGCTTCCGGATGGGATAGAGTGTTCGAATGACCCGGTTTTACATGCCCGCCATGCTATTTATGCCGCTTCTTCTTTACGTCGTTTTAACGGTCTGTAACAGAAATGAAATACAATTGACCCAAAAAAAACGTTAAAATGAAATAAATAGAAACGATATATAGGTTAAAAGCGGCATATTTTTGAATGGAGGCAACAAAGTGAAAAAATGGACGATGTTTATCACGGCATTATGCCTGGTTCTTTCTCTGCTGGGCATTCAAGCACCTGTTCAGGCAGCGGGATTTAACGATGTTCCATCGCGTGCAGTTAAGGAAGTAAATTACTTAACGCAAGGAAAAATTATTTACGGTGTTACTCCGTCATCATTCGCTCCAGGAGCAACATTGACGCGGGCGCAAGTGGCCATTTTTGTCGGCCGGACCCTGCAGCTTAATGGACAGCAGCGGGCTACTCGTTTTTCCGACGTGGGAAAAGGAAACACGGCGTCCGGCTATATTGAAGCCATGGCCGATAAAGGCATTATGCTCGGTGCACCAGACAATCAATTTTTCCCTTCTAAAGCCGTTACACGCGGTGACATGGCCATTATTTTACAAAGAGCATTCGGTTATTCCGGAAATGCTGAACAGACTCTTTTAAAGCTTGGGATTGCCAGCGGAATGGAAGACGGCACATTTGGCACAAAGAAAACTATTACCCGCGCGGATTTTGCGGTGTTTCTTGCGCGTGCTGTGAATCCATCTTTTCGCTTGAAACAGTCAGCTTCTTTTGAGTCAGCATTTGTGTCAACCACAAACAACTTAAATATTCGGACTGGTCCATCAACGGATTACACGTCTATCGGCAAAATTTCAGCCAACACAAAAGTATCGGGTGCCCATTCTGTAGGTGGCTGGACTTATGTAAAAGCAGGGTCTCTGACCGGATTTATCAGTTCTTCTTATTTGCGCTCATCGTCAGGAAGTACAGCGCCTGATGCACCGGCTCCAGCTCCGTCACCAAATACGGATTCTGCTTTGGCCGGGCAAACGATTATTTTAGATCCGGGCCATGGGGGCAAAGATTCCGGCGCGGTCGGCAATGGCTTAAAAGAAAAAGACGTTGTGCTCAAAGCCGGCCTGCAAGTAAGCAGCCTTTTAAAAGGAACACCGTTTACGGTAAAAATGACCCGGTCTTCGGATGTCTTTATTGAACTACTTGACCGTTCTGCGTTTGCGAAAAATGAAGACGGAGATATTTTTGTCAGTATCCATGCAAATGCTGCAACACCTGCAGCAACAGGTACAGAAGCGTATTATTATTCAGCCGGCAACCAGCATGCAGCCGACAGTAAGCTTCTTGGCGAAAAGATTCATGCACGTATGCTTGCCGCATGGGGCCTTCGCGACCGCGGTACGAAACCGGGCAATTACTCGGTTCTTCGGGAAAACAGCATGCCAGCCACATTGCTTGAGCTTGGTTTTATCACAAATGCAGGAGACGCTGCCAAGATGGCGTCTGATGCTCAAATGAATAAAATGTCTATTGCGATTTACAATGGGATCCTTGATTATTACAAAGCAAAAGGATTTAGCGTAGATGCGTATTACAAATAAAAAGTGGCTTCCGTTTTGAACGGAAGCCACTTTTCATCGGAGGAGATTGTCATGGTCCGCATTCAAAAAACAGGAAGTTTGTATCAGATCTCTTTTATGCCATCCCTGTTTCCGGTTAACTGCTATATGGTTGAGGAAGAAAGATTTCTTACGTTGATTGATGCAGCGCTTCCGTTTAGTGCAGCCGCCATTATGAATATGGTGAAACAATTGGGCAAGCCGATTGAACACATTGTACTTACGCATGCTCACGAAGACCATATTGGCTCAGTCGATCGATTAAAAGTGTTTATACCTGATGTGCCCGTTTATATATCTGCACGCGACGCGCGGATTTTAAAAGGGGATTTGACGGTTGATGCGGGTGAAGCACAAAAGCCTATTAAAGGCGGCGTTCCGAAAAGAATGAGCACAAAACCGGATGTAGAACTGAATGAAGGAGATCGAATTGGCTCGCTCGAAGCCGTGTTTACGCCAGGCCATACGCCGGGCTCCATGTCGTTTTGGGAGACCCGGAACAAGCACCTGATTGTTGGAGATGCTTTTCAAACACATGGAGGAATGGCGGTTGCCGGTACGTTTAAACCGCTGTTCCCTTTTCCAGCATTTGGAACATGGGATAAAGAGACCGCGATCGAAAGTGCCAAACGGATTCAGGCGCTTCAGCCAGCGCTTCTTGCGGCGGGTCACGGCAAGATGATGCCGAATCCAGAGAGAGCCATACGCCAGGCAATTGGCGAAGCAGAGAGAAAACTGAGCTAAAAAAAGAGCGAAGCCCAGAGCCGGCTTCGCTTTTTTGCGTTTGCGAAAATGAAATTGCCCCTTTATAATGAGGGTATCGAACGTTTGTTTTTGTAGATAGGAGGAAAAGCCATGCAGGCGATCATTGCTGAAAAAGCATCACAGGCCGAGGCGCTTGCCGCTCCATTCCGCCATGCGAAAAAAGGAACACACATTGAGATTGCACCGTGTGAAACATTTCCAGATGGTGCGCTGCTCGCCTGGTGCAGCGGCCACTTGTTTGAAATTGTACCGCCGCATGAGATGGACCCTAAATTAAAGAGATGGCACCTTGAAACACTGCCAATGATTCCAGAAACATTTAAATATAAAATCATTCCAGCTAAAACGAGCCGGTTCAAAGCAGTCAAGGAAATTATTCGAAATCCGGCCGTAACCGAAATTATCTCCGCGGGGGACCCGGCACGTGAGGGAGAGCTCATTGTGCAGCTCGTTGTCCGCATGTCTGGTGTTAATAAACCGATGCGGCGCCTTTGGGTAAGCAGTTTAACACCGAGAGCCGTGGAGCAGGCTTTTGCTAATCTGCGGCCCATTGAAGAGACGATGCCGCTTTACCACGAAGCGATGGCCCGCAGCTATGCAGACTGGCTCATCGGCATGAATGCGAGCCGTGCTTATACGCTCTTAATTCAGTCTAAAACAAAAGGAGCGGGGCGGGATGTATATGCTGTCGGGCGCGTGCAGACTCCTACGCTTGCTCTTGTCGTCAAGCGGGAAAAAGAGATTCTTACCTTTGTATCCAAGCCATTTTATGAAGTAGTGGCGTCTTTTAACATGGATGGAGCTTTATATGAAGGAAAATGGATAAAAGAAAAAGAAACGCGCTTTTATGAACGGGAGAATGCAGAAGCAATCCGGGACGAGTGCATGGGAAAAGAAGCGGAAGCAGTGGAAGTAAAAACGGAAAACAAACCGGTGCTGCCGCCTGCTTTTCACAGTTTATCCACGCTGCAGGCACTTGCGAACAAGCGGTTTAATTTTTCGCCAAAGAAAACATTGGAGGTGACGCAGTCTCTTTATGAACGGTCTTACGTGACCTATCCCCGGACCGACAGCAATCATGTAAATCCAGAAGAAGCTGCGGCTTTTCCAGCTATCTTAAGGAAGTTATCCCAGCTCGAGCCGTACAAACAATGGGCCGCCGGGACGACACGTTCCATCCTACCGGATAAACGGTACGTAGACTCGAAAAAAGTAAGCGATCATTATGCCATCATTCCAACAGAAAAAGTTCCGGCTCTTCATTCATTAAGCGGTGATGAGCGAAAGGTTTATGATCTGATTGCTCGTTCATTGATTGCTGCCCATTATAACCCGGCTCTGTTTGCACATTCGACTATCCGAACAGCGGTCGGGCCGCACATCTTTGTGACGAACGGAAAGCGGCTGATTGAGCCCGGGTGGCGCCCGGTTTTTTTTGAAAAGGAAAAAGAGGATGTGCTGCTGCCGAATGTGAAAGAAGGACAAAAAGGCATAGCAGAGGACGTAAAAGTCGTCGAAGGAAAAACCGTCCCGCCGAAACGGTACACAGAAGGGGAACTTATTACCGCTATGAAAAATGTCGGTTACACAGTGGAGGATAAAGAGCTTGGCAATGTATTAAAATCGGTTTCCGGCCTTGGAGAGGAAAGTACACGCTCTAATATTATCGAGCGCCTGAAGCAGCTTGACTATATGAAGATAGAAGAGCACCGCGTGGTACCGATGGCCAAGGCATTCGTCTTGATTGATGCTGTGGAAAATACGCTGCTCGCTTCACCGGAATTAACAGGCAGATGGGAGCAGCGCTTAAAAGAAATCGGCAAAGGACAAGCGCCGGCCAATGTGTTTATTGAACAGTCAAAGCGGCTCGCCCAAAAAATTGTGCAGGATGCCATAGAGCACTCTGCCGGCTGGTCATTTGATGCGCCGTCTAAACCGGCCGCGCAAGATAATCAGCCGCTCGGTGCATGCCCAAAATGCGGAAGCGCTGTTGTCGATAAAGGGAAATTTTACGGCTGTTCCGCTTACCAATCATCGAAATGCGGGTTTATACTCGGCAAAAAAATGCTCGGCAAGTCAATCAGTGCAGCGAATGTAAAAAAGCTTCTTGATAAAGGGAAAACGAACTTAATCAAGGGCTTTAAAGGAAAGCGGCCATTTGACGCCTATCTCGTTTGGAACGATAAAAGTGAAGGCACCGTTCAATTTGAATTTAAAGCTCGGAAAAACCAGTAGTCATATATACCCACTTCCTATATACTATCAATAAAGAAGAGCTCCAATGCCAAGGCACTCAGGAAGGCGGATCAATATGGCACAAAAAGTTTCCTCGGATGCAAACTACATGGTTATTTTACAACAGTCGGTGTATATGGCTTTTATCATTCATTTTGTGTGGGCTTTGCTTTTTATATGGCTGGAGGTGCCGTTTTTAGTGGCAGCCAATATTGCAAGCTGCTTCCTCTATATAGTGAATTATTTTCTTGTTAAAAACGAAGCATACCGCTTGTATTTTATTTTAGCATTATCAGAAATTTCCATTCATGCCTGCCTGTCCACTTTCACTTTTGGATGGGAAGCAGGCTTTCACTATTACGGCATTATTCCTGTGTACGGTGCTTTCTTTTTTCCAAAAATGAGTAAAAGTTATAAATGTACCGCTGCTATACTGAGCATTTTTCTTTATATCGGATTGTACTTTATTAGTGATCGGGCAATCATTTCTCTTTCTGCCCATATGATTGATTTCCTCTATGTGTTAAATATAGCGGCGGCTTTTCTTATTATTGCACTTCTTGGCTCATTTTTTCGAAGTTCCGTTGACCGGATGATTGATCATTTAAATGAAACAAATGAAAAACTCAACATCATGGCCAGTACAGATTCGTTAACCGGCTTGTTTACAAGAAGGAAAATGTATACTTGTCTTGATAAAGGGATTAGAGGGCAGTTTCCGTTTTTTGTTTTGCTGCTGGATATCGATTATTTTAAACAATTTAATGACCGCTACGGTCATGAGTGCGGAGACAAAGCGCTTGTAACGTGCGCGAAGGTGATTGAGCAGCTGGCCGGTGAAACAGGCTCTGTATCCCGTTGGGGCGGCGAGGAATTTTTGATCATGCTGCGAAGCGAAACAAAAGAAGAAGCGGCAGCACTGGCAGAAAAAATACGGCGTTCCATTGCACAGCAGCCGGTCGTTAACCGGGATCGCACACTTTTTATTTCGGTTACGATCGGCCTGGCTGAATGGCGGATAGGAAAAGAAATTGAACACATCATTTATGAAGCAGATTGTGCCTTATATGAAGGGAAAAAGAAGGGACGCAATTGCGTCGTTTTATATAATGATCAAACAGCGGCTCTGCATCCATAAAAAGAGCCGCTGTTTTATTATGGAAGGCGGGCAAAACGTAACCATAGCAATGAGCAAAGCCTTAAAAAAACGTCCCTTTACAGAGCCCCTGCCACTATTTTTATCGTGGTGTAAAAATCTACCCCAAACTCTTTTTCATTGTACCATCATAGTTAAAACATGCTGTTTGCACACAAGTTCTGATAAGATAAAGAAAAAAGCGCTCAGGGGGCTGGAATGAAAACACTGATCAATATAAAGGTAAACAAAAAAGCGGCAGCAAAGCTTCGCGCGGGATACCCTCTTCTTGAAAAAGAAGCGATTGAAAACCCGAAAGCACTCAAAGAAGAAGGAGATATTCTTCGTATTTTAGATGATAAAAAAAACTATATCGGTACCGGCTATTACGGCGTACAAAATAAAGGCATCGGCTGGGTCATCACCCGGGAGCCGGAAGAATATATCGATGCCGCTTTTTTCGCTCGCAAAATAGAGGCGGCTTTTCAGCACCGTAAAGAGCTGATGAAAGACCCTGATACGACGGCTTTTCGCTTGTTTAATGGTGAAGGAGACGGAATTGGCGGGCTAATTATCGATTACTATGACGGTTTTTATGTTATTCACTGGTACAGCGAGGGTATTTACTCATTCCGGAAAGATATCCTGACTGCCATGCGCGAGAAGCTCGAATTCAAAGGGATTTACGAGAAAAAGCGCTTTGACCAGAAAGGGCAGTACATTGAAGATGATGATTTTGTAGAAGGAGAGCGCGGCGAGTTTCCAATGCTGATCAAAGAAAATGGCATGAATTTTTGTGTGGATTTAAATGACGGTGCCATGACCGGGATTTTTCTTGATCAGCGTGAAGTAAGAAATGCGATCCGCACAAGATATGCCAAAGATGCGGAAATGCTTAATATGTTTTCCTATACAGGCGCATTTTCTGTTTCTTCTGTGCTTGGAGGCGCTGTAAAAACAACAAGTGTGGATGTCGCCAACCGAAGCAGGCCAAAGACGATCCAGCAATTCGAAGCGAACGGAATCGATGTCTCGGAGCAGGAAATCGTCGTGGACGATGTGTTTCAATATTTTAAATACGCTGCCCGAAAAAAGCGGACCTTTGATCTTGTTGTTGTCGACCCGCCCAGTTTTGCGAAAACAAAAAAACGGACCTTCAGCGCAGCAAAAGATTATACAAAGCTGCTTGAAGAAACGATTCAGTTAACGAAGCATAAAGGTATCATTGTCGCCTCTACAAACAGCAGCGCTGTGGATGTAAAAACATTTAAGAAGTTTATTAAAGAAGCCTGCAAGGAGCAGGGAGCGGCTTATGAGATTGTCGAGCAATACGGGCTGCCAGAAGATTTTCGAACTATAGAGGCTTTTCCTGAAGGCCATTATTTAAAAGTGATGTTTGTAAAAATTAAAAAGAAATAAAAAAACGGCTTCCGGACAAGGAAGCCGTTTTTTATGAGGAAAACCCATTTAACATAGAGAGAGCCCCAGCATTGGATAGCTCAAAACTGGCGCTTCTTCTTTCATTTAACATAAGATAAAGAGGATGATATAAAAAGGAGAGATCAGCATGAACCAAAAGCCGGTCATTTTTGCCCATCGCGGTGCAAGCGGAACATGCCCCGAAAATACAATGGCCGCTTTCCGGGCAGCTGCTCAAAAAGGGGCAGACGGCATTGAACTCGATGTACAAATGACAAGGGATGGAGAGCTTGTCATTATTCATGATGAAACCGTTAATCGGACAACAAACGGCAGAGGAGCCATTGGGCGAATGACGCTGGATGAATTGGCACAGCTTGATGCAGGAAGCTGGTTCAGTCCGTCCTTCGCAGGCGAAAAAATTCCAACACTCGATGAATTTTTTAAGTGGGCGGCAGGCAATAAGCTGCAGATCAATATTGAACTCAAAACCAATAAAGTACCTTACCACGGAATCGAAAAACAAGTGCTGGATTTGATTGGCGCTTACCAGATGCGGGAGAGAATCATTATTTCTTCGTTTAACTTTGACAGCATTAAGCGGGTGGTTGAGATGGACCCGTACATAGCAGTTGCGGGACTTATTTGGAAAATACGCCGTGATGCACTGGCAAGAGCGAAAGAGCTTGGTTTAAGGGCCCTTCATACACAGTCATCCTATGCACTTAGCGGCTATGGAAGGGAAGCCGTTGAAAGCGGCATGCTTCTTCGTCTCTATACAATTAACCATCCGAAAGAGTGGGAGCGGATTCGGAGCAGCGGTGTGCCGGTAGAAGCGCTTATTACCGATTTTCCTGAACGGTTTCGTTAACGCTTTGAGCGGCTGATCGTTGTAAGTTTAATACCGCATCCGCATAAAGTACTGTGCTTTAGCTTTTTCATAGCCATTTGGCAGTCAGGACAAATTTGGGCTTTTTTCAACGAATGTTCACTCCTTTTCAAAGTAAAAGAGGTATCCGCAAACGGGCGGAATACCTCTTTTTTTATTTACTGAGCTGGAACGGCAAGGCCAAGCCCTTCTGCAATGCGTGTGCCGTATTCCGGATCTGCTTTATAGAAATGGGCGATCTGGCGAAGCTTAATGTCTTCACGCTCTACCGGTTTCATCGCACCAACGATGTTGTTAACAAGGCGTGTGCGCTCATCTTCAGACAATAAACGGTACAAGTCGCCTGCTTGTGTGTAATGGTCATCATGGCTGTAGCTATGCTGACCTGCAAAGCCTTGTACCTGAAATGGTGTCAGCTTCGCTTCCGGTGTTTCAGCCGAGCCGCCAAAGCTGTTTGGCTCATAATAAACCGACTTGCCGCCATTGCCGTCGAAGCGCATTTGGCCGTCGCGCTGATAGTTGTGGTACGGGCATTTTGGCGAGTTGATTGGCAGTGTATTATGGTTAGCGCCAACACGGTAGCGGTGTGCATCTGCATAAGCGAACAAGCGGCCTTGAAGCATTTTGTCTGGTGACGGCTCAATACCTGGAACAAGAGTACCTGGTGAGAATGTAGCCTGCTCAACTTCTGCAAAATAGTTTTCTGGATTGCGGTCCAGTGTCATTTTACCAACTTCGATTAATGGATAGTCTTTTTGTGACCATACTTTTGTGACATCGAATGGATCCCATTTGTACGTATTGGCATCTTCGTGTGGCATAATTTGCACATACAATGTCCATGATGGGAAATCACCATTTTCAATAGCGTTAAATAAGTCTTCTGTATGATAATCCGGATTTTCACCAGCTAGTTTTGCGGCAACATCTACATCCAGATTTTTTACACCTTGGTCTGTTTTAAAGTGGTATTTCACCCAGACAGCTTGTCCTTCAGCGTTTACCCATTTAAAGGTGTGGCTGCCGAATCCGTGCATATGACGGAGCGTTGCCGGGATACCACGGTCAGACATTAAAATCGTAACCTGATGAAGTGATTCGGGTGATAAAGACCAGAAATCCCAAACGGCTGTAGGGTTTTTCAAGTGCGTTTGCGGATGGCGTTTTTGTGTATGGATAAAGTCAGGGAATTTAATCGCGTCGCGAATGAAAAACACAGGTGTGTTGTTTCCGACAATATCATAGTTGCCTTCTTCTGTATAAAACTTAACTGCAAAGCCGCGCGGATCACGAACCGTATCCGCTGATCCAAGCTCACCAGCAACAGTTGAGAAGCGGATAAACATCGGCGTACGTTTGCCTGCTTCGGATAAAAAGTCTGCTTTTGTATATTTTGAGATTTCATCATTTGTTACTTCAAAGTAGCCATGTGCACCAGCGCCTTTTGCGTGAACAACGCGCTCAGGTACACGTTCGCGGTTGAAGTGAGCTAGTTTTTCAAGCAAATGAACATCTTGAATTAAAGTAGGACCGCGATCTCCCGCTGTTTGTGAGTTTTGATTATCCCCAACAGGAGCACCCCAGCTGGTTGTTAAACGATTGCTTTTTTCGATCAAAGAAATCACCTCATCAGTTATTGTTTACTATAAGTAAATGATAACACTTCTCAAACGAAAGTCAATATTTATTTATAATAATTATTAATAAAAATCTTATCTAATATGATAATGTATGAAATCAAGATCCTCTATAGAATTGTTTTTTAAAATCATAAAGGTGTGATATCCTTTTTTATCAAAAATCTATCATTGAAAGCGCTGTCTGAAACGGTGTATACTTTTAGCAAATGAAGAAAGAGGGGAATTGAATGACAACCATTCATATTTTTGACCCGGCCATGTGCTGTTCTGGCACATGCGGTCCACGCGTAGACCCTGAGCTCGCCCGTGTGGCCGCTTCAGTTCATATGTGGCAGGAAAAAGGAGCCCATATTAAACGCTTTAACTTAGCGGACCATTCAGAGGCTTTTTTGGAAAATGAAACGGTGCATACACTTATGCAAGAAAAAGGACCGGGAATTTTGCCGATTATTTTTCTGAACGGAGAAGTAGTGAAAGAACGCATGTATCCTACGGATGCTGAATTTGCAGAATGGCTGGGCGCAGAAGCGGGCAGTTTACAGAAGTAAAACGGATAAGCTGAAAAAGGAGACAGCTGAATACTGTCTCCTTTTCTGTGCCTATTTTTCAGGACAGCCGTTATGAAGAAGTCCATTCGCCTCCGTTAACATGAATAGTCTGCCCGGTCATATACCGTGAATCGTCGGAAGCAAGATATACGTAAGCAGGGGCCAGTTCAAACGGCTGCCCTTGGCGGTCCATCAGGTTATTAACGAGAGGAACCTGGTCTGCTGAAAAGCTTGCCGGAATAAGAGGGGTCCATACGCGGCCGGGTGCCACGGCGTTTACGCGGATTCCCTGGCCGATCAGGCTATGGGCTAAAGCCCTTGTAAAGCCGATATTTGCTGCTTTGGTGGACGTATAATCAATCAATTCCTTATGACCCCGATAAGCCGTGACGGAGGAAGTGTTAATAATAGAACTTCCTGCTTTCAAATGGGGAAGAGCGGCCCGCGTTGTATAAAAATGAGAATAAATATTAATTTTAAAGGTGAGATCAAACTGTTCGTCTGTAATGTCGAGCAGGCTGAGCTGCTGAAATTGAATGCCAACGTGATTGCACAGCACATCAAGACCGCCAAGTGTTTTTACGGTGTTTTCCACAATGGCAGCACATTGCTCTTTTTTTCCGAGATCACCCGGCAGCAGTAAGCAAGACTGTCCGAGTTCCTGGATTCTGTTTTTGGTCCGTTCGGCATCTTCGTGCTCATCCAAATAAGCAATCGCCACATTGGCTCCTTCTTTGGCAAAAGCAATGGCCACGGCTGCTCCGATGCCACTGTCTCCTCCTGTGATCAGGGCCGTTTTTCCTTTCAGCTTCCCGCTTCCTTTTTCATTCGGATTTTCTACAATTGGGCGGGGCACCATCCACTTTTCCAACCCAGGCTGCCGCAGCTGCCGCTGTTCTGGAACTGTAAGAGAAACATCTTCATATTGTGTTATTTTTCCGTAATTAGGGTAAAGAGGATACGAATGTGGAGACCCGTTTTGGTTCTTATCTGTTTTATCATTCAAAATGGAAAGACCCCCCTCATTTGAAAATGACCTATCACACTGTATGTAAGATAGGCGTTTGTGGTGAATGTTTCAAAACGAAGAAGTCGGAGTCCATTTAAATGAAAGCTGAATAAAGTAAGGAGAAACGAAACAGAAGGGAGGAAGCTGCACGTGCAGGCTTATGAAGTACATGGCCAGGTCAGGCTGCTGCTTGTTCAACAGTCTAATGAAAAAGAACGAATTATGTACACGGCAGATGGTGGTGTGAGCATTCAAGTACCAAAAATAGGCGCAAGACCCCCATATTACTGCAATCCGCGTTATGGATGGGTATATCCGGTGATTTAAAAGGCTGCTTCTATTTTTTATAGTTTGCTTTGGCAGAGGAATACTAACGGGCGTACCATTTACAGCAAAAAAGGAGGATGGCAGATGGAACAGCAGATGACATATGGCAGTGATTACAAATTTATTCCCGCCACTTCAGTGAAAAGCGGCGAGTCCGTTGAAGTCGTGCCGGGTATTGTCTGCCACACGGTTCAAATCGTCAATATTTGCCTGATTGGAGATCCAAACACCGGAGACTTCGTTTTAGTAGATGCAGGAATGCCCGGCTCTGCCGAAGCCATTATTTCCGTATCAGAAAAGTATTTTGGTGCTGACAGCCGTCCGAAAGCAATCATTTTAACACACGGCCATTTTGATCACGTGGGAGCTGTCATTGAATTGGTAAAGCATTGGCAGGTGCCGGTTTATGCACACGAACTGGAGCTGCCGCATTTAACGGGCCAAGAGCCATACCCGAAGCCGGATGCGACGGTAGAAGGAGGCATGGTAGCGAAGATGTCGCCGCTGTTTCCGCGTGAGCCGATTAACCTGGGGGGGAATGTAGAAAAACTTCCACCTGATGGGAAAGTCCCACATCTGCCGGATTTTCGCTGGATTCATACGCCGGGGCATTCACCGGGCCACATATCGCTGTTCCGCGACAAGGATCGCCTTTTACTGGCGGGTGATGCGTTTGTAACCGTTAAGCAGGATTCTTTTTACAAAGTGGTGACACAAAAGGAAGAGTTAAACGGTCCTCCTCGGTACTTGACGACCGACTGGGAAGCTGCAAAAAATTCTGTAGCAGCGTTGGAGAAACTAAAGCCGGCTGTCACGATAACGGGCCATGGGCGTCCGATAAGCGGCACCGAATTATCGGATGGATTAGCTGTGCTCGTTCAAGAATTCGAGAGAGTGGCAGTTCCCGATTATGGAAAATACGTAGATGAAGAAAAATAACTGTACGTAAAAAATGGTCTCTTTTGGAAAGAGACCATTTTTTTATAGAAAAGCGTCCAAAAGTATGCCGCCCAGTGCGCCGATTATGACGACCATCCAGGCAGGGAGCTTCCAATGTGCCAGCAGGCTGAATAATACGGCAGCTAAAACAAAATCAAGGGGACGATTGATGCTGCTCGTCCAAATGGGCATGTAAAATGCAGCAATCAATAAACCGATAACCGCAGCATTTACACCCATCAGTGCACCTTGAACAGCCGGCTTGCGGCGAAGTTCATCCCAAAAAGGGAGGATACCGAAAACGAGCAAAAATGCCGGCAGGAAGATGGCAGCTGTAGCGAGCAGCCCGCCTTTCCAGCCATCGATCACGGCACCAATATAAGCAGCGAATGTAAAAAGCGGCCCTGGTACAGCTTGAGCAGCTCCATAGCCAGCTAAAAACTGTTCTGCTGTCAGCCAGCCCGCTGGAACAAATTCTCGTTCCAAAAGAGGCAGAACAACATGCCCGCCGCCGAACACAAGTGCACCACTACGGTAAAAGCTGTCAAACAGTGCCAGCCAGTCCAGCCCTGTCGCCTGGCGAAGCAAAGGAAGACAGAAGAGCAGAGCGAAGAAAAGCACGAGACAAGCGATACCAAATGCCCGGGAAATAGGAAAAATAAAAGGACGGGCCGTATTTGAATCATGTTTTGGATAAAGAAAAAAGCCGATTAAAGCAGCCGCTGCAATGATGAGTACCTGGACAAACACAGCCTGCCAGAGCAAAACGACTGCGAGTGCAGCGAGCACAATGGCTTTCCGCTTAAGATCCGGGGCTAATTTTTCCGCCATTCCTAAAATGGCATGAGCCACAACCGCTACAGCCACAAGCTTCAATCCGTGAATCCAGCCGGCTTCTGCTATGTTTCCTCCTTGCAAAAGAAGGGCAAACAAAATGAGGGCTATAACAGAAGGAAGCGTAAAGCCGAGAAAAGCCAGCAAGCCGCCGATCACACCGCCTCGTGCGGCACCAATGCCGATGCCGACCTGGCTGCTTGCTGGACCGGGAATAAATTGACAGAGAGCGACCAAGTCAGCATAGCTCTGTTCATCTATCCATTTTCGTCTGCGTACATATTCTTCGTGAAAATATCCTAAGTGGGCTGTGGGGCCGCCGAAAGAAGTCAGCCCAAGCCGGGTTGATACAACTAAAATTTCCCATAGCGTCTTAGCATTTCTTTTCTTCATTATTTACTCCTTTAATTTCAAAAAAACGTTTTATTTAAGGTAGCACGGCTGTTTCATTCCTTCAAGAAGCAAGAGGAAACCTTTACAAAATATTAAAGATCAGCCGTTTTGCCGGAAAGAAAAACAGGGAAAGAAAGGATAAAAGTAAGAATTTTTCCATTCAATTAAATTTTCAAAAAATTTTTTATTATTGTATTGCAACAAGTTTATTACTCTAATATAATAAATTTTCAGAAAGCGAGGAAAAAAGTATGAATCAATCACTATTTCGAAAAAAGAATATTAGGGATCTGCTTGATGGTCAGCCAAAAAGTGCGCTCAAAAAAGAATTGGGTTCCTTTGATTTAACGATGCTGGGTATTGGTGCCATCATCGGGACGGGAATTTTTGTTCTGACTGGGACAGGTGCCTTAACCGCTGGACCGGGATTAATTATATCCTTTGTGATCGCTGGTCTTGCTTGTTTGTTTGCTGCTCTGTCTTATGCGGAATTTGCGTCAACGGTACCAATCGCAGGTTCTGTTTACACATACACGTATACGACACTTGGTGAATTTATTGCTTTCATCATTGGATGGGATTTGGTTCTTGAGTATTTGTTGGCTGTAAGTGCCGTGTCAGTCGGATGGTCTGGTTATTTTCAATCATTGCTTGCTGGGTTCGGCCTTCATATTCCTACTGCTTTAACAGCAGCTCCGGGCACCATTGAAGGAACGACAACGTATTTTAATCTTCCGGCCTTTTTAATTGTTATGCTTATTACGTTTTTACTTTCAATTGGTGTGAGAGAATCAAAGCGCGTGAACAATATCATGGTTATCATCAAGGTAGCAGTTGTTCTTTTGTTTATCGTAGTAGCTGCCGGGTATGTAAAGCCGGCTAACTGGGATCCGTTTATGCCATTTGGTTTTGATGGTGTGTTTGCCGCTGCGGCACTTGTATTCTTTGCTTTTATCGGATTTGATGCGATCTCATCTGCGGCTGAAGAAACGAAAAATCCGAAAAGAGACCTGCCAATCGGAATTCTTTCATCGCTGTTTATTTGTACAGTGCTTTATGTAGTCGTTTCTGCAATTATGACAGGCGTTGTGCCATTTGCTCAATTCGAAGGAGTGGCGCATCCAATTTCACTGCCGCTTCAAGTCGCTGGACAAAACTGGGTAGCTGGTGTAATTGACCTTGGTGCAATTCTAGGAATGACAACGGTTATGCTCGTTATGTTGTATGGCCAGACACGTGTTATGTTTTCCATGTCACGGGACGGTTTAATGCCGCCTGTTTTGTCAAAAGTCCATAAGAAATACCAAACCCCTTTTGCAGCAACATGGATTTTCGGATTGATTGCCGGCTTGATGGGTGCGCTTATTTCGCTAGATGAACTGGCAAAGCTTGTTAACATCGGTACGTTGTCAGCATTTGTCCTCGTATCGATTGCTGTTATCGTACTTCGATACAAGCAGCCGGACCTGCCGCGTGCATTCCGCTGCCCGGCTGTTCCATTGATTCCGATTTTAGCCATCCTATTCTGCGGATTCTTGATTCTGCAGCTTGGTTCAGCTACATGGATTCGTTTTATTATCTGGCTGCTGATCGGTGTCGTGATTTATTTCGTTTATTCACGGAAGCATTCAAAATTAAATCAATAACAATAAAAAAACCGTCCCGAATTCGGGACGGTTTTTTCTTACTCTGTATAACGAAGAGATTTATTTAATAAGACGTGAGCGACGCAGAATAGGGTAGATGACAATACCTAGAAGGAACAGTCCAATTCCAAGAGTAAAGGTTAACCAGTCCGCTGTTCCTGATTTAATAACCCAAAGAGAGTACACAAGCGCAATTGCAGCAATGATCCCGTGACGGATGCGCGCTTTGTCGCCTGCTTCGTACGTTTCGCCTTTTAAAGTAAGCTTTAACAGATACAGAGATGAAACCAGGTACGGAATCAAGTAAGCAAGCGTAGCGGACGTTGTTAAAAACGTGAATGCTTCGCTGATTGTTCCGGAAATCGTCGAGAAAATAAAAATCTGTGACATCGCATTTGTGATGGCCAATGAGCGAGACGGGCTGCCTTTTTTATTCACTTTCGCAAAGAAAGCCGGGAAGTTGCCTTCTTTCGCTGCAATGTATGGTACCTCAGAGGCGAGCAGAATCCAGCCAATTGTGGAACCGAACAACGAGATCACTGCAAGCAGGGCCATCACGGTTGCTCCTGTATCTCCGATCAAAACAGAAAGAGCATCGACAAATGGCTTATCAGATGATCTTAATACATCCTGCGGCAATACACCCATCGTAATCAGGGTAAGCGCTACATAAATGGCAAGGGCAATGAGCAGGCCAAGAACCGTTGCCCGTCCAACATCACGCTGGGATTTCGCCCGGCCGGACAAGATAACAGCTGACTCGATTCCAACAAATGCCCAAAGCGTAGAAATAGCCGCCATGTTTACTTGACTGAACAAGCCGTGCGTCTGGCCTTCACTGTCTGTAATCGGTGTATACATCTCGCCAAAATTCGATACTTGGAAAGCGAACAGAGCAGCTGTGATAAATAGCAGAAATCCGATCACTTTTGAAGCAGTAGCGACAAAATTTAACTTACCGGCAGTTTGCATGCTTGTGATCAAAATAAAATGTGTTCCCCAAAGCAGTAAGCTGCAAATGATAAATGTAATCGTCTGCCCTACAGAAACTTGCTGAGAGCCAATTGTGAAAAGAAGATGCTCACTTCTCATAACTGGGAAAAACGTTGATAAGTAGCCTGCAAAACTTGTAATGATCGCGACATTGCTGATCCAGTTGGCGACCCAATAGCCCCATACCATCGAAAAGCCGGCAGTGTTTCCATACTTTGGTGATTTAAACAACGACCGCGCGTAGCTTTGCGGGCCGCCTGTTAAGTCAGGCTTGCGAATTGACAATGTGCCAAAAACGAGAGCAATCATTAAAACACCGAAACCAGTCAGAAGCCAGGCAATCGTTACACCAAGCGGGCTCGCGATCTGGGCCAGCGTGCTCGGCAGCATAAAAATACCGGAACCGACCATGTTTCCGACGACAATAGCCGTCAGAAGCCATAATCCCCATTTTTTATCCATTCCATGTTCCTCCTAAATAAAAAACACAAATGCATGGGACATTTGTGTTTTATCGTTATAACCCTCATTTTCTATCTCTTTATAGTTCTCCACAGAATCAATCCGTGACAGTTTTGCACCTATTCGATACAAACCCAGCCTGACGCATAAAATGGATGCGTCAAACTTCGGCGATCATTCCTTTCACATATCTTCACCAGCCCCATTAGACTTCTGATATGCTACTTTTAATAATCGCAACCTCTACCTCATTGAGACAGCCATGAGGATTTTATATTTAATTTTTACAAACTAGAGGATAACAAATAATATTTAGCTATGTCAATATAATATAAAAATTATCTGCTTCACGTTAAAATATTTTTCACATTATTGCTATAATAAAAGGAACAGAACGTACGGAAGGTGCAGAAAACATGACAAACAAAAAACCAACACAATCGAAGCATTTAGCCAGTGCATCACTTGCTGTGATGGGCGGTGGTTTTATTGCAACTATTCCTTTTCAAGAAACAGCCTGGAGTGCTATTTTACATGGCGGATTTGAAGCAGGCCTTGTTGGCGGTCTTGCTGACTGGTTTGCCGTAACGGCGCTGTTTCGTCATCCAATGGGCATTCCTATTCCGCATACAGCTCTTCTGCCAAAAAACCGCAAAAAAATTGTAGCGGCGCTCGTAAATACACTGGAAAACGACTGGCTTTCTAAAGAAAGCATTCAAAGTAAGCTGCAAAATGTGCATGTTATTCAAAAAATGATACCGGTTATCCAAAAAGAAGTCTCGTCAGAAGCGGTAAAAAAAGAAATCAATGGGCTCCTTGATCAAATGGTCCGCTCCATCGATGTGGCAAAAATAGCGCCTCTGATCGAAAAAGAACTGAAAAAGGCATTGCATTCTATTGATACCGGGCACGTGATCGAAATGGCCGTAGAGAAGCTGATTCATCATCAATATGATGAAAAAGCGCTTGATTATATGCTTGATCGCATGGAGCAGTGGCTCAATAAAAATGAAACGAGCCGACAGCTCGGCCGAACAGCTTTAAGAGCCATCGAAGGCTTAGAGCTGGATGGATTTATGCAGTTTGCCCTGAAATCGTTCCAGCAGATGTTAAGCGAAGAAAAGCTGGGAAGCCTTCTGCAAAACCTGCTGCGGAATGCACTCATTAATATAAAGAAGCCGGAGGATATGAACCGGCAGACGCTTTTGTTAAAGGTGAAGGAAGAAATGCAGGGAATTACAGAACGGAAAGAATGGATGGAGGTTATAGAGGCTCGGAAAGAAGCAGCGATTCATGACTGGGAGCTTTCCGGGAAAATCGAGGAGATCTTAGCGTCCATTCAGCAAAAAGCTTCTGCTTTTATCGAAAGCGGTGAATGCATGGAGGACTATATTCTTCCTTTTATAAACCGGACGATTCGAAGCGTGCAGGATAATCCGGATAAAATAAACCAGCTGGAAGCGTGGGCTCAGCATCAAATAGGTGTGCTTGTTGAAGAAAACCATTCAAAAATCGGTAAGCTGGTCGAAGAAAATTTAAACAAGCTTGATAATGAAACACTTGTCCAGATGATGGAAAACCATATTGGCAAAGATCTGCAATGGATTCGAGTGAATGGGGCTGTCTGCGGCTTTTTTATCGGTCTTGTGCTGGCCGGTATTCAGACTCTTGTGTAATCTTTAATTTCTTCTTTACAGATGTTTACGATTCAACGTATGATGAAAAACGGTTGATTTTGACAAATGGGAGGAAGAGGCAGTGGCAGGACAGAAAAAAAAGCTTGAAGCCGAGCTGGGTGAAGCACTTATTAAGCTGCAGCGCGAATTGATTGGGCGGGGACCGCAGGAAACGAAAATCTATATCGTTCAGGATATGGTGATCGCCCGTTTCAAAGGCGTGATGACGGTAGAAGAAAAGCACTTGGCCGGCCACCAGGATGGACGGAAGCTCGTTAAGGAAATGCGCCAGGTGCTGCGGGAAATGTACAGCAGTCAATTCGAGGAAATCGTCGAAAAGCATACAGGCTGTAAAGTGCTCTCAAGCCATAGTGATATGAGTACCAAAACAGGGGAACGCATTGAAATATTTGTGATCGACCGCAATTTGGAAAAAGAAGTGACTGCTGACTAAAATTCTATTGACTTTAAAAAGTGAGCGCAGTAGAATGATGTCATCAACAAGCGCATAATCGGCCTAATCCCCCAGAGGGGAACGGAGGACCCAATTTTTTCGGGGCTAATTCCACGGTTTTTGTGGAAGGGATGAGAGTACTCTTTCGCCATCCTGCCCGTCAGCTAACTTCGTCGGCTAAAGCGAGGGAGGTCTAAAGACCACCTTTATTCAGGGGGCTTTTTTTTGTGGCGTATACTGCTGCGAAAGAGAGCAGCTTGATCAAAAAAGCAGGTCTTTTTATTATGCCTATTTTTAAAAAAACAGCTTGGAAGACAGAACGCAAAGAGGGCAGAAGTGCTTGCTGGGCGTTACGTAGACCAATGATGTTTTTTTCAATTGCAAATCAGGAAAATTCTTTTCTTGTTTTCGCGTGGAAAAAATGTCATTGGTTTTTTTCTGCGTAAAAACAGCAAGAAAGAAGAGAAAATACACACTTCAAAACTGGATGGTGAACAACATGGTGTCTTCTGTAAAACGGTTTTTGATCGGGCGGCCGTTAAAATCAACTGAGCTTGGAGAACAAAAATTAAACAAAACAAAAGCACTTGCCATTTTGTCCTCAGATGCCCTTTCGTCTGTTGCGTATGGCCCGGAACAAATACTGCTTGTTTTAATAACTGTTAGTGCAGCTGCTTTTTGGTATTCGGTTCCAATCGCGTTCGGTGTGCTCATTTTATTAACAGCATTGATCCTGTCTTATCGGCAGATTATTTATGCTTATCCGCAAGGCGGCGGCGCCTATGTGGTGTCGAAAACAAACCTGGGAACCAATCCAGGGCTGATAGCCGGGGGATCACTGCTGGTTGATTATATTTTAACGGTTGCTGTTAGTGTTTCGGCTGGTACGGACGCGATTACGTCCGCTTTTCCAGCTCTGCATGAATACAATGTAATGATCGCTGTTGTATTCGTTGTGCTGTTAACGCTTCTTAATTTGCGGGGGGTAACAGAATCTGCCTCCGTGCTGGCGTATCCGGTTTATTTGTTTGTCCTTGCTTTGTTTATTTTAATTGGTGTGGGGCTGTTTCGAATCGCAACTGGAGAGGTGCCGCCTGATCTGCATACTTCGGCCGGAACCCCGGTTGCAGGCATCAGCTTGTTTATTTTGCTGCGGGCGTTTGCATCGGGAAGTTCTGCTTTAACGGGAGTTGAAGCGATTTCCAATGCGATTCCGAACTTTAAAAGCCCGGCTCCGGTCAATGCAGCCAGAACGCTGACAGCGATGGGGCTTCTGCTGGCTCTATTGTTTTGGGGCATCGTGTATTTGGCTTATTATTATGGCGTCTCGCCGCTGGCGGAAGTAACGGTCGTTTCTCAAATTGCAGAAGAAACATTTGGCCGCACTTTTATGTATTTCTTTATTCAAGGAACGACGGCTTTAATTTTAATTCTCGCCGCGAATACAGGATATTCGGCATTCCCTTTGCTGGCGGTAAATTTGGCACAGGATAAATTTATTCCGAGAATGTTTACCCTTAGAGGAGATCGGCTTGGCTACTCGAATGGCATTATGATCCTGGGTGCTGCTTCTATCCTTTTAATTATTTTATTTGGCGGGCACACGGAAAACTTGATTCCACTTTATGCGGTCGGTGTGTTTATTCCGTTCACACTTTCACAGACGGGAATGATGGTAAAATGGCTTCGTGAAAAGCCGAAAGGATGGGCCGCGAAATTTGTGATTAATACAACCGGAGCTTTGATCAGCTTTGTTGTCACGATCGTGTTCTTCTTAACAAAGTTTGCGCAGGTTTGGCCGGTACTTGTGTTTCTGCCTATTATTATTTACCTCTTTCATCGGATTAAAATGCATTATGAAGCGGTCGGTGACCAGCTGCGTATTACCACATGTGAGCCTGCTGTGCCGATTGAAGGAAATATTATTATTGTGCCGGTTTCTGGTATTACGCATGTAGTTGAAAACTCTTTAAACTATGCGAAGTCTCTTTCGCCTGAGCGGATTATTGCCGTTTACGTTGCGTTTGAAAGAGAAGAAGAGAAGAAATTTGAAGAAAAATGGAATACATGGCAGCCGGATGTACGGCTGGTTACCCTGCATTCGCATTATCGGAGTATTATTCAGCCGCTGACAAAATTTGTGGATACAGTAGAGCATAAGGCGCGCGAGTCGAATTACCAGGTGACGGTTCTTATTCCGCAGTTTATTACGAAAAAAGGATGGCATAACTTTCTTCACAATCAATCCAGCTTGCTTATCCGGGCTTTTCTGCTTTACCGCAGAAATGTCGTTGTCACAACAGTGCCGTATCATTTGAAAAAGTAAAAAACGCCGCACAGAGCTGTGCGGCGTTTTTTTAAAGAAGTCTCTCACCAAGCAGGGAAGCAATAAGCGCCACCGCTGCATCGCCTGTTTTATTTTTCTCATCTAAAATAGGGTTGACCTCTACAAATTCTGCTGATGTAATGATGTCCGCTTCTTCAAGCATTTCCATCGCCAGGTGGCTTTCACGGTAGCTGAGCCCGCCTGCTACAGGCGTTCCCACTCCCGGTGCTTCTGTCGGATCAAGCCCATCAAGATCCAATGAAAGATGAACATAATCGGTGCGTTCACGCAAATACTCAATGGTTTCTTTCATAACGGCTGTCATGCCAAGACGGTCTATTTCGTGCATGGTGTACACTTTAATTCCTTTTTCTTTAATCAGTTCGCGCTCACCATGATCCAAATCCCGTGCCCCAATAATCACCACATTCTCCGGCTTTACTTTCGGGGAATAGCCGCCAATATGGGTGAGGGAGCGGTGCCCGATGCCGAGGCTCGCGGCAAGCGGCATTCCGTGAATGTTGCCGGATGGAGAGGTTTCCGATGTGTTTAAATCGCCGTGCGCATCATACCAGATCAAGCCGAGGTTTTGGTGTTTTTTTGCGATGCCTGCAAGCGTTCCGATTGCCACGCTGTGATCACCGCCGAGTACAAGCGGAAAGCGGCCTTGGCTGACCGTTTCTTCCACTTTTTTTGCCAGCGCTTCACTAGCCTCTGCAACCGCTGTTAAATTTTTTAAGTTGGCTGTTTCTTTTGGAATGGCCCGTTCCTGAATTTCCACTTTAATATCGCCTTCATCGTGGACTGTATATCCAAGCATGCGGATCCGCTCTATCAGTCCCGCATAGCGGATGGCGCTTGGACCCATGTCGACACCCCGGCGTGTTTGCCCTAAATCCATTGGTACCCCTATGATTGACACTTGTTTCTTTTGCATGTAAATGTCCCCTTTGCATCGTAAATGCCCTGCTGTTTTAATAAACATACAAAAAATAAAATGGCTCAAGCACGCATCTTTTGGAGTATTTATACTTGTTTATTCATTTTTTGAAGAGAGGCCGACTTTCTTTAAACGGTATTGAAGGCTTTGCCTGCTTAGGCCCAGCTGTTTAGCGGTCCTGGAAATACTCCATTGGTTCTTATGCAGGAAATGCTCAATGTAGTATTTTTCAAAGGCATCCAGCTGATCTTTCAAATGAGTGGTTCCTTCTTCGTCGCCATTAAGGAATGAGGCAAGCTTTGATACGGGTGCAGACTGGTCGCTTGTCATTGATTTATGGCGGAAGTGATAAGGGAGATGATCATATTCGATCCATTCCTCGTCTAAAAGCAAATTCATGGATGCTTCGATCACATGCTCAAGCTCCCGCACGTTTCCAGGCCAATGATACGCATTGAGAGCATCCAGCACTTCCGGCTTTACACCGAGTACTTTCATATCAAACAGTGCATTGTATTTCGTGATAAATTGTTCGATTAACAGTGGAATGTCATCCAGGCGCTCGCGAAGCGGAGGAATAAAAATGGTCACTACTCCAAGCCGGTAATATAAGTCTTTGCGCAAGTGATCGTTTGCGATTGCATCGATAGGGTCTTCATTGATCGTGGCGATAATCCGGACGTTAATTGGAATATCTTTCGTGCCGCCGATCCGTCTGACCCTTTTTTCCTGAAGAACACGCAGCAGCTTCGCCTGCAGGTGAATATTCATCGAGTTGATCTCATCAAGAAGAAGCGTGCCGCCTTCTGCCTGCTCGAACAAGCCGGCGCTGTCAATGGCTCCGGTAAAAGCCCCTTTTGTAGTACCAAATAGCAGCCCTTCAATTAAGTTGTCTGGCAGCGCCGCGCAGTTTTGTGAGATAAACGGTGCTGAAGCCCGGGCACTCCCGTTATGGATGCTTTGTGCAAACAGTTCTTTTCCTGTGCCGGTTTCGCCAACGACAAGCACATAGGAAGAAGTACGGGTAGCCCGCTTGGACAGTTCGATCACTTCCTGTATGACATCGCTCTTGCCGATAATGCTGTCAAATGTAAAGCGAGTATCCTCCTTTCGGGTACTGCTGCGCATGAGGCGTTCAATTTTCGTAACATCCTTAGCCATTTCAACGGCACCGCGGATTTCATCCTTTTCCCGGAACGGAAATGTATGATTAATAGTTGTAATTTCCGTTCCTTTATTGTTAAAGTATGTTTGTTTTACATTGACGGTTTCTTCTCCCTGCTGCAGTGCCCGGACGAGCGTACTGTTTTGGTTTTCGGGAAACATAAATACGTCCAGTACATTTTTGTGCAGCACATCCTGCGTGTCCATTGCTTCGATTTCACGCATTTTTCGGTTATAAATAATGGTTTTCCCTTCTTCGTCAATCGCATGAATCCCCACGTCGACTTGATCCATAATATATTCATATAAGGCATTCATAAAATGCAGCTGATCTTCTTTCATCCCGGAGTCCTCCGTTTCAGGTGTGTTGCTCTCATTCACTATAGAGCAAAAAAAATAGACTGAAAAGGCAAATTTTTTCGTCGCATGCAAAATAATTTTGCGTATTGAAAGAGCTTCAAGGAAACAAAAGCTGATCTTCCGCTCGTTAAAAAAATGGCATGCTTCTTGCATAGTATAAAGCGAGACAGTTATTTTTCTGGAGGGATCATCATGGTAATCGCATACAAGCACGAACCATTTACTGATTTTAGTGTGGAAGAAAACAAGCAGGCGTTTCAAGAGGCGCTTGAGTTTGTAAATACAAAGCTCAATGAAGAATACCCGCTTGTCATTAATGGAAAGCGTATACAGACAGAAACGAAAACAACATCCATCAACCCGGCACGCAAGGAAGAAGTGATCGGAACGGTTTCAATGGCAGGAAAACAGGAAGCCGAGCAGGCGATGCAGGCAGCGCTCACTGCTTTCCAAACGTGGCAGTATACAGATCCGTCAGCACGCGCTCAGATTTTATTCCGCGCAGCTGCGATTATCCGGCGCAGAAAGCATGAATTTTCGGCATGGCTTGTAAAAGAAGCAGGAAAACCGTGGAAAGAAGCAGATGCAGATACAGCGGAAGCGATTGATTTTCTGGAGTACTATGCACGCCAAATGAACGAGCTGAAAAAGGGATCACCCGTTCAAAGCCGGCCGAGTGAGCACAATGAGTTCGGTTACATTCCACTTGGGGTCGGCATTGTAATTTCACCGTTTAATTTTCCGCTGGCCATCATGGCCGGCACAACAGTTGCAGCGATTGTAACGGGCAACACTGTTCTGTTAAAACCGGCAGAAACCACACCGGTTATTGCGGCAAAATTTGTAGAGGTGATGGAGGAAGCAGGTCTTCCGCCGGGCGTTCTTAATTATATCCCGGGCAGCGGTGCCGAAATTGGTGACTTTTTAACGGAGCATCCGAAAACACGCTTCGTTTCGTTTACCGGCTCTCGTGCCGTTGGCTGCCGTATTTACGAACGGGCATCAAAAGTGCAGGAAGGACAAATTTGGCTGAAGCGGGTCATTGCAGAAATGGGCGGCAAAGATACGATGCTTGTTGACAGCAGTGCCGATTTGGATCTTGCTGCAACATCTATTGTTTATTCAGCTTTTGGATTTTCCGGCCAAAAGTGTTCCGCTGGATCGCGCGCGGTCATCCACGAAGATGTATATGATGAAGTGCTCGGAAAAGCAGCGGCCTTAACGAAAACCTTAACGCTGGGCAGCCCGGAATCTGCTGATACGTATATGGGCCCGGTGATTGACGAACGGGCATTCCAAAAAATTATGAACTACATTGAAATTGGTAAAGGAGAAGGCCGGCTTGTAACCGGAGGAAACGGAAATGACGAAACTGGCTACTTTATTGAGCCGACGATTATTGCCGATGTAGGGGAACGGGACCGCCTCATGCAGGAAGAAATTTTTGGCCCGGTCGTCGCATTTTGCAAGGCAAGAGATTTCGATCACATGCTGGAGATTGCAAATAACACAGATTACGGCTTAACCGGAGCACTTATCTCTAACAATCGTAAACATATTAGCAGAGCCCGCAAAGAATTCCACGTCGGAAACCTTTACTTTAACCGCGGCTGCACAGGTGCTATTGTCGGCTACCAGCCATTTGGCGGCTTTAACATGTCAGGAACCGATTCAAAAGCAGGAAGCCCGGATTACTTGATTCTTCACATGCAGGGAAAAACGATTTCAGAATTTTTTTAAACTCAAAAAGGGGGAGAAGAAAATGACATCTGCAACAAACTCATCGAAAAAAATCATTGAACAAACGGAGCAATTTGGGGCGCATAACTATCATCCGCTGCCAATCGTCGTGTCGGAAGCAGAAGGGGTATGGGTAAAAGATCCGGAAGGCAACCGTTACATGGATATGCTGAGCGCTTATTCCGCTGTTAACCAGGGGCATCGTCATCCGAAAATTATTCAGGCACTAAAAGACCAGGCAGACCGGGTTACACTTACTTCACGTGCTTTTCACAATGACCAGCTTGGTCCGTGGTATGAAAAAATTTGTGAATTAACGGGTAAAAATATGGCCCTGCCAATGAATACTGGAGCGGAAGCGGTAGAAACAGCAGTGAAAGCAGCACGCCGCTGGGCATATGACGTAAAAGGTGTGGCAGAAAACCAGGCTGAAATCATCGCCTGTGTCGGCAACTTTCACGGGCGGACAATGACGGCTGTATCGCTTTCTTCAGAAGCAGAATATAAACGCGGTTTTGGACCGATGCTGCCCGGAATCAAGCTGATCCCATATGGCGATATTGACGCGCTTGAAGCAGCCATTACACCGAACACAGCCGCCTTTTTAATTGAACCGATTCAAGGTGAAGCTGGGATTGTCATTCCACCGGAAGGCTTCTTAAAAGCAGCTTCAACGCTTTGTAAAGAACAAAACGTGCTGTTTATTGCGGATGAAATTCAAGCCGGCCTTGCCCGCAGCGGTAAATTGTTTGCCTGCCAGTGGGAAGATGTTGTTCCAGACATGCTGATTCTTGGAAAAGCATTGGGCGGCGGAGTATTCCCGATTTCCTGCGTTGTGGCAGACAAAGACGTATTAGGGGTGTTTAACCCTGGATCGCATGGTTCTACGTTTGGAGGCAACCCGCTTGCGTGTGCGGTGTCGCTCGCTTCACTCCAAGTGATTGAGGAAGAAAAGCTTGTAGAGCGTTCATTGGAACTTGGTACGTACTTTAAGGAAAAGCTATCAGCGATTACACATCCGGCAATTAAAGAAGTGCGCGGACGCGGATTGTTTATCGGCGTTGAGCTGACAGAGCCAGCTCGTCCATACTGCGAGCGTTTAAAACAGGAAGGTCTTTTATGCAAGGAAACACATGAAACGGTGATCCGTTTTGCTCCGCCGTTGATTATCTCTAAAGAAGATCTCGATTGGGCTATCGAAAAAATTCAAAAGATTTTTGCTTAAAAAGAAGCCGGCGGATTCATCCGCCGGCTTCTTTTTTTCTTCCGGACAATAAATTTTTCTGCCATGCGCAAAATTTATTGTCTATTTTTATTTTTCCGAAGTCCGATCCCTTTGGAATAGCGGCCGCTGCTTTTGGCATAATCCTTGCATTCTTTTTCATAAGATCAAACAGAAAGGTGGCCGCGATGCCCATGCTGAAAAACGAAATAAAAGGAAAGCCGCTTGTTCAAAAATCAGCAGCGATTCCAAATGAAGAAAAGCAAAAACAAGTAAGCAGCTTGTTTCAATCTACCCAAACGATTATAAAAAAAGCACTCGATACACTTGGATACCCTGAAAGTGTCTTCGGATTATTAAAGGAGCCTATGCGGATGCTGACAGTTCGGATTCCAGTCCGAATGGATGATGGGCATGTAAAGGTGTTTACCGGCTTTCGCTCCCAGCATAGTGACGCAGTCGGCCCGACCAAAGGCGGCGTTCGGTTTCACCCAAACGTGACGGAAGAAGAAGTAAAAGCGCTGTCGATTTGGATGACACTTAAATGCGGGATTGCCAGTCTTCCTTACGGCGGTGGAAAAGGCGGCATTATTTGCGATCCGCAGCGAATGTCAGCTGGTGAGCTTGAACGGCTCAGCCGCGGCTATGTACGCGCAATCAGCCAGATTGTCGGGCCGACCAAAGATATCCCGGCTCCAGATGTGTATACAAACGCGCAAATTATGGCCTGGATGATGGATGAGTACAGCCATATACGGGAATTTGATTCTCCTGGCTTTATTACCGGAAAACCAATTGTACTTGGCGGATCTCACGGCCGGGAAACGGCAACTGCACAGGGAGTCGTCATGTGCTTAAGAGAAGCGGTCAGAAAAAAAGGAATGAAAATTGAAGGCGCCCGTATTGTCATTCAAGGATTCGGTAATGCCGGCAGCTTCCTGGCCAAGTTTTTGCATGATGAAGGCGCTCGTATTATCGGTATCTCGGATGTGCTTGGCGGTATTCATGATCCAAATGGGCTTGATATTCCGTACTTGCTGGACCGCCGCGACAGCTTCGGCATGGTGACAAACCTGTTCGAAGACACGATCTCGAACCAGGAACTGCTGGAGCTTGACTGTGACATTTTAATTCCAGCTGCAATTTCCAACCAAATCACGGAAGAAAATGCAGAGCGCATCAAGGCAGGAATTATTGTAGAAGCAGCGAACGGCCCGACAACGATTGGAGCAACGAAACAATTAACCGAGCGCGGCGTTTTGCTTGTTCCGGACATTTTGGCAAGCTCAGGCGGCGTAACGGTTTCGTATTTTGAATGGGTGCAAAATAATGGAGGCTATTACTGGTCAGAAGAAGAGGTTATGCAAAAATTGCAAAAGAGAATGGTCAATTCGTTTAACCTCATTTATGAAACGGCGCAAATACATGGGGTTGATATGCGGCTTGCTGCTTACATTGTCGGCATTAAACGTGCGGCGGAAGCGGCGACATTCAGAGGATGGGTGTAAATAAAGAGTCTGGCAGTCTTTCTTCCATGAGAATTGAAAAAAGTAAAAGAATGTCCCAAAATGAAGGGACATTCTTTTATTTGGAAAGGGATTGATCGGTATGAAAAAGCGTCTATGGGATTCACCAGAAAAACTTCGTGCCCTGCTGGATGAGCTTGTCAGCTGGAAAAGCATCACCCTGTCTGAGGATGAGCGGCAGTTTCCAATGAAGCTGCAATCGAAGCTGCTCGGACTCCATTATTTTCAGCAGCATCCTGAGCACCTGTCCCTTCATCCAGCCGATTTGCGGCGAAAGTTTTTAACGGCGCTTTACAAACACCCAAAAGCTGTGCGCACCATTTGTTTGATCAGCCATTTTGATACTGTCAGTACAGAAGAATATGGCGAGCTGGAGCCGCTGGCGACGCAGCCGGAAGAATTGACCGCCTACTGGCTGGAGCGGCCGAATGATCTGCCGCCGGACGTGCTGGCTGATTTGCAATCAGGTGAGTATTTATTCGGACGCGGGACGATGGATATGAAAATGGGGCTGGCTTTGCATATGCAGCTTATTGAGAAAGCAAGTGTGGAACAATGGCCCGTCAATCTGCTGCTGTTAACCGTGCCGGATGAAGAAGTAAACTCAGCTGGAATGCGCGCCGCTGTGCCGAAGCTGTTGGAACTTCAAGAGGAATTTGATCTTGAATATGAACTATTTTTAAATAGCGAGCCTGTTTTTTCTCAGGAACCGGGTGATAGGGCGCGTAAGGTCTATACGGGTACGATTGGCAAAATTATGCCGGGTGCCCTTTTTTATGGACGTGAAACACATGCGGGCGAGCCATTTAATGGATTAACGTCCCCTTACATCGCGTCATTTTTAACACGAAAAATGGAATGGAACCCCCTGTTTCAAGAAACGGAGCTTGGTGAAACAACACCGCTTCCCGTCACCCTGCAGCAAAAAGATCTTCGTCTTGAATATTCAACGCAGACGCCATACCGTTCATCTGCTCTTTACAACGTATTTTTAATGAAGCAGACAGCACAACATATAATAGAAGGATTTGAACAAATTGCTAAAGAAGCAGCCGGAGAATGTAATGCTGCCTATGAACAAATCTGCCAAATGCACGGTGTGAAGCCGGTAGGGAAGGTCCGTGTCATCCGCTTCGAAGAGCTGCTGCGCTACTCAATTGATAAGCTTGGAGAAGAAGCAATAGAAGAAATCAAAGCGGATGTGTACACTCGGGAAGAATGGGACGATCGGGAAAAGTCATTTCGGATCGCGGATAAACTGATTATCCAGTCACAGGAGCTGGCACCGGCAATTATTCTGCTGTTCGCGCCTCCTTTTTATCCCGCTGTTCATTCTTCCGGTGAGGCGCTTGTAGAAGAAGCCGTCGAGTTTCTAACAACATTGGCCCAAAAAGAGTTTGGGCTGCCGATTGAACGGGTCCATTACTTTAACGGCATTTGTGATTTAAGTTATGTGAATGGAAACGGTGAGGGAGAAGGCTGGCAGGCGTTTGAAAAAAATACACCTGTATGGCAGGACGGCTATTCCATTCCATTTGCCGATATGGCTAAGCTCAAAGCGCCGGTTTTAAACATCGGGCCGTTCGGCAAAGATGCCCACAAACGGACAGAACGGCTTCATATGAAACATGCTTTTGAGCAGCTTCCGGTTCTTTTAGAAAAATGGATTAAACACTGAAAGCCTTGAACCTATTCAAGGCTTTTTTCTTCGAAAGTCTGGACAGGGCAGGCAATTTTATGATAACTTTTAATTGAAACTGATTATCAATTGCAACCGTCCGATATAGATGATAAAGGAAAAACGTAAACGAGGTGGAGGAAATGAGCAAGCTGCGTGCGGAACGAGTAAACATTGGCTATGGGGCTGCGACAATCGTCGAGGATTTAACCGTCGATATTCCAGCGGGAAAAGTAACAACGATTATTGGGCCAAACGGCTGCGGGAAATCCACATTGCTCAAAACAATGGCACGTCTTTTAAATCAAAACAGCGGTTCGGTGTATTTAAATGGTGCGGACATTCACCGTCTGTCCACAAAAGAAATCGCCAAACAAATGGCTATTTTGCCGCAAACGCCGGAAGCCCCAGCTGGACTGACTGTCTATGAGCTGATTTCATACGGCCGCTTCCCGCATCAAAAAGGCTTTGGCACACTAAACGCACACGATAAAGAAGTGATCCAGTGGGCGATGGATGTAACCGGTACGGCGGACTTCCGCGACCGGGAAATTGACGCGCTTTCAGGCGGACAGCGCCAGCGTGTCTGGATCGCGATGGCGCTGGCACAGGAAACAGATTTGATTTTACTCGATGAACCAACGACTTACTTAGACTTGGCCCACCAGCTGGAAGTGCTGGAGCTTTTACAGGAATTAAATGAACGGGAAGGCCGGACCATTGTGATGGTGCTCCATGATTTAAACCACGCGGCACGATTCGCCGATTACCTCGTCGCGATGAGAAAAGGCAGTATCATATGCGAGGGAGCGCCAGAAACGGTTATGACAAAAGAAAATCTGCGTTCTGTTTTTCAAATCGATGCAGAAATTGTCCGCGATCCACGTTCCGGCAAGCCGGTTTGTTTAACCTATGACTTGGTAAAAGCACCAGAACTTGCGCTGGCAGGAAGCCGATAAAGGAATCCAATAAAGCAGGTGACTGTGTGATTAAGTATTTTTTTTCGTATTACCGCCCATATAAAAAACTGTTTTTCTTAGACTTTTTTTGTGCGGTATTTGCGGGTCTGTTAGAGCTCGCATTTCCGCTCGTTGTGAATTATTTTATTGATACACTTCTGCCTGGAGGGAACTGGAATTTAATTGTAGCCGCAAGTATTGGCTTGCTGCTTATTTATATTGTAAATGCCGGTCTTCATTACGTGGTTACATACTGGGGGCATATGCTCGGCATTAATATTGAAACAGATATGCGCAGCAAACTGTTTGTCCATGTGCAAAAGCTGTCATTCCGTTTTTTTGATAACACAAAAACAGGCCATCTTATTTCACGGATGACAAGTGATTTAATGGAGATTGGTGAAATGGCGCATCATGGGCCGGAGGATTTGTTTATTGCACTGATGACGCTGACCGGGGCGTTTGGCATTATGCTGACAATCAACTGGAAGCTGGCTGTGTTAACATTTATTATCGTGCCGGCTGTGCTGTGGCTCGCTGTTTTCTTCAATAAAAAAATGACCAGGGCTTTTCACCAGCTCTTTGGTGATATTGCTGATTTCAATGCCCGTATTGAAGACAGCATGGGCGGCATTCGTGTCGTGCAGGCTTTTGCGAACGAAACACATGAAAAGAAGCAATTTGAAGAAAACAATGGAAGATTCCGGATGACAAAGCTCGTTTCCTATAAAATTATGGCGCAGAATATGTCGATCAGCTACATGCTTATGCGCATAATTACACTGTTTGTACTTATTTGCGGAACGTATTTTGTGATGCAGGGTGAGCTTACCTACGGTGAATTTGTCGGATTTATTCTCCTATCTAATATTTTCTTCCGTCCGATTGAAAAAATTAATGCCATTATTGAAAGCTATCCGAAAGGAATTGCTGGTTTTAAACGCTATGTGGAATTGCTCCAGACGGCTCCCGATGTAGCGGATGCACCAGATGCCATAGACGTAGACGCAGTGCATGGCGACATCAGCTACCATAACGTGACGTTCGGGTACGAAGGGAAAAAGCCGGTTCTCCAAAATATCAGCTTGTCGATTAAAGCCGGAGAAACAGTGGCGTTTGTCGGTCCGTCCGGTGCTGGTAAAACGACTATGTGCAGCTTGCTGCCGCGTTTTTATGATGCGCAGGAAGGATTTATTTCAATTGATGGGCTCGACACGAGAAAAATGTCGCTTGCGTCGCTGCGTCGTCAAATTGGGATCGTGCAGCAGGATGTATTCCTGTTTTCTGGCACGATTCGTGAAAATATTTTATATGGCGATCTTGGTGCGTCTGAAGAAGCTATCCTGTCCACTTTAAAACGGGCGCGTCTTGATGAATTTGTTTCTTCTTTGCCAGATGGACTCGATACGGTCATTGGCGAACGCGGCGTAAAGCTGTCGGGCGGCCAAAAGCAGCGTCTTGCCATTGCGCGGATTTTCCTGAAAAACCCGCCGATTTTAATATTGGATGAAGCAACGTCTGCTCTTGATACGGAAACAGAGCTTGCCATTCAGCAGGCGCTCTCGGAGCTGTCTGTCGGGCGGACAACGCTTGTGATTGCCCATCGGCTCGCTACAATCAAGCATGCCGACCGGATTATTGTTGTTACGCCATCAGGCATTGAAGAACAAGGCAGCCATTATGAGCTGCTCGAGCAAAACGGCCATTATCGGCGTTTGCATGAAGCGCAGTTCGGCCACGTATAAGCTTATTAAAACCTTTCACTGCTTGGAGCAGTGAAAGGTTTTTTGTTTAAATGAGAGCAGTGAAGCGAAAAAATGGCTCAATTAAAAAAGGAGCATTATAATGGCTCTAACGATAAAGATAGGAGCTGAGTGAAAATGGTGAAGCAAGTGATCTTGAATGATACGCCGATTCAGGTGGAGAATTTTCACGAAGAAACGGTTGTAAATAAAAAGACGGGTGCAAAAGTGCCGAAAATCAGCTTTCAATTTCCCGTCACAAGCGAAGAGTATCATGATATAACGGTTCTTTTATATGAAAATAATTTTCAAGTGAAGGTGCCCGAAAAAGGAATGGAGTTTCCAGCCATGATTCACACGTATTCTACCTCGGTAACGAATTTATATGAGGCGGGCGCAACAGGGACATTCAGTCTGGAACTGATCGGCCGATGACAACGGAAAAGCAGCTCGTCGGTGAAAAAGCGGCAGAGTTTGTAGAAGACGGCATGATCATTGGTCTCGGAACAGGCAGTACAGTACGGTATACCATTGAGAAAATAGGCGGGCTCGTTCAACAGGGTTTGTCCATTCAAGGCGTGGCTACGTCGATTCGAACGGAACAATTAGCGAAAGAATGTGGAATTCCGCTTCTCAGCCTGGAGGAAGTGGACGAGCTCGATCTGGCTATCGATGGCGCTGACGAAGCCGATCCTGCTTTTCATTTAATCAAAGGCGGAGGAGGAGCGCTTCTGCGGGAAAAAATCATTGCCTCTTCCGCACGGAGATTTGTAGTAGTGGCGGATCCTTCTAAAATGGTTGAACAACTCGGGCGGTTTCCTCTTCCGGTTGAGGTGGAGACATTCGGATACAAGATGACAGAAAAAAAAATCCGTTCTTTAGGAGGGGCATCTGCATTACGGGTAAAAGAAGGAAAGCCGTATATCACCGATAATGGGCATTATATTTTTGACTGCGATTTTGGTCTTATTGCGTCGCCTGAAGAATTGGAGCGGGAATTGAATCTCACCCCTGGTGTTGTAGAAAACGGATTGTTTATCGACATGGCGGATACGATCATTACTGTAAATGAAAAACAGGAGATACAGGTTAAAAAACGAACAAAACAGGAGTGATAGGATGTATTCAGTAAGCGGCATTCAAGTGTTGGCAAAGGGCAGCTTAAAAGAGAAACGAATTGAGCTGGAAGAACATAACGAAACTTATTGCCAGACGGTCAGCTTTAAAGATCGAGAAGGTGAGCATGTCGGTGACTTGGATATTTATTTTGTGGTAAAAGGCTTTGGAAAAGAAGAGGGCAGCGAAGAAATCGATGTTCATTTTACGGTTCCATTTTTCAGTGCCTATGGCCCCGAAGGCGAGCGGTTTATGGAGGAAGCAGAAGCCATGCAGTTTATTTTTGTTCATTTTGCCAGTGAAGTTCAAGATGTTGTCGATGAAGTACTCGATACGTTATATGAACGATATGAAAACGAAGAAAAAGACCGCTTTTAAATTAAAAGCGGTCTTTGTTTTGCGGTGGTAAAGGGTTTCCCGCTTGTTTGACAAGGATTTTAAGTGTAACTAAAATAAGAACAAATGGTGGTGAAAAAAATGATCAACAGCCGTCTCGCAGTCGCAATTCATATTATGATTCTCATTGCATCCAATCCCCGTGAAACGGTTTCATCAGAATGGATGGCAGGGAGTGTCAATACAAACCCCGTTGTGGTTCGGCGGATTATGGGCATGCTTCGCAAAGCCGGTCTTTTAACCTCACGTGCCGGTAAAACAGGCGCAGCTCTGACGAAGGATCCGTCAGACATTACCCTTCTGGATATTTTTCGAGCCGTTGAGCCGAAAGAAGAATTGTTTGCCATCCATG
Organism: Domibacillus sp. 8LH; assembly: GCF_038806185.1. Classification (NCBI taxonomy): domain Bacteria; kingdom Bacillati; phylum Bacillota; class Bacilli; order Caryophanales; family Bacillaceae; genus Domibacillus; species Domibacillus sp. 8LH. The sequence goes on along the minus strand of NZ_JAVJNG010000013.1, from coordinate 29,529 downwards.
AAAAACCGAACCCGGAGTGTGCGGTCGGAAAAAATATTCAGTCGGCGCTCGACGTCACGTTTGGGCGGGCTCAGGCTGCGATGGAGCAGGAGTTAAGCAGCCAGACTCTTAAAGATGTTATGAACCATCTCTTATAACAGGGATGGTTTTCTTTTTGAGAAAAAGTAAAAAAGTTTCTAAAAGTAATTGACGTTTTTAAAAAAAGTTGATATGATTATCTCGAATTCAAGATAAATAACCAAAACGTTAGTGGAATATATCGAACTTTTTTTAAACTATATATCTCGAATTCAAGATAATAAAAGAGGAGGAAGAAAGAATGTTAGATGCAGGATTGTTAATTATTCGTTTAGTCATTGGGCTTGCGTTTGTCGGACACGGCGCGCAGAAACTATTTGGCTCATTTGGAGGCTATGGCTTAAAAGGAACGGGAGGCTGGTTTGACTCCATCGGCATGAAGCCTGGTTACGCGATGGCGCTGATCGCAGGGCTTTCAGAATTCGTCGGCGGTGCCCTGTTTGCGCTCGGTTTGCTCACACCGCTTGCTGGTGTATTAATTGCTTTGACAATGGTTGTTGCGATTGTAAAAGTACATGGTCCAAACGGTTTTTGGAGTACACAAAACGGCTATGAGTACAATTTAGTGCTGCTGGCTGTTGCCATCGGTATTGCCCTAACAGGCCCAGGACGCTATGCGCTGGACGCGCTGCTTGGTTAAAAAAACAAAATAGGAAGAGGGCAGCAGGGATGGGTCCCATTACAGCGGAAGTAAAAGCTGCCGCTTCTCTAATGGAAAAAAAGGGTATAAAGAAAAGACCGTCTGTTCAACAAGGCGGTCTTTTTGTTTTTGAAGTGGTAAAGTGAACCAAAGCGCGATACGATAAAAGCAGGTCTTTGATTAAAAGGAGGAAGGAAAATGGCAGACGAACAAAAACAGCAGTTGTTCAAAGATGCAATGGGCAATTACCCGACCGGTGTCACAGTGATGACAACGGTGGACTCAAATGGCAAACCGGCCGGCCTGACTGTGAATTCATTCGCTTCTGTATCACTTGATCCCCTTTTGATTTTATGGTCGATTGACCATAAAGCTGCAACCCTGCCAGCTTTTATGAAAAACGGCACGTTCGCCGTGCACATTTTAGCGGGCAATCAAAAAGACATTTGTATGACGTTTGCGACCAAAGGAGCCGACCGTTTCAGCACATGTAAATGGAACTTTTCACATGAACACCATTTGCCGGTTATCGAAGGCGCATTTGCTGTTTTTCAATGCCAAACCGTTCAAACGGTGGAGGCGGGCGATCATACGATTTTGATTGGAGAAGTAGACACCATTCAAATTGATGCGGAAAAAGACCCTATGCTGTATCATCGCCGCCATTTTGCTTCGATTCCGGCCACTTTTTACGCTTCAAAGTAGTTTTTTTTAGATAGAAAGGGAAAGCACAGGCGAATTTGCTCGCCTGTGCTTTCAGTGTGTAGACAAAGTCTTTCGCTTTTAAAAAAGAGCCGATAAGGGAAGCCTGCCGGACTTCGCGCCCCTTAGGGCAGTGCGGGAGCCTCCTCGGCTGCGCCTGCCACTGTACTTCCCGCAGGAGTCTTCGTCCAGCAGGCTTCACTAAGTGCTATTGAAGATCAATAAGCAAGGACCGAATAGAAACTTCTCTTTTTGAAACAGAAAGATAGGACCTTATCAGCTCTATACAATCTTGTCGCAAGCCACTTGGCGGCGGGAGGGCGGCGCAGACTCCTATGGGACTAGCGGGCTCAGCGCCTGCCCCATGGAAAGCGGAGCTGCCCGGACGCTGCCGATCATCCCATTCATGTGCACGGTCATCCATATAATTTTTCGACAGTCTCAAAGCACAGACGAATTGATTCGCCTGTGCTTTTTATTTTTATGAATTAAATTTTATAGGAATGAAAATAGGATACACTCATATATTTACTTTTGTGGTTCATTTTTCATTTCAAGGGGGAAAAGCATTGGTTATGAACGGATCAAGGGTAAGATGGGCAGCGGCAGTTCTGGCAATTTTGTCTCTGGCAATAGCTTTTGTGTTTGGTTCAGCCTCAAGTGCATCTGCAACAATCAATTATGGAGAAGAAGCAGCGGCTGTGGCCAAAAGGTATGTAGGGAGCCCGTACAAGTACGGAGGAACAACGCCAAAAGGATTCGATGCAAGCGGGTTTACACAGTATGTTTATAAAAACGCCGCAACGAAAATGACAATTCCGCGCACAAGCGCTGACCAATATAAAATTGGAACCCCGGTAAGCCGAAGCCAGCTCAAACCCGGCGATTTAGTTTTTTATGCAACCGGCATAAAAGGAAAGGTATCATTTGCTGCCATTTATTATAAAAACGGCGCTTTTATTGGCGCTACCTCCAAAGGAGTAAAAGTAGTGAAAATGAGCGATATGTATTGGAAGGAACGGTATATAGGCGCTAAAAGAATTGTCAAATAACAAGCAGCATAGATAAACAAATAGAATAATCGACCCTATGTTAAGAAAAACTGCGACAGCCTGGCCTGATATCGCTTATGATTCCGGCAGCCAGAGAAGGACAGTGAATAGAACCGGACTGTCTGCTGGCAGTCCGGTTTGGTTACTTTTGGATATTTGAAAGCCTGTACAGTTCACGGGCGAGTGATTCAAGAATATACACAACCGGCACCTGCGTCGTAATATTGGAGTGTGCAAACCGCTCCTCTGAAACATAGTAGGAAAGGTTAATATCAGACATTTTGGCAATGGTGCAATGTTTATTATTTGTAATGCTGATAATGGTGCTGCCCGCTTCACGCATTTGGTGGGTATGACGGACGGTATAGTCGTTTTCACCGGATACAGAAAGAACAATCGTCGTACTGTTTTGAAGAAAGTTTGTGTGAATCGGGTAGTGCGGGTCTTTTATGTAAAGGGACAGCTTGCCAAGGCTTGAAAAGTAGCGGGCACCGTACTCAGCTAAAATACCTGAGCTGCCGATTCCAATAAAGATAATGCTGTCAGAAAGGGACATTGTGCGGGCTGCTTCGAGCATTTGATCTTCAATCGGCCCGTTCAGCGACCGTTCAAAAAAATCTGTAACAGAATGGTGCATGCTTTTGGGCTCAAATGGCTCCTGTTCTTTTAAATAAAGCTTTAACCGAACTTTAAACTCTGTAAAACCATCACAGCCTGCTTTTCGGCAAAAACGCAGAATGGTCGCTGTTGAGACATGTGTTTCCGCTGCCAGCTCCCGAATACGCATATAAATGACTTTGCTCCCATTTTTAGATACATATTGATAGACGGCGGTTTCAAGCTCATTAAACGATGAAATCATTTCATTTGTAAACAAGTGAAGCCCCCCTTACGAACAAAAAGCCGCTTCGGTCGACCGAAGCGGCTTTTGATTAATCTTCGCCGATAATTTTTACTTCTGTTTCAAGTTCTACACCAAATTTTTCGCGTACACGGTCCTGCGCGTAACGGATTAAGTTTAAATAGTCCGTAGAAGAAGCGCCGTCCACGTTTACAATAAAGCCGGCATGCTTTTTAGAAATTTCCGCGCCGCCGATCCGGGTTCCCTGCAAGCCGCTGTCTTGAATCAGTTTGCCGGCGAAATAACCGGCCGGGCGCTTAAATACACTTCCGCAGGATGGATATTCAAGCGGCTGTTTTGATTCGCGGAGCGCAGTAAAGGTGTCCATCGCTTCTTTAATTTCCTCAAAACGGCCTGGTTTTAATTCAAACACTGCTTCTAGAATAATGTAGTCCTTTTCTGTGAAAATGCTTTTGCGGTAGCCGAAGTGAAAATCATCTTCTCCAAGCGTGATCAAGTCACCGTCATGAGAAAGAACCGTTGCTTTTCTCAGCACTGTTGACGTCTCGCCTCCATAAGCGCCGGCATTCATGACAAGAGCCCCGCCTACTGAACCCGGAATGCCGCAGGCGAACTCAAGACCGGTTAAATGATGATCGAGTGCCGTGCGGGAAACATCAATGATTTTTGCCCCGCTTCCTACCGTAATCGTCGTGCCGTCTACATGAATTTGGTCAAAGTATTCAAGGGCAATGACGATACCGCGCAAGCCTTTATCCCGGACAAGCACGTTTGAGCCGTTTCCTAGAATCGTCAGTGGAAGCGCATGTTCTTTTGCGTAATATATAACGGTTTGTAGATCGTCTATATGTTTAGGCTTAATGAAAACATCGGCTACCCCGCCTGTTTTCGTATATGTGTGCTTATGCAATGGAAACAGTGGATACACAGACTGTTCATCCACTTTCTTCTTTAAGTCGTTTGCAATTTGCAGCGCGTCGATAGCTGCTCACCTTCCTTTTCTCATAATCCTCTCTATTATAAAGGATATGAGGGAATTCGTTAATGATCTTTCACGATTTGAGAAATGTTCCCCATTTTTCAGGGTATTGTATGTAAGTATAGACAAATGGGTGCCTGCCTTAAACGGTTGAAGAGGAGGGAATCGACACAATGACAAAAACAAAAAGCGCTGCTTTTGTTCAGCAGCATTTGGCGAATGAACGCACTTATTTGGCATGGACAAGAACGGCCATTGCCATTATAGGAATTGGTTTTTTAATCAGCAACCTTCACTTTAGTTTTTTGTCCCGGCATTCGACACGTGCAGATCTCCTGGCAGACATAGTCGGATTTGCTGCTATTCTATCAGGACTGCTGGTCCTTGCTTTTTCTACACGCAGTTATTTTATTAAAGCCAGGGCGATAGACAACGAAATGTTTAAGCCTGAAAAAGCGAGTATTTTGCTCCTGACAGGTATCATTGTCACTTTAATTTTGCTGTTCGGAGTGTATATATCATTTGTTTTTTCTTAAAAGAACTGCTGCTCCCCAGTTCTTTTTTTATGAGTTTTTGCAGGAAAAATAAGGATAAATTATTACAAAAAGATCGAAATTTGTAATTTTACCGTAAAACATCGTAATGTTTATTTTTGCTAGAATAAGATTTATGAGGAATTAAGTAGAGAAAAAAGAATGGGAAATTAGGAGGTACATAGTGAACAGTTGCAAGAAAGCAATTCTTTCATTTTTAGCGGTCATCTTGTTTTTTAGCGTGTCCCCATTGGCATCTGTTAAAGCAGAAGCCGCGTCCATTGGTGAATCAGTTGTTGCTTTTGGGAAAACGTTCATGGGTGTAGAGTACGTATTTGGCGGCACAACGCCAAAAGGATTCGACTGCTCCGGTTTCGTTCAATATATTTATAAACATGCTGCTGACATTTCTTTGCCGCGCACAACAGGTGAACAGTACAATGTAGGCACAGCAGTAGCCAAAAGCGATCTTCAGGTTGGCGATCTTGTTTTTTACGCTAACACATATAAAAAAGGCATCTCCCATGTTGGGGTATACACAGGCAACAGCCAAGTATTGAATGCCACATCAAGCAAAGGCATCGCGCTTGTTCCGCTAGATGGCGATTCATACTGGTCGCCGAGATATGCAGGCGCTAAACGCGTAATTAAAGAAGAACAAGCACCGGAATGGTTTACAGATGTAGAAAAAACAGACCTTGCGTACAATGCGATTAAATCATTGACGGAACAGGGAGTTATTAATGGATTTACAACCGATACATTCGCGCCGGACGAAAAAATAACGCGCGGACAAGCCGCAGCCATTATCAACCGTGTACTTGGTTTGAAACCAGAAAAAATGAGCTACTTTACAGATGTGCCGAAAACAAACCGGTTTGCTGTAGATATAGCAGCGGTTCATGAAGCGGGCATTATGAATGGCTACGGAGATAAAACATTCGGCTTAGAAGAAGAAATGACAAGAAACGAAATGGCATCTTTGATCCAGCGTGCTTTTAACTTAAAAGTGTCTGAAACGGCGGCAGCAAATGTTGTGTATACAGACATTAAGGTAGGCCATTGGGCATACGAAGGCATCCTTTCTATGGCTTCTATTGATAAAACCGGCTTTTTTAAAGGCGACAAGTTTTATGGAACACACAATGCAACCCGTGAAGCATTTACAGTGGCCATCTACAATGCGATGAACGCAAAATAAAAAGCACCGCCCAAACGGGCGGTGCTTTTTATTTTGTATCTGAATGAACTTCATTAAGCATGTTTTCTATTTGCTGCAGGGAAGGCAGGGAAGAGATGGCTCCTTTGCCGGTGGTCGTAATGGCACCGGCTGCATTGGCAAAACGGACGATTTCTTCTCCGCGCTGTTCAAGAAGAGAAGAAACGTTTTCTAAATTGGCACCGGTCTGAAGAAGCTGAAATAAAAAGCCGCCAATAAAAGCATCCCCGGCACCAGTCGTATCCTGTACCTGTACAGCAAAGCCGTCTGCTTGGATTTCTGTTCCGTTTACAAACAGTGAGGCACCTGCTGCACCGCGTGTATACACGACCGCTTTTACATCTCCTGTAAACAGGGAAGCAATAGCCGCTTTTTCTTCTGAAATACCTGTAATAAATTCAAGCTCTTCATCTGAAATTTTGATCAGATGCGCTTTTGGTATGAACGCTAAAATGGTTTCGCGGCACACATTCGGATCCTCCCAAAGCGGAAGCCGCACATTTGGATCAAAGCTGATGAAAGCACCGCGCTGTTTAGCCCGGTCGATTGCTTTAATATGCGCATGCTTCATTGGACTTTCAACTAAATCAACGGAACAAAAGTGCAGAATGTCACCGGGGTGAAACAAGGATTCGTCCACTTCGTCTGCTGTCATCAGCAAATCTGCACAAGGCTTCCGGTAAAAAGAAAAGTCCCGTTCACCATCTTCACGGAGGGAGACGAACGCAAGAGCCGTATTGGCTTCACTCGTGCGGATAATGTGCTTGGTTTCCACACCTGCTTCAATCAGCTTCTCCAATAAAAAATCACCGAATGCATCGGAGCCAAGCTTCGTCAGCATGGCGGAGTGCCCGCCGAGTTTTGAAACGGCAGCGGCCACATTGGCCGGGGCTCCGCCGGGTGCGCGTTCAAAGGATACGACATCTTTAAGAGCCAGCCCTTTTTGCTGTGGGATAAAATCAATTAATACTTCTCCAATTGAAAATAATGTACTCATTTTACTCTCCTATCGTCCATTTTACCGCCTGGCATGTCGCGCGGCCGCCTTTTGCAAAAAAGCGGATGCCTGCCGAGTCCTTGCTTGGAAAAATACGGCTTGTAAAAACTTCGGCTCCATCGTTTACAAAGAGCTCAAGGGAAGAGGAATCCACAAATAAACGAAACGTCACTTTGTCCCCCGCTAACGAGCAGCTGCGCACAGTTCCATATGGCGAATCTGTAAGCGCACCAGAATATGTTCTATCCAAGTGGACCTTTTGCTTGAGGGCGTCGTACGTAATAACGGTTTTTTCTTCTTCGCTTACGCGAATTTCAATTCCGCATGAATCTGCATCCTCCAGCTCAAACGAACAAATCATTTCAAAAGCTGTACCGCTGAAGCTGTCAAAAGTCTGTACTTCATCACAAAGATCAGCTGAAGCTTCCATTTGAACACCGCGCAGGCGCTCAAGCTCCCGGACTGGTCTTTGCATAAGCCGCCCGTTTTCAATCGTGATTTCCCGGGGCAGGGTCAGGCAGTGCGCCCAGCCATGTGAATCCGTTGGATAAGACATTTCAGGAAGTCCCATCCAGCCGACTAAAATACGCCGTCCGTCCGGCGCTTCCATTGTTTGCGGTGCATAAAAATCAAAGCCGCGGTCCAGTTCGAAAAAGGCGCCATGATCTATGCTTTGTGTTTCAACATCAAGATTCCCGAGAACATAGCCGGATTGATAAATATTATGATAGCAATCGCCTTTCGGCGCAATGCCCTGCGGTGAAAAAACAAGGACACCTTGTCCATCAATCGTAAAGTAATCGGGGCATTCCCACATATAACCAAAGCGGGGAAGGGCGGTTTTAATTTCGCCTTCGAATGTCCATGTTTCCATATCTGGGGAGCTGTAGAGCACGACACAGCCCGTCAGGTTTGTCCGCTGGGCACCGATAACGGCATAAAAAAGCCCATTTTCTTTCCATACTTTTGGATCGCGGAAATGATCGGTATAGCCGGGCGGCACTTCATGAATCACTGGTTTTTGCTTTTTTTGAATAATGCCCTGCTTGTCCATAATGGCAATATTCTGCTTCGGATGCCGCACCCATTGCTCATCACGAGTATTGCCGGTATACATTAAGTACAATTGGTCATTGTGCACGATACCGCTGCCAGAGTAAGCACCATGGCTGTCAAGGTCACTATCTGGCCGAATCGCGATACCGGCATTCTCCCAATGAACGAGATCTTTTGATTTTGTGTGATACCAATATTTAATGCCGTGAACAGGGCCAAGCGGGAACCACTGGTAAAATAAATGATATTCACCATTATAAAAAGAAAAGCCGTTCGGATCATTTAACAATCCTGTTTCGGGCTGAATATGATAAGTTTGCCGCCACGGGGAACCACCCACCTGTTTTTTTAAAGCAGCCAACTCTGATTTAGATATGTCTTCAAGTCGTGTATAACGTTGTTCTGTTGTCCATTGCAATCTGATCACCTCATACTTATTAAAATGAAAAGGAGGTGGAGAAATCTTCTCCACCTAAATGTTATGCTGCTTTTTGCACAGCCTGCTTTTTCTCATCACGCTTCCCAAGGATCATCGTTACAGCAAAAGCAACTACAATCGAAATAACCATCCCAATCACATATTGAACAAGTCCTTCATGCTGAATGGAAATGATGCCTGGAAGACCGGCTGCGCCAAGCGCAATCGCTTTTACTTTAAAGAATGTCACATACGCCGTTGCCACAGAAGAACCGATCAACGCACCAATAAACGGATAGCGAAGCTTTAAATTTACTCCGAACAGGGCAGGTTCTGTAATGCCAAGCAGGGCTGAAACACCTGCAGCAGAAGCCGTTCCTTTTAATTTCTTGTTTTTTGTTCTCATAAATACGGCAAGTGTAGCCGCTCCTTGAGCGACGTTTGACATGGTCGCTACAACGAAGATAAAGGAGCCGCCTGTTTTTGCTATATCCGCAAGAAGTTGTGTTTCAACGGCAATAAAGCTGTGGTGCATACCGGTAATGACAATAGGTGCGTAAAGCAGGCCGAACAGGGCGCCTCCTACAAAACCGGTCGTATCATAAAGCCAGATCATACCGTCAGACAGCAGGTTGCCGGCTGTACGAGTAAGCGGGCCTACAAGTGTAAACGTTAAAATACCTGTAATGAAAATTGTTAAAAGCGGCGTCAGTAAGTTATCAAAGATCGATGGAACAATTTTACGAAGGGATAGTTCCACTTTAGCCAGAATAAAGGAAGCAGCGAGAACGGGAAGAACCGTACCCTGGTAACCGATTTTTTCAATTTCAAATCCGAAAATAGACCAGACAGGAATTTCGTTTTTAGCTAGAGCATCTGCAATATTGTAAGCATTCAATAAATCCGGGTGAACCATCAGCATACCGAGCGTGGCGCCAAGATAAGGGTTGCCGCCGAAGCGCTGGGTTGCAGAAAAACCAATTAAAATAGGGAGAAACACAAAGGCAGCATTGGCAAATGTATTAATAAGAGCTGCTAAATCAGCCATATTTGGATAAGCTTCAATCAGTGACTTGCCATCTACAAACAGTCCCTGCGCTGTGAGCAGGTTGTTGATTCCCATCAACAGACCGCCGGCAACAATGGCTGGAATAATCGGTACAAAAATATCAGACAGCATTTTTACAAACCGCTGGAGAGGGTTCATTTTCTTGGCGCCGGCGCTTTTCACATCAGCTGTTGACATGCCGCCCGTACCAGTCAGCTTGGCAAACTCTGCATATACCTTGTTAACCGTACCAGAACCAAAAATAATTTGGTATTGACCGCCGGTAGAAAAAGTCCCTTTGACGCTGTCCATCGCGTCAAGCTTTTCCTGATCGACAATCGATTCATCATGCAGAGCGAGCCGAAGGCGTGTAGCACAGTGGGCAGCGGCTGCAATGTTTTCCTTTCCGCCAAGCGCTTCAAGCGTTTCGAGTGCAATTTGGGGGTAATTCATTGGAGTTCCTCCTTTGTAGGTAAAGTATAACCGATACGTGTAAGATTATTTGGAACCGGTTCCTAAAAACATTAAATAAAAAGAGGAACCGGTTCCAAGAACGAGTAAATAGGAGAACCGGAATTGGAACCGGTTCCTATTTGATTATAAAAGATGATCTGTACGGATGTCAACACTTTCTCGTAAAACAAGTTCAAATCGCGAATAGGTCAATTTTGGAATGTCTTCACCTTTGATCAGCTTGGTGATATGGTCCGCTGCCATCTGGCCGGCTTCTTTAAAATGAATGTGGACGGTTGTTAAAGAAGGATGCATCATAGCGGTTACTTCATAGCCTCCAAAGCCCGTAATGGAAATATCTTTTGGAACATACTTTTTTTTTCGGTAGGCTGCTTTCATGGCCCCGAAAGCAATATTGTCGGTGGCACAAATAAGCGCTGAAGGCGAAAATTCATCAAAAAGCTGTTCTGCTTTTTCGGCAGCGTCCGTCATATTAAAAGTCGTTTCAAAAAAGCGGGCTTCTACTTCTTCCGCATGTTCGCGCAGCGCCTGGGCAACTCCTTTTTTTCGCTTGACTCCGACTGCTACGTCATATTCGCCGACCCCAAGAAAAGCAATTTTTTTATGTCCGCGCTGGGCAATATATTTACCAATGGCGTAGCCTGCTGTTTCATCATCATGGATCAGGCTGTATACCTCTTCGTGCTGCTGGCCGACAAGAAGAACCGGGATATCGATGGTGCGAAACGCTTGTAAATGTGCATCTGTTACTTGGGTAGCGAGCAGAATAATGCCCGCCGCTTTTTGTTTGGCGAGTGTATAAATGTTTTCAATTTCCCGCTGGAGATCTTGTCCCGTATTGGAAACAAGCATATGATAATTTAATTCGCGAAGCCGTTCATCAATCCCCATCAGCGTACGGGAAGTAGCGTAGGAATCGAGCCGGGGAACGATTGTGCCGATCATATTTGTTTGTTTCGCTTTTAAGCTCTGGGCAAAAGCGTTCGGTGTATAGCCTGTTTCATTGATGACCTGTTCAATTTTCCTTTTTGTTTCTTCACTGACCGAACCGCCGTTTAAGAACCGTGACACAGTGCTTTTTGCGACACCGGCGATTTTGGCAATATCTGCGATGGTTTTCATCAAATTCCACTCCGTTTCTATCTTCTACTATACATGATTGAAGAGAAGGGAGAAAACGAAATAAAGAAAGAGAATTTTATGAAAGGGAAGCGGTTCACACCGTTTGGGTGAACTACAGAAAAAAATCGACTATGATGAAATGTAAGCGCTATAAAATGGCGAGGAAAGGTTTAAGGAAGTTGAGAAGTTTCATTTTAAAGCACACAAAATTGCCTGGCGTTTGTTACCAAAAGAAAAAAAGCCGTTCGCCATGACTTCCGGGTGGTTAATAACCAAAATACCCCGCTTTCGCGTTTTAAAAGTTCATGGCTTGCTGCGAGGGAGCTGACAGGCGATATATCAGGAAAAGCTGAACGGATGTATGCGGATATTTCGGCTCCCATACATATAAAAGATGACTTTTAAAGTGCTGTCGGGCATTTAAAGGAGGCGGAATCAATGAAACAAGCAATTGAAAAAGCACATCGCGCTGTTCGTCAGGACGAAAAGCGGGCAGCACACAGTCCGTACCGGCTCGGTTATCATATTATGGCGCCGGCCCGCTGGATAAATGATCCAAACGGCCTTATTCAATGGCGGGGTGACTATCACGTGTTTTATCAGCATCACCCGTATGACGTAAAGCCAGGCTCCATCCATTGGGGGCATATGAAAAGCCGTGACCTTGTTCATTGGGAGCATTTGCCGATTGCGCTTGCACCAGATGAGGAATATGACAGAAGCGGCTGTTTTTCCGGCAGTGCAGTCGATCATGACGGTATATTAACGCTCATTTATACCGGGCATGCAGAAGATGAAGACGGAATAAAAGAGGTCCAGTGTATCGCAACGAGCACAGATGGCATTCATTTCGAGAAGCATCCACAAAACCCGGTTATTTCGGCTCCTCCCCGGGGAGCCGCGGCTGATTTTCGTGACCCGAAAGCGTGGAAGTATAAAGAGAAATGGTATATGGTTGTCGGCAGTCAAAAGGACAAGCTTGGCTGTGTACACTTGTATGAGTCGGCGGATCTTTTTTCATGGAAGGATCGCGGAGCCATTATAAAAAGCGATGGTAAGCTTGGATTTATGCTTGAATGTCCTGATTTTTTTGAGCTTGAGGGCAGGCATGTGCTTCTCGTTTCACCGCAAGGCATTGAAGCTTCTGGCGACCGTTATCAAAACCTTTACCAGACCGGAACGCTGATCGGCGATTTGGATTACGAAACGGCTGCATTCACGCACAGTGAATTTACTGAGCTTGATCAAGGCTTTGATTTTTATGCGGCACAGTCATTTGAGGATGACCAGGGACGGCGGATTGTATTCGGCTGGATGAATATGTGGGAGGCGGTTATGCCGGAACAGGCACATGGCTGGGCAGGGGCGCTGACGATTCCGCGCCAGCTTTCCTTTAATCAATCAGGACGGCTTGTGATGCAGCCTGTAGAAGAATTGAAAAAACTGCGCCGGGAAAAAACGATTGCCGGTCCAATGCCTCTTTCCGGGACACAGCTGTTCCATATATCCGGAGAACGTCTGGAAATCAAAGCGGAATTTGAAGCGCGAAGTGCCACGTCGTTTGGCTTGCATGTAAGATGTTCAGAAGACAGCCGGGAAAAAACGACGATCCGCTTTGATGCAGCTGATCAAGCCATTACTTTTGACCGGCATTCATCTGGTGAAGGGGAAGGCGGTATCCGCAAAGCAAAAATTGGAGCATCAGCTGTTGTGAAACTGCATATATTTGTCGATCGTTCTTCGGTTGAAGTGTTTGTGAATGACGGAGAAGCAGTTATGACCGGACGTATTTATCCGAATGAAAAAAGTACGAAGGTTCAATTATTTGCCGACGGCGGCGAAGCGAGGCTGGTTTCGTTCGCGGCATGGAAACTGAAAGATGTGTGGAAACAGGAATAAATGTTTTTAAACCACCTAGAAAATAGGTGGTTTTTTTATTGACATAAAACAGACGTTTTATTAATATGTCTATAAATAAATAAACATAAAAAGGGATTGTTTGCTATGGATACTTCAGCAATGTTTTGGAATGCGTCGATTCAGGAATTGAAAAAAGGCTACGTAGAAGAAACTGATTTTTTTACCTGCCTGCTGTGCGGAAAAAGAATTGAGAAAGGGATCATTTATCCGGTTGAAGACAAGCTTTATGACGCGGAGCGGTATACGCAGGCTCACATTAACCAAGAACACGTCTCTGTTTTTGACTATATCATGAAAATGGATAAAAAGCTGACGGGGCTGACCGAACATCAAAATAAGCTCCTGCGCCTTTTTTACGAGGGAAAAAACAATAAAGAAATACAAGCGGAAATGGGGATCGGAAGCATTTCCACCATCCGAAACCATCGTTTTGTACTAAAAGAAAAAGAACGCCAGGCTAAAATGTTTTTGGCAGTGATGGAGCTGTTAAATGAAAGGGATGCCCATGCTCCTGTTGTCGTGCCTCCCCACAAACAGGCAAGAATGGTTGACAGCCGTTATAACGTAACAGAAGAGGAACAGGAAAAGGTGATTCAAAAGTTTATGCCAGAGGGCGTTCTGCTCGCATTTCCGCCAAAAGAAAAACAGCGGCTCATTATCATGCGGGAAATGGCGAAAAAGTTCAAAGCAGGCCAGGTGTATAGCGAAAAAGAAACAAACGAGATCCTGTTCGCTGTTTTCAATGATTACGTCAAAATACGAAGATACTTAATTGAATATGGCTTTTTAAACCGCAAGCCGGACGGAAGCGAATATTGGGTGAATGAATAAGGGGAGGCATTGAAAATGGAGCGAAAAAGAGAACTGAAACAGCAGTTTAAAGAAACGAAGATAGAAGCAGGCGTGTATGAAATAAAAAATACGATCAATCAAAAGATCTTTATTGGCAGCACCCGGAATTTTAAAACGTTGAATGGGCGGAAGTTCGAGCTGGAAGCAGGTTCAAGCACAAACAAGGATTTACAGAAAGAATGGAACGAATTTGGAAAAGAAGCTTTTCAATTTACGATTCTTGAGCAGCTGAAAAAGCCGGAGACCGGGTTTTTCGACGAAAAGCGGGCGCTTCAAAAGCTGGAGGGAAAATGGCTTGCTGAAAAACAGCCGTATGGAGAAAAGGGTTATAACGGGCTCTAATAAAAACGGAAATATGGTGGAGATCGATTCCGTTAAATAAGTAAATACCAAAAAAAACGGCCTGCTCAAATGCGAGCAGGCCGGCTTTTTTGGTGGGAACACACTTTTAAAAGCATGCATATTATTGGTAAGAAGAGGTGGTGAACATGAAAGTTTTACACAATCCGGTGGAAACCGAAAAAAAGGAATGGAAGAAGGAACGTAAACGGCAAAAAGCAAAAACGGCCCTAACTGTTTTTTCTCCACTTTTTCTTCTGCTGATCTGGGAATTTTTATCCCGAAGCGGCTTAATCGATGCACGGTTTTTTCCGCCGCCGACCGCTATTGCAGCTACGTTTGTTGATATGCTTGTAAGCGGTGAACTGTTCGGGCATATTCGGATTTCGTTGTTTCGTATTTTTGCGGGCTTTTTGCTTGGAGCCATTCCTGGTATTATCCTCGGTCTGTTCATGGGCTTGTATGCACCAATCAGGCATTTTCTTTCTCCTCTAATTATGGCGCTTATGCCCATCCCCACACTTGCGCTGCTGCCAATTATTTTAATTTTGTTTGGCATTGGTGAAACGTCGAAAGTTGTGACGATTGCAGGGAGTGTCTTTTTTCCGGTGGTGATCAATACAGCGGCCGGTGTTCTTTCCATTGATTCCATGTACTTGGACGTAGCTAAAAACTATGGCGCAAGCCGTAAAGATTTCTTCTTTAAAATTGCCCTGCCTGGTTCACTTCCCTTTATGCTTGAAGGAATTCAAATGGGGCAGGCGATTGCTCTGTTAACCATTGTAGCGGCTGAGATGATGGGGGCGCGGTCGGGAATTGGCTACTTAATTTGGACATCGTATAATGCGTTTCTGCTCAAAGACATGTTTGTCGGGCTTATTTTAATTTCATTTTTTGGCTATCTTTTTTCCCTGCTGCTGCGTGCATTGCAGCGAAAGTTACTTCCGTGGAGGTGATCAAATGAGTGATAAGCCGAAAATAGCCATTCGCGACCTGACCAAGGTGTTCTATAAAAAGCAGGGCAGTACAACCGCTATTGAAAGGATTTCCGTTGATATTGCAGAAGGGGAATTTGTTTGTTTGGTCGGACCGAGCGGATGCGGAAAAACCACACTGCTCCGTATTGTTGCCGGTCTCGAAAAACAAAGTGCCGGCCGTTTTGACATTCAAAAAAGTGGTGCAGACCGTCCGAGCCAGTCGATGGTGTTTCAGGAGAAGGGGCTTCTGCCATGGCTGACAGTAGAAGAAAACGTCGCCTTCGGTTTGAATATGCGTCACTTGCCAAAAGCCTATGTAAAAGAAAAAACACAATATTTTTTGGCGAAAGTGGGACTGGAGAAATTCGCGAAAATGTATCCGAAAGAGCTTTCGGGCGGAATGAAGCAGCGGGTCAGCATCGCCAGGGCTTTTGCGAACGACCCTGAGATTCTGCTCATGGATGAACCGTTCGGGGCACTGGATGAACAGAACCGGTTTATTTTGCAGGAGGAACTGCTGTCGATTTGGTCCGAGACGAAGAAAACGGTTCTTTTTATTACGCACAGTATCGATGAAGCTCTTTATTTAAGCGACCGGGTTCTTTTGATGAGCGCGCAGCCCGGCCGTATTGCCGCTGATGTCCGCATTGATCTGCCAAGACCAAGAAAGCTTGAGGATATCCGGTCCAATCCGGACATGACCGCTGCTTTTTCGAAAATCTGGAAGCATCTGCAGGAAGAAGTACAGGGATCAAGAGAATGAAAGGAGCATCAGAATGAAAAAGTGGCTTGGATTGTTAAGTGTTATGTTCCTTTTAGCGGGCTGTGGAGAAGAAAAACCAGCTAGTGTAGGAAATGAAGTAAGTAAGAATAATCCATCCGGTGATCTGGCTCCTTTGGAAGAAAAAACAAAAGTCATTATAGCGGAAGACGGTTCGGCATCCGGTGCTGGATTTTACATTGCCAATGAAAAAGGATATTTTGAGGACTACAACATTGAAGTGGAGTTTGCGACGTTTGCTAACAGTGACGATATGCTTCCCGCCCTTGCATCCGGTGAAGTAGATATTGCCGGAGGGGTTTCTTCCGCCTCATTCTTTAATGCCATTGCCCAAGGAATTGATGTAAAAATTATCGCTGACAAAGGGCACAACGAAAAAGGGAAATCGTATTTTACTTTCGTGATTGGCGCAGACAAGAAGGATAAAATTAAAGATTACAGCGATTTAAAAGGAAAAAAAGTAGCGGTATCCACCGAGCATGCGGTTGATGATTATATCTTCCGGAAAATGCTCGAACACGCCGGCTTAAAGGAGAGCGACGTAAAGTTTGTTTTGATGCCGGACTTCGGCAATATGCTGGCAGCTATCGAAAATGGCTCCGTTGATGCAGCGCTTCAAATTGAACCGCTCATTACACAGGGCGTATCGGAAGGCATTCATGTCCGCTTCGGTGATGCAACGGACTTTGCCCCGAAAGCGCAAATCGCCATGGTGCTTGGCTCGCCGCAGTTTATTAACGAACAAAAGGATGTTTCTTTGCGCTTTATGGCTGCCTATTTAAAAGGAGTCCGTGACTATAACGATGCCTTTAAGAAAGGAGAAGGCAAGGAAGAAATCATTGACATTATGACGAAGTATACTTCTTTGAAGGATGCAGCAGTGTGGGAAGAAGTGTACGTAACAGGCCTTGATCCAGATGGAGAAATGTTCGTAGACGATATCCGCCAGCAATATGATATGTACAAGAAAAATGGGGCCATTCGCGGCGAGTTTGATTTTGATAAAGCGATTGATACGACCGTTACAGAAAAAGCGGTTGAGATCATTGGCGTTTATAAATAAAAGACCAGGCATAAATATCTGGTCCAAGGCTGTCGACAAAGTCGTCGGTCTTTTTTTATGAAAGTTTTCACCGCCGAAAACGGGCAGGAGACTTTTCGGGAAACATCGCTTCCCCATTTGTTTCGAAAAAGCAGTAAAGAGGCATCTTCACATGCGCTTTTACCACTTTGTTGGTAGGGCAAGTGTATCTTTAAGCTGTGCAATTTTGTCCAACCGCACAGGCGGCGGACGTGCGAAGACTCCTACGGGACAAGTGGGCTCAGCGCCTGCCCCATGGAAAGCGAAGCTGTGCGCCCGCCGCCTTATCAGCTCTTATTCTAACCATCCGCACTCGTTGTATGAATAAGAAGCAATGCACAAAACGCGCAGACAGTCGAGCAGGTGGACGGGTCGGCAGGGAAAATGGCTGAGCTGATTAAAGAAGTGCGCTTTGATTCAGAGCAAAGCTCCCTCGTTGTTGATACACTTCGGCGGGCCATTGACAAATTTACACTGTCAAAAGGATGAAGGTGTTTCGCGCGTTGCGAGACGCCTTTATCCTTTTGTCTGGCTGCGCGGAAAGAAAAAGAGTATGGTAAAATAAAAGAATCAAACGAAGCCGTTAAAAGCGCACAGTAATCTATCCGTAAAGATGGGAAAAGCGTCAGGGAGGAAGCGGGAAAATGGAAAACCGGTTTGCAAAGCAGCAAAAATTTTATCCGATCGGCACAAAAGGCCAGGAAGGGCTGGCGCAGTCAACGGTCGCGATTATTGGGTGCGGGGCGCTCGGTTCTGCCGCGGCAGATACACTGGCGCGCGCTGGTGTTGGCCGGCTGCTGCTTGTCGATCGTGATTATGTTGAAGTGTCTAACCTGCACAGGCAGCCGCTTTACACAGAAGCGGATGCACGCGATATGATGCCAAAAGTGGAAGCGGCGAAAAAGCGTCTGGCGGCCGTCAACAGCGAGGTTGCTGTGGAAACGTGGATGGATCATGCAGATGCAGCGCTCATTGAAGGGCTGGCACAGCGAAGCGATCTATTGATTGACGGGACCGACAACTTTGAAACACGTCTTGTTATCAACGATGCAAGTGTCAAGCATGGCATTCCTTGGATCTATGGAGCCTGCGTCGGTGCAACAAGTGTCGTTATGCCATTTATCCCTGGAGAAGGCCCTTGCTTTCGATGCCTGCTGCCGGTACTTCCCTCTTCTGCTGAAACATGCGACACAGCCGGTGTGATTGCGCCGGCTGTATATATAACTGCAGCTTTTCAGTGTGCTGAAGCACTAAAGTGGTTGACGGGGAACGCTGACTCTATACGGCGTGATATGCTGCGAATTGACGCATGGACAAATGAAAAGCACGCATTCGGTGTGAAGAAAATGAAGCGGCCGGACTGCCCGTCGTGCGGAGCGAAACGCACGTATCCGGCTTTGAGCCAGGCAGATGAAACAAAGTCGGCTTTATTGTGCGGCCGTGACACCATTCAGCTGACACCTGGTGCCGGCCGGACGCTGACACTTGAAGACGGAGAGAAAATAGCCCGGAAACAGCAGTTGAAACATAAGCGGACGCCTTATTTTTTGCAGATTATGTTTAGTGAACATCGAATTGTTTTGTTTGAAAACGGTCGTTTGTTTTTTCATGGAATGCAGGACGCTAAGCAGGCTTTAAAAATTTATAACCAGCTTTTCAGTTAAGGGGGAGCGGAAGAAATGTCAGTTGATTTTGGGAAAGAAACGTCATGTTCAGCCGGTGTTCTGACTGTGAGCGACACACGAACCGTTGAATCGGATAAAAGCGGTGCTCACATCCAGGCTCTCCTGGAAGAAAACGGACATCAAACAACGCGGTATGCCATTGTGCCGGATGAACAGGAAGCAGTGGGCGAGATGATTGGAAAGTGGCTCGAAGATGATCAGATTGATTTGATCATTGTAACAGGCGGAACTGGCATTGCCCCCCGGGATATTACTATTGAGACGGTAAAGCCGCTGCTTAAAAAGGAAATTCCGGGATTTGGAGAGTTTTTTCGTTATTTAAGTTTCACAGAAGATATTGGCACAAAAGCGATGTTATCCAGAGCGTTAGCGGGAACAGCTAAAGACGGAAAACTGCTTTTTGCTCTGCCGGGCTCGCGCGGGGCGGTTGATCTAGCGATGCGGAAGTTGATTTTGCCGGAAGCGGCACATTTGCTTCATGAAGCTAGAAAATAAAAAGGGCATAAAAAGTGTAGAGCTTTTCATTCGGTGGTAGAGGAAAGGAAAAGCGGCCGCTTAACTGCGGCCGCGCTCATAGTCTCCGTTTTTGCCGCCTGACTTTTTCTGCAAATACGTTGGGCCGATCACCATTTCTTTCCCGGATGCTTTACACATATCATAAATAGTGAGCGCAGCGGCTGAAGCGGCAGTCAATGCCTCCATCTCAACCCCGGTTACACCCTTTGTTTTTGCTTCTGCCTCAATTAATACAACAAAGCGGCCGGCTGCTTCGTCTACTTTCCAATGGAACGTGATATTAACGCCGGTTAAAGGAATAGGGTGGCACATGGGAATAATTGAAGAGGTTTGTTTAGCGGCCATGATGCCGGCTACTTGGGCAACCGCGAAGACATCCCCTTTTTTATTTGTACCTTGCGTGATCTGCTCATAAATAGATTGGTTTACTTCGATAGAGGAATGAGCGACAGCAAGACGGACCGTTTCCGCTTTCTCGGAAACATCCACCATTTTAGCGCGTCCCTGCTCATTAAAATGCGTGAATTCAGACATACAAACATCCTTTCAAGTAATAGATAATCTCAGTATAGCATGGGGAAAAGAAAGCGAGGAAAAGAGAATGGTTGAAAAGCGACAGCCGATTGCAGTAAAAGAGGCGATTGAGAGAGTGATGAAACGGGTGACACATTTAACAGAAGAAACGGTACCGCTCCATGAAGCATACGGGCGGATTTTAGCGGAGCCGGTTCGAGCCAGTCACGATGTGCCCCCGTTTGATCGTTCTCCGTATGACGGATTTGCCGTCCGCTCTGCCGACACAAAAGGCGCCTCTGGCGAGTCGCGTGTTGAGTTTCGCGTCATTGATCATATTGGCGCAGGAGCTGTGTCGCCGCATACAGTCGGCGCGGGAGAAGCAGTTCGTATCATGACCGGGGCACCGCTGCCAGACGGAGCGGACGCTGTTGTGATGCTGGAACAGACAGTGATCACAGAAGATACGTTCACCATTCGCAAGCCATTTGAACCGCTTGAAAACGTGTCGTTAAGAGGAGAAGACGCACAGGAAGGAGAGATCATCGTCGAAGCCGGCACTTTTATCCAGCCCGGCGTTATTGCTGTCCTGGCAACATTCGGATACGCACAGGTACGTGTAGCGAAAAAGCCGGTCGTCGGGCTGCTGGCAACAGGCACCGAGCTTGTTGACGTCCATGAGCCGCTTGCGCCGGGGAAAATCCGTAACTCAAATGGTCCTATGATTGCCGCTCAGCTGGCGCGAATGGGCATAGAGTGCCGGCTGCTTGGTTCGCTTCCCGATGATGAGGATGCCTGCTTTGATATGGTGAAAGCGGCAATTAATGAATGTGATGCCGTTATCACAACGGGTGGAGTATCGGTAGGTGATTTTGACTTCCTGCCGGCCGTATACGCCCGTCTCGGAGCTGAGGTATTATTTAATAAAGTACAGATGCGTCCTGGCAGTGTTACAACGGTTGCTCATGCGCGGGATACTTTTTTATTTGGCTTGTCTGGAAACCCATCCGCCTGCTTTGTCGGCTTTGAGCTTTTTGTGCGTCCCGCTCTTCTTTCCATGATGGGGAGCGGCCGGCCGTATTTACCTTATGAGAAGGCGGTACTGGCGGCAGATTTTAAAAAGCCAAATCCGTTTAACCGGTTCATTCGGGCCGTTTATACATCCGCGCCATCAGGCGCGGTGGTCAGCCCGGCGGGATTTAATAAATCGAACTCGGTCACATCGATTGCAAGAGGAAACGCGTTTATCGTATTGCCAGGCGGCACGCGCGGATTCCAAAAAGGTGATGAAGTAGATGTACTGATCATTGGATCAGAGGAAGGAGCAGCAGTATGGGAGCTGAATTAAAACCATTTCATGTAACAGGGGAGCCGCTTGACGGAGCGCCGTATATGGATTACGTCACGCACCCGGGAGCAGGTGCGGTTACACTGTTTGCTGGTACAGTTCGTGAGTGGACAAATGGAAAGCGGACAATGTACTTAAAATATGAAGCATACGTGCCAATGGCTGAAAAAAAGCTGGCGCAAATCGGTGATGAAATTATGGGGAAATGGCCGGGTTCACGCGTAGCGATTGTTCATCGGATTGGCGAGCTTGCTATTTCTGACATTGCGGTGATTATCGCTGTCTCCTCTCCGCATCGAAGAGCCGCTTATGAAGCGAATGAATACGCGATTGAGCAAATCAAAAAAGTGGTCCCAATCTGGAAAAAAGAAATATGGGAAGATGGAGAAGAATGGATCGGCGATCAAGCTTATAAACCGGAAGGAGGCAAAGCATGATTTATCTGCATTATTTTGCGGGCTTAAAAGAAGCGGCCGGAAAAGCCGAAGAAGAGCTTGCATGGGAGAGCGGCACTGCAGCAGATGTGCTGCAGTGGGCCAAAACATCATATCCAGAGTTTGATTTTTCCGCTGTGCAAATAGCGGTTAATGAAGAATATGTACTCGAAGGTGAGCCTGTTCACCCAGGTGATCACGTAGCTTTTATTCCACCGGTAAGCGGGGGATAACCAAAACTATGAAAAAGGACTGAGCGCTTTGAACATAACCGATACACTTCAGCGTCCATTGCGTGATTTGCGGATTTCCGTAACTGACCGGTGCAACTTTCGCTGTACGTATTGCATGCCGAAGGAGATTTTTGGTGATGATTACGCGTTTATGCCGAAAAGCGAGCTTCTCTCTTTTGAAGAAATCACACGGCTGGCAGCGCTGTTTATAGGATTTGGCGTTAAGAAAGTGCGGCTGACAGGCGGAGAACCGCTGCTGCGTCGTGATCTGCCGGAGTTAATCCGCATGCTGTCAACGCTTGACGGACTAGAAGACATCGGTCTTACGACAAACGGACTTTTGCTGAAGCAGCATGGTAAATCGTTGTTCGATGCAGGGCTTCGGAGGCTGAACATCAGTCTGGATGCGTTATCAAAAGAAACGTTCGGGAAGATGAATGGCCGGGGAGTTTCACCGGATGTTATTCTTCAAAATATTGACTACGCGCAGTCACTTGGATTTACAGTGAAGGTTAATATGGTCGTGCAAAAAGGTGTGAACGATCATGAAGTCGCTCCGATGGCGGCTTATTTTAAGAAGCGGGACATCACTCTCCGGTTTATTGAATTTATGGATGTAGGCACAGACAACGGCTGGAGTTTTAAACAAGTCGTCACAAAAGGAGAGCTTCTTGACCGCCTTCGCGAAACAGAAGAACTCATTCCAGCTGAAGCGGCTTATTTTGGTGAAGTGGCCGGACGGTACCGTTATAAAGATGCAAAAGCAGAAGTTGGGTTTATTCCTTCTGTTTCTGAGTCGTTTTGTTCTTCCTGCACACGCGCCCGGCTTTCATCGGATGGAAAGTTTTATACGTGCTTGTTTGCGACAAGTGGATTTGATATAAGAGAACTGCTGCGCTCCGGTGCTTCAGACGAAGAGCTGGCTCAGGCTATTCGAGGTGTATGGGAAAAGCGGACAGACCGCTATTCTGATGAACGAACAGAGCAAACGGCGAAAAGCCGTAAAAAAATTGGCATGTCTTATATTGGCGGATAAAAGCAGCGCTGGCTCCTTTGATCAGGGGGGCGGCGCTTTTGTTTTATCGGCTTGTCCCGTATACTTACTTTTCTAAAAGCGCTTTCTTAATCAAGGGAGGATCATGATGAACTATCGCGAACTGGGCAATACGGGATTGAAGGTAAGCGAAATCAGCTTTGGTACGTGGGCAATCGGCGGCTCTTGGGGAAAAACGACAGATGAAGAATCATTAAAAGCTCTGGATTACGCAATGGAACAGGGTGTGAATTTTTTTGATACAGCCGATGTTTACGGAGACGGCCATAGTGAACGGCCGCTGGCCAAAGCCGCCAAAGGAAGAGAAGATGAGGTTTATGTGGCAACGAAGTTTTGCCGCCAAGGCGATATTCATGCGCCGGAAACTTATTCTTATGAACAAGTCAGTACGTATTGCGAAGCAAGTTTAAGAAGACTGGCGCGTGAGAGAATTGATTTGTATCAAATTCACTGTCCGGCTACAAAGATTTTGGAGGAAGGCGAGGTCTTTCATGTTTTGGACCGCCTTCAAAGAGAAGGAAAAGTGCGGCACTACGGAGTCAGTGTAGAAAGCGTCGAAGAGGGCCTTCTTTGCCTTGAACACCCAAACGTCAAAAGCCTGCAGGTGATTTTTAACCTTTTTCGCCAAAAGCCCGCGGAAGAACTGTTTCAAAGAGCGAAGAAACAGGGCGTTGGTATTATCGTCCGCCTTCCGCTTGCGAGCGGTCTGCTGACGGGCAAGTTCAAGCAAAGCGATACGTTTGAAGAGGACGATCACCGCCATTTTAACAATGATGGACATGCATTTAATGTTGGTGAAACCTTTGCGGGGCTTGGCTTTCAAAAAGGCGTTCAGCTTTCAAATGAATTAAAGTGGATTGCAGAGGGAAGAGGATCAATGGCAGAAGCCTCTCTTCGCTGGATACTCGATTATCCGGAAGTACCGTGCATCATTCCCGGATTTAGAAACACGCGGCAAGTCGAGCAAAACCTGCGGGCGCTCCACACACCTTCTTTCACACAGGAAGAGCAGGAGCGGATCAAAACGTTTTATGATGAAAAAGTAAAACAGCATATTCGTGGTGTTTATTAATGGATGCCTGCTCTCCAACGGTGGAGGAGCAGGCCCTTTTTTTGATATGATACGATTAATACATATAAGGATAGGAGCGATTAGATGTACGAGGAGTATACTGCGTTTGCGATTGAGCTTGGAAAGGAAGCGGGTGCTTTTTTACGGCCGAATGCCGGAAAAGCGGGCGGACAGACAATCAAAGCAGCAAAGGATTTCGTTACGGAAATGGATATCAAAGTTGAAGCGCTTATTATCGAACGAATTCAACAGAAGTATCCAGAACATCGCATTTTCAGTGAAGAAGCTGGAGTGATTGAGGCGGACAGTGACTACGAATGGGTAATTGATCCGATTGATGGAACGATTAACTACAGCATTGGCGTACCGCAGTATGGTGTCTCCATTGCGCTTACATACAAAGGGGAACCGATTGTCGGAGTCATTGATCTGCCAGGGCTGGGTGAAACGTATTGGGCATCAAAAGGCGGTGGTGCTTTTAAGGATGGTGAACCGATTCGTGTAAGGAATGTGCCTTTGGCGGAATCCTTTGTTTCACATAGTGATTTTGCGAAAGACGGTAACAAAGAAGCGAATGTGCAGCGGCTCGATCTGCTTTCGAAGATTGTAAACGATGTATACCGCGTCCGCATTATTGGCACGGCAGCTGTTACGCTCGCATACATTGCAGCCGGAAAATGGGATGCTGCACTTTATATGAACCCGGCTTTTTATGATATTGCGGCAGGTCAGCTTCTTGTAACAGAAGCAGGAGGTGTAATGGCAGCAGCCGGTCCGTATACGATGTTTGGACAGAAACAGGCGGCTGACAAACTCGTTTCTTTACTTGAGGAAGCAAAATGAAGCTGATTGCTATAGATATGGATGGAACACTTCTCAACAGCCAAAATAAGATTCCGCATGAAAATATAGAAGCGATACGCAAAGCGCAGAAAAAAGGAATAGAGGTTGTCATCTCAACTGGACGCTCATACCCGGATGCTTCAAAGCTTATGAAGGAGGCTGGACTGGTCACCTGGATTATCGGCGCGAACGGAGCGACAATACATGACCCGTCCGGAACCTGTGTCCAGGCTGTTTCCTTAAGCAGGGAACAGGCAGAAGAGATCCTCGCTTATTTTGAAGCGCGCAGCTTTTACTACGAGGTATTTTCGGAACAAAGCATTTTTTCACCGAACAATGGCCATGAATTGGTGAAAGTTGAAATGGATCGTATTCTAACCGCCAACCCGCATGCGGACCGTGAAGAAATGAAAGAAGCGGCCGAGCGGCAGTTTAGTCA
This sequence comes from Domibacillus sp. 8LH, assembly GCF_038806185.1. Taxonomy (NCBI): domain Bacteria; kingdom Bacillati; phylum Bacillota; class Bacilli; order Caryophanales; family Bacillaceae; genus Domibacillus; species Domibacillus sp. 8LH. The sequence goes on along the minus strand of NZ_JAVJNG010000013.1, from coordinate 4,262 downwards.
GGAACCTTTTCATTTTGTAACGTCTTATAAAGAGATACTGCAGGAAACGAATCAGTATTTTAATTTGCTCGCTTTTTCTTATGATGAAGAAAAACTGCAGGAAGCATGGGACCGTTATGCGGGCCGGCGTGATCTTGCTCTGACGGCTTCAGCGAGTCATGTGTTCGATATTATGCATCCGGATGTTTCAAAAGGAAATGCTGTTCGGAAGCTGGCTGATCAATTTGGTGTGAAAACAGAAGAAACGATGGCGATCGGCGACAACTTCAATGATATATCGATGTTTGAAGCCGCCGGCCGGAGCGTGGCAATGGGCAATGCGCCGGAAGGAGTAAAAGAAAAAGCGGGGGCTGTCACACTCGCCAACGACGAATTTGGCGTCGCTTATGCGATTCGCCACCTCTTGTAAAATCCTTCTTTCTTTATACGTATTTTGGGATTATAATGAAACGCATATTTCTAAAATTAAGGATAAGTGAGTGATAAACAATGGAGCCGAAAAAATGCAGAGAATCTCGTGTCGTGCGGACAAGCCGGGTGTTTCCAAACGATGTAAACAATCATAATACATTATTTGGGGGACGTCTGATGAGTGATGTGGACCAGGTTGCGTCCATTTCAGCTGCGCGCCACAGCCGGAAGGAATGTGTAACGGCTTCAACCGATTCTGTCGACTTTTTACATCCGATCCGCCCGAGCGATTCGGTTTGCTTTGAATCGTTTGTGACGTGGACAGGCAGTTCTTCGATGGAAGTCTTTGTTAAAATTATTGCGGAAGATTTAAAAACCGGTGCGAGAAAAATCGCGGCTACTGCTTTTTTGACGTTTGTCGCTCTGGACGACAACCGGCGTCCGGCCCCTGTTCCAGGTGTGATCCCTGTTACGAATGAAGAAAAAAAGCTGAATGAAACGGCACCAATGCGGGCACAAAAGCGAAAAGAGCGGAAAAAGGACAGTAAAGAATTAGCGGCTTATTTAACGACAGACAAATTAGAGTCGTAAGTCGTCTCGTTTGATCACACTTCCTTTTTTTGAAATAATGAGCAGGAAATGATTTGGAAAGAGGTGCTCATATACAATGAAAGTGCTGGTAGTTGGAGCAAACGGACAAATCGGGCAAAAATTAGTCGGGCTTCTGCAGGGTAGTGAGAAGCACGAAGCGCGGGCTATGGTACGCAAGGAAGAACAAGCGGAAGCGCTAAGGGAAAAAGGAATAGAAGCGGTTGTTGCCAATCTGGAAGGCAGTATAGATGAGCTGACAGATGCGGCGTATGGCTGTGATGCGATTGTTTTTACCGCTGGATCCGGCGGTCACACCGGTCTTGATAAAACGCTTTTGATTGACTTAGACGGAGCAGCAAAAATGGTGGAAGCAGCCGAAAAAATCGGAGTAAAACGATTTGTGATGGTGAGTGCGCTGCAAGCGAACAATCGCGAAAACTGGAATAAAGCGATTCTTCCTTACTATGTAGCGAAGCACTATGCAGACCGTGCAGTTGAACAAAGCTCACTGACTTACACGATTGTGCGCCCTGGCGGCTTGTTGAATGAGCCAGGCACAGGCAGAGTTGAGGCGGGCGAACAGCTTGAGCGCGGTTCCATTCCGCGTGAAGACGTAGCGTCGGTCGTTTTTCATGCACTTGACGAGGCACATACGTTTAATCGTTCCTTTGATCTGATCTCTGGAGAAAAGTCGATCAGCAGTGCGTTAAAACAAATTTAAAAACAGCTCTCCCTGTGAAACAGGAGAGCTGTTTTTTTAATGAATGGCTTTAAGATCAATTCGTTCAATAAATTCAACAAACGCTCTGACAATATTTAATTCAAGCGATTCCTCATGAAAAAACATCCAGCCTTTCCGCTTGATCAGCCCGCCGTTTAGCTGCCTTAAAGGGATTTTATGGAGATTTTCGATGTCTTCTAAAATCATGCTTGGCAAAATGGCATAGCCGAGACCGTTTGCCACCATGTTTTTGCACGTGCCGGCTTTGTCAACGTCAATGCTGATTAAAGGTGGCTTCGCATAATTCTCTGCCCACCAGTTATCGACGACCATTTTCAGTCCTTGATCAGTCCTATAATCAATTCTCGGATGGTCAGGCAGGTTCTCCAGGTCAATTTCATGCTTCGATGCCACACAGATGGTTTCTTCAAACAGGAGGCGCTTTTGGTCTTTCCAGCCGTAATCGCCTTTGACGAATCCAACGTGTACATCCTGGTTGTGTATTAAATGGGTAATATGGCTGCTCCATTCTGTCACAACTTTAAACTCGACATTTGGATATTCTTCTTTAAACATTTTTAAAAGGCCCGGCAGCTTATAATCCGTAAAAAAAGTTGAGACACCAAGACGAAGTGTGCCGGACATCGTATTTTCCATATTTAATACGTTTTCTTTGATTTTCTGCATGCGGTGAATCATATCGTCTGCACACTTTGCTAAATAATCTCCCTGCGGTGTAAACTGTACACCGCGCCTTCCACGTGTGACAATCTGCACGCCAAACTCTTTTTCCATTTGTTTCAGCCGGTTTGTCAGAGCAGGCTGGGAAATATAAAGCGACCGCGCGGCGCTTGTAATATTTTTATGTGCATGCAGCGTTTGTAATATAAGCCAGTCGCGTTCATCCATTTGACCGTCTCCTTACAGATATAATCAATATTTATCGTTAAGTATAGAAAAACGATATTTTATTTATTTCTCTTTTTTCATTATAGTAAATAGTAGAACAAGAAGAAAGAAGGAGTCACCATGAAAGAAACAAAATGGCTGTTTATTGCCATAAGTGCTATTGGAGGGCTGCTGCTTTCCATGACTGGCCTGTCGATTGGCTGGATGCTCGGCACACTTTTAGCCGCTATGCTTATTTCTTTCACTAAGCCAAACGTTTTAGGAAAGAAAGGCGTTCCGAAATACTGGCTTTATGCTGGTCAATGTATTTTAGGCATTGAGCTTGGTCAAAAAATCAATCTTTCCGTTCTTACTGTTTTTCAAAAGGATTGGGCGGTTATTATCATTATGCTCCTGCTTTCGATTGTATTTTCGCTCCTGTCAGGTGTGGTTTTGTGGAAATTCAGCAAAACAGATATGCTGACAAGCTTTTTCAGTACAGCTCCTGGCGGTTTGTCAGCTATGCCAGGAATTGCCGAAGAAGTAGGGGCTAATACAGCGGTTGTCAGCATTTTGCAGACGATGCGTGTGTTTTTGGTTATCTTTATTATCCCTATCGTTGTTTCGGTCCTCGTATTTCACCCATCTGCCGCTTCTGCTGCCCAAACAGCTCCTTCTGTATTTGAATGGACCAGCTTTGGCTGGACAGCGGTCCTCGCTGTAACAGCGTATGCGGGCTACCATGTCGGAAAAAAATTAAAATTTCCTGCTCCCTGGCTGCTGGGAGGCATGCTGTCAACAGCAATTGTACAGGCAGGTACATCTTCTGCGGTCGGATACGATATGCAGGCTTACTGGCCGCATGAAATTATGATCCTTTCGCAAATTGTGATTGCTGCTTCCATTGGATCAAGGTTTCGAAAAGAAATGTTTTACGGGTTAAAGCAGACCATTGCTATCGCGTTTATTAGTACGGTTCTGTTTATTAGCGCTATGTTTGTTTGTGCGTATATCGTGTCAAAAGCAACGGGCCTCGCGTTTATGACAGCTGCTTTGGCATTTGCGCCAGGTGGCGTAGCGGAAATGGCAACTACCGCAGTCGTTCTCAATGCTGATGCGACTTTTGTTGTAGCTGTTCAAGTTTTGCGTATTGTTGCGGTGATCCTCGTGCTGCCGCCAGTATTCCGAATGCTGCACGCGTGGGAGACAAGAAAAGAAACTCATTCTCATGCATCCGTTTAGTACAATTAACTTTTCACTCTGTTTTTCTTCTTTAATAGAAGAGAAGAAAAACAGGGTTATTTTTTTAGTCTTTTTAAAAAAAGGTTTGACTTTTAAAAAGTAAAAGTGTTATATTTGATACCGTCGCTTGAACAGTAAGTCAAAACATGAAAATCTTAAACGGTTTTGGTTAATATCTTCTCAAAAAGATTGACTAGATTTGAGAGATATGATAAAGTGATGTATCTTCGTTAATAACTTCTCAGTATGAAATAAATAAACTTTAAAAAAGTTGTTGACATTGAAAAGTGATTAATGATATGATGTTATAGCTGTCGTAGAGGTAGCGAAAACGAATTGAACATTGAAAACTGAACAAAATCAATAAAAACGTCAACGTTTTAATTTTTATCTTCCATTAAAAACACCC
>NZ_JAVJNG010000139.1:0-272 GCF_038806185.1 Domibacillus sp. 8LH | reverse complement strand
CCCATGACCCTGCCCTGGCAACGTCGGAACGAGGTTGCCTTCGGCCTCGGCGAGGGCTAACCGCAGGCCGCTGCCTGCATTGAGATTGCGGGCCGGTGATGCTACCTTGAGAGATACAGCCCGGCGCCGGGGCTTGTCGGCGCGCCATACGGGAGGACGACCCTGTCACATTCTGACCCCGCGACCGGACTTCCGGTCGGGCAACGGCCGGCTCGGACGAGCACCGCACAAGACCCCGCCAACGACGCCTCCAGCGAGGAGCTGTTGCAGGC
>NZ_JAVJNG010000138.1:0-272 GCF_038806185.1 Domibacillus sp. 8LH | reverse complement strand
GGTAAGGCCAAGGTCTGCAAAACCTTTACCACCGGTTCGAGTCCGGTTGCCGCCTCCATATTATTTGCTTTGATGACATTCATCATTCCGTTTAGTAAATGCAGGATTTGTGAATTTGGGAGCAGTCAAAATATTATTTTGGAAAAATAATATTTTTAATAAATTCCTATTGATTTCGCAAGAAAGCTTATGTTATATTATGAATCCGCCAGTAAATAAGGCGGATTGAACAAAATGATTTGCATCTTCATCATTTTGAAGGAATAATATTT
>NZ_JAVJNG010000137.1:0-272 GCF_038806185.1 Domibacillus sp. 8LH | reverse complement strand
GTAAACGGTCTTCTTGAGCACCCAGAAGTGAAAGCCATCTCATTTGTTGGCTCACAGCCAGTTGCAGAATACGTATACAAAACAGGAGCAGCGAACTTGAAACGCATACAGGCGCTTGCAGGAGCGAAAAACCACTCGATCGTGCTGGCAGATGCAAATCTTGACCTGGCCGCAAAAGAAGTAACAGCCGCCGCTTTTGGTTCAGCGGGTGAGCGCTGCATGGCTGCAGCCGTTGTAGCAGTAGAAGAAAGCATTGCCGATGAGTTTATCGC
>NZ_JAVJNG010000136.1:0-273 GCF_038806185.1 Domibacillus sp. 8LH | reverse complement strand
CTGCTGCTCCTTAGCGGGGACTCGCCCCGGGCGCAGGACGGGATGGGGGCGTTCCAGACCCTCGATCAGGTGGCCGCGACCGCGCCCTTCACCAAACATTCCGCGCGCGTGGGCTCGGTGCCGACGCTGGCGCACGAGCTTCGGGCGGCGCTGACGCTCGCCAAGACGGGGCGGCCGGGACCGGTGCATCTGGCGCTGCCGCAGGATCTTCTGACCCAGCGCGCCGAGGGTGTGCCGAGCAGCAGCCGGACCGCAGCCGCCACGGTGTCGGCC
>NZ_JAVJNG010000135.1:0-273 GCF_038806185.1 Domibacillus sp. 8LH | reverse complement strand
CTGCTAGTCGTTTAATTTCGGTATCGTTTGTTAGTGGTGTTAGGAATAAAAACTCATCGCTGGATTCTCGTACCAATAGGCTTAGCTGAGAGCGGAACCTCATTAAACGCAAAGCGATCTGTTTGAGTACTTTATCGCCATAGTCATGTCCGTGTGTATCATTGACACATTTAAAGTTATCTATATCGATAAACAATAATGAGAATTGCTCTGACTCTTGCTCAATCCATTTGCCAATATTTCTTCGCATGTATAGGCGGTTGGGTAGGGAAG
>NZ_JAVJNG010000134.1:0-273 GCF_038806185.1 Domibacillus sp. 8LH | reverse complement strand
GAAAAACGCTGCAGCAAAGCTAAACATTCCAGCAAACCATGTGGCAATTGCATAGACTGGACTTATTGGCAGCCCACTCCCAATGGAAAAAATAAACAAAGCGATCCACGGAATAATTGTTGATAAAGAAGCAAATCCACAGCATTTTGAAGATGCCATCTTAACCACGGATACAGTAACAAAGCATGTTGCAGTACAGCTTGAGGTTGATGGGAAAACAATTACCATTGGTGGGGCTGCAAAAGGATCTGGAATGATTCACCCGAATATGGC
>NZ_JAVJNG010000133.1:0-273 GCF_038806185.1 Domibacillus sp. 8LH | reverse complement strand
ACCTAAGGGAGTTGCTTATGAACCCATTCGTTCTCAAGCAAACTATGATTACAGTGAACAAGAGAATTCATCGTATACTCCACCAGTTCCAATTGAGGAAGATCAAGTGGAAGCATCCTTGCAAAGTAGGATACTCCAATTGCACCATAGGGGAAAAAGCAATACCGAAATTGCAAAGCAACTGGACTGCGGCAAGACAGAAGTTGAGCTTATTATAAAATTGTATGCAAAAAATGGTGAATAATACTTGCTTAGAGGCGAACGGTATGATAT
>NZ_JAVJNG010000132.1:0-273 GCF_038806185.1 Domibacillus sp. 8LH | reverse complement strand
GAATCTTTCTTATATGATCAATACTTGCATCTCGACATATCACATCTTTTGCATATGAAGGGTTGAATTCAGCATATTTTTTAATGAAAGAATCTAATTGTGTAGAGTTAGCAAAGTAAGTCTCAAAAAAGTCATCCATTTCATGTAGATGCTCAGTAATATAGTCAAAAACTTGATCGAGCCTGCTTTTGAGTTCATTTTTTATTAGGTAGTCGATTAAATGAACATTTAAAATATATGAATTGGAAAAATCACTTTCTCGCAGTTCAGCAC
>NZ_JAVJNG010000131.1:0-273 GCF_038806185.1 Domibacillus sp. 8LH | reverse complement strand
CGTCTATTTACAACAATCTTTTTAGTTGCTCTCCTTGTGATTCCCCCAACCTTACAAACCTTTTCATTGGAGACTTATCCACTTGATAATTTTGTTGAGGGAATTTACCAACCCTTATCTGATGATGTAGTAACCGACCTTCACGCCAATAGTCAATTAACTGGAGGAAAATTCGTTTACACTGGTACCAAACAATGGGAGCAAGTTACTTTCGGAGACACTGTTAGCACTAGTAAAGACTTCTCATTCCAATTCAAAGAGAGTAACCTGATC
>NZ_JAVJNG010000130.1:0-274 GCF_038806185.1 Domibacillus sp. 8LH | reverse complement strand
CTACTGCACGGACAGCTGCCTTCGTTATATTCTGTCCATGAACGTCGATACCAGTTCCTGTTTGAATAAAAAGAACTTGATTCACTATAAAACTCCTCTCTATGAAGGATTTATCGTTCATATTAGGCGGTTCCCGAGGTAGAGCGGAATCAAACACGGGATCTTGAAGTCAAATCAAACAGAATAGATAGCTCATCTTCCTACATTCCATAGAAGAAATAACTAGGATAGAGGATGCCCTTCTATGGTTGGATCTTTGCAGGATACCTAGGCC
>NZ_JAVJNG010000012.1:0-119580 GCF_038806185.1 Domibacillus sp. 8LH | reverse complement strand
ACACGGCCGTTAAGCTCTTCAGCGCCGATGGTAGTTGGGGGTTTCCCCCTGTGAGAGCAGGACGCCGCCAGGCAAAACAAGAGAACAGCGAAAGCTGTTCTCTTACTTTGGAATTATATTCCATTATCCAGAATATGGTTTAAGGAAAAGCTATAAAGAAAAGTTAAGGTACTGCAACAGTCACCTCCTTTTATATAGATAAACACCACCTGAAAAAATTTCAGGTGGTGTTTTTGTATCTGGATTGCTATTTCCTGTTTTAGGAACGTAAAATTAAGTCTTCTTATTTAGTTAAGCGCGGAGCTTTCGATAAGCAAGACGTTGAGAATATATCGCTGTGACTGCATTACACACAGCTGTTACGCGTACGGAAACGAGGAAAATCAGCAATCTGGTCGCATTCTACAATGGCGTTTTGAATAAGATTCTTGACCGTTTCGCACTTGAAAATTGTGTACATGTGCTTACAGAAGAAGCGTAGTTAAACGCACAAAAAAGGCCGCGGAAAGATCCGCAGCAAAAAAGTATGTAATAATGGGTTGAAACGCTTTGGAGGTGGCAGGGAACTACGACAACTATTAGTTTACCCGCTCCAAAGCGAAGAAAAACCAAATAAATAAAAAAAGCTGCGGAAACAGCGCCGCAGCAAAAGACAAGACATAGGGCAGGGGGTTTAAAGTGAAACCTTGTCTCAGAATACTTACCTCCTATGAAGAAATTTAAACAACAAAGCGAAAATTTGCGAAATCACGCCGCGACGGGCGCTACGCATAAAAAAAGGCCGCGGAGGGAGTTCCGCAGCAAACAGTATCGTATATGTAAAGAGGTTAGGAGGTGGTATTGGTTAACACAATTAATCCTTTACCCGCTGTGCCGAGAAGATAAACTACAAAGAAAAAATTTATACTGCCATATAAGTGTTAAAATTAGAGTCATATGAAGGCATTAAACAATGACAAAACGCAAGAAAAAGCACAGCAAACAGCCTTCGCAGGTGCCGACGCTAGATGACCGACATTACCTTGCGACAGAACTTATGATAAAGCCGTATTATGACCAAAAATGCAATCGCTTGTAGGACAATACGAATAAAGAGAAGCAGCGGCAGAGTGACCGTTGCTTTTTGTCAGCGCTGACCCCCAAGTATCCCTCTGAATATGCTGCATCTGCTGCCTGGAATTTACGCGCCACAAAAAACTTTTTGCTATTTTTCACCGCAAGTTTGATATAAAAAGGAATAGCCTTCCTATGTATGAATTTAATACTGCTTGTCTACACTTATCCAAACAGAAAAGGGAGACGATAAATGTGATTAAAGCAGTAAATGTTAAAATGATCGGTGCGCTTATTGTATTCAGTTTAATAATAGCATTAATCGTGTTTGTATCTGCGAAAGAGCCGGCGCAAGAATATCGTGGTACAGTAGACGAAGCTTTATCGGAGAAATTTACTCAAACATTTCGGTCAAATTTTGCAAGCAACGATGGCATTGCATTGTTTGACCGAGTTGAAATCGTGCCGAACCAGCATGTCGCAAAGATATATTCGACTATAGCGTCAACAGACGATGATGCAGTGCGCCAATTGGCCGTTAATAAACTTGGCTCGATGGTAGTCAATCATTATTACTATTATGCGGAGTATCGTGCTTTGACAGACTTGAACGATATTCATGTCTACGGGAGTGATGGTAAAAATCTTGGTTATACATTCAGCGATTCGCTATTGACGACGGATCAGTAATGACAGGGCAGCCATCGGTTTAACAGTCGGTGGCTTTTTGTGCGCAATATTTTTTACTCTGATCTTATTATCATACTTACTGCCGCACCATCTGACTCGGTTGTTGCCGGGGTAACGTTGCCTTGTCCAATTGTCCATGAGCCGCGGTGTGGCGCTGTTTTCGAAAAGTGTTAAATAGAATAACCCCGCAGGATTAAACCAGGCGGGGCTTTTTCTATGCCTGAGTGGATCGCCTTGCTTTCCGCAATTAAATTTATCATGTTACTGCGGTCGATTAGTCTCACGTTAAGCCGTTCTGCACAGTTGCAGGTGTTTTTGATGAACGTATTATTCGTTATGCCCCACATGCCTCATTTGTTCGATAATACCCTTTAGCAGCGCTTACTTCCTGGAAAGCTTTCACTCCGACAGCGCTGCCATATCGCTTCGCTTGGACTGTGATGGTCCGGTTTTTCTTGCACAGCAGTAGAAACAAAATATTTCAGGGTATATCAGGGCCTTTTATTAATACTTTTTTAGCTTCTTTGTGCGTTTCTCCTTAACGAACTTTCAAGCAGCCACGTATTATATAGTAGGACAATTAGTCCTATGAAAGGAGGTGGGCGTCTGTGAGTACGAAACATTTTACATGTAGCATTTTTGATATGTTCTTAGGGTTTTTAGTGGGTGTAGTATTACTGCTGCTAACGGTAGGGGGGGCAACACCTGTAATCCCTGGTTTCTTCTCGCTCCTTGGTCTAGAAACCATTGGTGCTACTTTCACCCTCATTATTGCAATACTCAGCTTCCTTGCTTCTCTTCTCTTTGGTCTATGCATATTTAAGAGAGTTTGGCACTGTTGCTTTGGGAAAAAAGGCGGATGTTAATGGATAATTCCAGTCCTATCAGTATCTGTAATCACCTTTATACGATGAATCATCACTTATATCCAGAGACAGTGGGTAACCGGTAAGGAGCAGGAAGTTCGCTGGTAATGTGACCATTTGTGGCTACGAAAACAGCTTTTTTGTAAAGAATATAACCAAATGTATGACCATGATAGTCTACTTAAAAAGAGGTGTTCTAATTGGGCAGCTCTTTTTGTATATAAATTATTTGGACTTATTCTAACTTTGCAAGCGTGAAAAAGCCTTCCTAGATGAATCATAGGAAGGGGTCAATTTTTTGCTATTTTTATTTGTACTGTCACCGTATGATGAATTAACATTGATTCCAAATACTCAAGAATCATACTGGCAGAAATACCATGGAACAATGTCAACTTTTTGTTATTTAAAACTGCCGTTTACAAGTTCAATAACAGAAGTTGGGTAGATCACGAATTTAGCAGGGTTAAAAAGTTTATCTGGCAATTATTTCGTATAACTTATGTGGCTGATCTAAAACAAGGAGTTGAAATGTTGGAAAACAAATATAAAGAAATAATGGAGAAATTCCTTAACGGCAAAATGTCAGCCGATGAATTTCAGACGCAATACCAAACAAAGTTTTTAGAATGGAATGATCGAATGGATGAAACTCAATTTAAGATTCTGAATGGGGTATTTGAGGCAACAGACTGTTATTGGCACGAGTGTCTTCCAGGTCAAGAAACTGCCTTTGAAATTTCTGAACAACAACTAAGAAAAGAAGTAACCGAGGCATTAGTCAAATTAAATAACATGTTGGATAATCATTAATCTTATTCAATTAACGGGGAAGGTTAGCTGAAGAAGGTACAAATTACTCATAAACAAATTTATATTTTTCTGAGATGCTTAAAGGCATTGGAAATCATTGAGGCATAAAATGAAGAAAAACATTTTAACGTATACTATTTATGGACTGCTTTTAGTAAGCATAATTATTATATTATTCATGGCACATAAGGACATTGATAGTTCTTTTTCTTTTGCATTTATAATCGGCTATATCATTTTTCTTTTTCTCTCTGTTTTTTATTTCATGATTAAGATAATTATCAATATGAAAAAATTGAAAGGGATCGAAATAAGAAAAAGAGTGTATAAATTTATTGCTTATTTTGTTTTCCTTAGTGGGTTCGCTTATATTGCTGATTATATCTTTAAATCAGTAGAATTCGATTTGTATAACATAGTTTCTAACTCCCTAGGTTTATCTTTTGGACTCGTTTTTCTTGACCTAGTCTTTTCTAAAAAGAAAACCGGTTAAAGTGTTGGTGCGATTTTAATTCTTCTTCAACTAGCGGGCAGGCTAACTCAACAAAAAACTTGATTCTATGTACCCTTGAAGATAAGGATGGTGAAAACTTGAAAAGAAGATTTTCAATTGAAAAAACAGAATGGTCCGATGAAAGAGAAAATCAGTATAAACAGGACTGTTTAGAAATGGTTTTTAAATTTGGGGATAAGATGGAAACCAAGAATGATACAGTATATATAATCAAAAATAGAGGGGGAATAAAAATAGAAAAACCTTTAAAACATAAAACATTTTGGTATGAAACGTGGTTGAAGTTAAAGGATTTTTACTATATAGATTGAATATCTTCTTGTTTTGCTAAAGGGATACTTTAATTAAAGGACTGTTTATCAAAATGGAAAAAGCATTGGATTTTTCCTGGGAACAGAAATCACTGATCTGGAGCCGCTTTGTCGGACCAAACGGAAGAACACAGGAAGAAGCTAGGCATTTCGTAGAAGTCTGCGAAACGTTTGAACTGAACCCGATTCTTGACGATATTGTGTTTCAAAAATACGAAACGAGACAGGGGGCACGTACAAATTTTATCACCATAGGGGACGGCCTGCTTCGTATAGCGGCCCAGGATCCCAATTATGTCGGCGCTCCTTGTGCAGCGGAAGTAAGAGAAGGGGATGAGCTTGAGCTTATTCCATCTGAAGGAAATGTACGGCATTCGTAAACTTTGCCGAATACTTTAAAACCAATGCATACTCACAGCGAGATAGCGGGAAAGGCGGCTCCTCTATTTAGGATGCCATGCCGAGTGCCGCAATCGTTAAAGTGGCCGAAGTGCTCGTCTTAAGACGCCAGTTTCCGCTCGGCGGCCTTTATACAGCTGAGGAAATGGGGCTGGAAGAGTTTAAAAGTGGACAGGCAGATATTGTTCCAGACCATCAACAGAGTCCTGAAAGCCATACATCTGAATTTGCATCGCCCGTTCACGACCAAGAGGCAGTGAAAGACTCGCCTGCAGATGAAGAACCAAAAAGCGGCCTAACAGAAGAAAGCCAGCCGAACCCTGTTGAGGAAACAGATTCAAAAGGCTTTGTTTTAAAACACTACGATTCCGGTGTATCACCGAGCGGCATTCCATACGCCAAGCTGTATGTGGTCGATCAGGAATCAAAGAAAGAAAAACTGGTTCTCGCCAAAGGAGAAGAATCCGTTGAACTTACCCGCCATTGACCTCTTGCTAAATTCTCCGTTGTATCAAATCTCTTGTTTGATTTTCACTGAATAATGCCACGTTTTTTACAAGCAAGTTTACAGGTTCTACATAGCGGCCTGTTACATCTGTGAATTTACTCGATGCCTCATTTCCGGAAGCATCACCAAGCCGCCCTTCGCCAAACGACCTGAAAAGGATGATGGCTGCTTCACCCCGTGTAATGTTGTCTGCAGCTCCAAAGTACAAACCCGACTTGCCGTTGACAATTCCATGATATTTAGGAGCTGCCACTGCTTGAGCTGCGCGAGCCGGCACATATTTAAAATTCGTTTTAGGGACATTGCTCTGGCCATCAAGTGCCAAGTATTTGTGCATAATAACGGCAACATCCGCTCGCTTAATTGGATGTTCTACTCCAAATATTTGATCTGTACCCATGATATCCAAATTGTCATAAAGGAATTTTACAGCTTCTTCGTAGATTGTCCCATTTACATCAGTGAATGGTGCTGATCCTTCCTGTAACGGTGACTCTATTGCGAGCGCAGGGTTGACAGTCTCTTCTGCAAACACTGGAAAAATGGATGATGCAAACACTGTCCTTGCTAATAATGATGCAGCTAAAACGTTTAGAGGTTTTTTCATATTTTGCTGGTTGATGGAATGGATTTTAGCAGGAGATTATTTTGGTTATACAGAGATTGTGAAGTTAAAATAAACATTTCCGATCAGTTTGATAAAAAGTGCTTAAGCATGGTATAAGTGTAAAAGAAGCAGGGACATTTTGCTTTTTAATTTTGGGATAAGGGTTTGGCCTGGTATCCCATGATGAGAGGATTTGAATTTGAATATGACAGATAATTTTTGGCGTGATTTACCACGACCTTTTTTTATACTGGCACCAATGGAAGATGTGACGGATGTTGTTTTTCGCCATGTAGTGAGTGAAGCAGCCAGACCTGATGTGTTTTTTACAGAGTTTACAAACACGGAGAGCTATTGTCACCCAGAGGGGAAACATAGTGTGCGTGGGCGTTTGACTTTTACAGAGGATGAACAACCGATTGTAGCCCATATATGGGGGGATAAGCCTGAATACTTTCGGCAAATGAGTATTGGTATGGCGGAGCTCGGGTTTAGGGGTCTGGATATCAATATGGGCTGTCCTGTACCTAATGTGACACAGAATGGGAAGGGAAGCGGTCTTATCCGTCGCCCAGAAGTTGCAGCAGATTTAATACAAGCAGCAAAAGCAGGGGGATTGCCCGTAAGTGTAAAGACAAGGCTTGGTTACACGGATGTAGACGAATGGCAGGACTGGCTAACACACATATTGAAACAAGACATTGTTAATCTTTCCATTCATCTGCGTACAAGAAAGGAAATGAGCAAAGTAGATGCTCATTGGGAGCTAATCCCGGAGATTAAAAAACTTCGTGACCAGGTGGCACCAGACACACTCTTGACGATCAATGGAGATATCCCTGACCGTGAAACTGGCTTAAAGCTCGCTCATCAATATGGTGTTGATGGGGTTATGATTGGGCGAGGTATTTTCAATAATCCATTTGCCTTTGAAAAGCAGCCGAAAGATCATAGTAGTAAGGAACTGCTCGATCTCTTAAGGCTGCATCTGGATCTCCATGATAAATATTCAAATTTAGAGCTGCGGCCGTTCAAGGCTCTTCATCGCTTTTTTAAGATATATGTGAAAGGATTTCGAGGGGCGAGTGAATTAAGAAATCAATTAATGAGTACAGAGTCAACAGATGAAGTGCGTGCATTGCTCGATAACTTTGGGTCAAAGAATCTTGAGGGGATGGGGGAACAGTAGAAGTGTCCCAATTCGGGGTAAAAGCGAAGTAGGACGTTAAACTGGTGTGCCCCCCAAAAATTTAGAGTTTATACTAAGCAGTTGGAGAATTTCAAAGATTTCTTTTTAATAACCAAGTTGTTAGCTAAAGAGAGAAGTGAGCAAAAGAAAAGCGCTGTTCCTTATTTTCAAGGAACAGCGCTTTTTTGCTTGGCTGCTGAGGTAATAAATATCTCCTAAGCGGATTTCACCTTTGCTGTATATTTTCATTAAGCTATTTCTTACATTTTAAATTCGTTCACTGTTTCTTGTAAGTCGGTTGCAAGTTTGCTTAATTCATGAATAGACTTTGTAATCTCTTCAATGGAATGCAGCTGAGCCTCGGCGGAAACAGCCACTTGACTTGCGCTGGCTGCTGTTTCGCTGGCGATGCTGGAAACTTCTTCAACAGATGCAGTGACTTCTTCAGCACTAGCAGAAATCTCTTCGGAAGTAGCTGAAACTTCTTGTATTTGTTCCGTTACTTTTTGAACAGACCCAAGAATCTGCTCGAAAGCTTCTCCTGCAGTAATGACTACACTATAGCCGCTTTCAACTTCTGATTTGCCTTTTTCCATGGAAGTCACCGCTTTAGCTGTGTCTTTTTGAATGGTACTAATCAAGTTAGAAATCTGGTTCGCTGACTTTTTGGACTCTTCCGCCAGCTTCCGCACTTCTTCCGCTACAACCGCAAATCCTTTTCCTTGTTCGCCAGCCCGTGCTGCTTCAATTGCAGCATTTAACGCCAGAAGATTTGTTTGATCGGCAATTTGTGTAATGACATCTGTGATTTTTCCAATTTCCTGAGAATGTTCTTCCAGAAGCTTAACCGTCCCTACACTTCCGTTTACCGTTTCAGCGATAAGTTTCATTTGTGCTGTGACTTGTTCAAGTGCTTCATTTCCTTTTTGAGCATTTTGAGATGCAGTAACGGAAGATTCCGAAACCATATTAGACCCTTCAGCAATATACTGAATTCCTCTCGCAATTTCCTCGGTCGCTTTTGCAGATTCTTCCGTACTGGTCATTTGAGATTCTGAACCTGATGCCACTTCCTGAATAGCATCGGCTACTTCTTTTGTTGTCTGGGCTGTGTATTCAGAGCCAGCTGATAGCTGCTGGGTAGATGCTGCTAAATGCTGGGATGAATCATTAATCTTCATGAGAACACTGCGGAGAGAATCAATCATTTGGTTAAAGCTTGTCCCCAGTTGTCCAATCTCATCCTTTGTTTTTACATCTACACGCTCTGTTAAATCTCCGTTGCTTACTTTTTCAGTTACTGTCATTAAACGGCTGATAGGACGGAGAATAGAACGAAGAACAAAGAATACAAACAAACTTCCAGCAATAAGGGAAAGAGCTAAAGTCAATAAAGCACTGTTCCATATCGATTGAGAGGCATCTATAAACTCGGATACTTCCATTGTTCCTGCCACTTTCCAGCCGGTCGTTGGATTGGTTAGGAAAACCATGTCCTTCGCAATACCTTCAAATTCATATTCAAAATGCCCTTCATTGGAGGCGAATAATGGACCACTAATCTGGCTGTCTAATGTTTCACCCGGTTTTACGGTTGGATGAAAAACGATTTTTTGATCACCATCCATAATAAAAGGATATCCTTTTTTTCCGATAGTGGCCTGGGATACAATATTTTTTAAATAGTCAATTTCAAGGTCAAATCCAGTAACGCCGCTTCCATCTTTAAGAGCAGAGGCAATTGTAACAACCATTTTTCCAGTATAAGCATCTACATAAGGAGATGTGACAATGGCTTCTCCTTTATGTTCCATTGCCTGTTTGTACCAGACTCGCTCCCGAGCATCAAAGCCTTCTGGGGTATCAAGAGCCGGTTCCATTATAAATGTTCCATCGTTAGTACCAACATAGGCAGAGAGGACACCTTCTGTGGTATCAGAGAAAGCAGTAAGCTGACTTCGAAGAGTTTTGTGAGTTGGATCTTTAAATAAATCCTGATCCATCCCGTTCACTAAAAAACGAGTTTGCTCCATTTTTGCTTTAAAAGCAGCGTCTAATACGTCACTAAGTAACTGAACATTGGTTTCTGCACTGTTTGTAATCTCTCTTTGTATGCTTGTTTTTGCTTTGTCATAAGAAAGAGAGCCAATAATTAAGCTTGGAATAATCAAAATTAATGCAAAGGATATAATCAGTTTATTTTTAAGCGATCCAGCGAACAAGCGATTCCCTTTTTGAGACAACTCTTTTCTTGCTGTTTTTTTCGTCCTCATGTTTTTCCTCCTAAATGACTATAAAATGATGATAATTTAGACAAAATATATAATGCTAACCAAGGCTTTGCTACTAGTTTTATCGGCTGTTTTTCTTTTAACTTGAATACATAGCTGGTTATAATTTTTTAAGGTCTCACTATGGTTAAATTACTACTCAAAATTGCTGAGACAGGGGGGGGACGTTGTTCTTTTAAGCATAAACAGATTCAAACAGGTATAGTCCCATTCTGTTAGAATAGGCTATACCTGTTTGAAGTATTAAGGCGAAAATATACAAAGAATTGAAACAAGGGAATGGTGTATAAGGGGCCCAGTGACCTTAGAAGAGGACAGGGAAGGGAGATCAATCCTGCGAAGCATTAAGGAATTTAGAAAAGGGCTTCATTAAAAATGCGGCTCGTTTTTTGTTCGACGAATGAAAAGTTTAGTTGAATAAAAATATGTTGATCTTATAAAAAACGCTGCTCCTTTTTTCCGGTTTGCAGCGTTTTTCATTATTCAAGCATGTTATGCACGGGTTTCTTCACTGGAGCGTTTATTTCCTTTATAGATAAAATAAAGAGCAATGATCATAAAGAGTAAGGCAAAAGAGCGCTTCAAATCAAAAGATATGACCAAACTGCCAAACCAGCCAAAATGATCAATAAGCATACCAATGACAAGCTGACCAATAATACCAGCAATATTGGTTGCAATGACCCCAATTCTTGGAACAGCCATGACAGTGAAAAGCAAATACATCGTACCTAAAAAAGCGGCACTTAATTGCCATTTGGGTGCTTCTAGTATTCCAAGCACATTTCCTTGACCAAAAAACAAAATAAAAATGGCAAGAAACATAGATCCAGTGATAAAGGTCAAAAATGTCGTTTCTATTGTTCCGGCTTTTCGACTAAGTGTTCCATTGATAGACGATTGGGCGCTTAATGTAATGCCTCCTAATAAGGTGAATAGAATCATGAATATACCCATTTTTAGGCCTCCTAGTTTATTAAAATAAGCGCCATAATCATTGAAATAACGGCAAATATTTTTTCTTTATTGATTTTGGTTTTTTTGCTGCCAAGCCAGCCATAATGTTCAATAACCATACTCATTACCAATTGACCAATAATGACTGCAACCATGGTGATTCCAACACCAACAAATGGAACACTAATCACGATAGATGTTAAATATACAACTCCTAGAACGCCTCCTAGTATGGACCATTTAGGTGCTTCCACCGCATATGAAAGTTTACCTTTTCCAAAGAATAACCATAATAATCCCATGATGATTGAGCCCATAAAGAAGTTATAAAAGCTAGTTTCGAGCTGTCCTATTGCTTTCCCTAGTTCAGCGTAGATAGCTCCTTCAAAGCTAAGGGCGGATCCTGCTAATAACGCTAGTATATATGCGAAGTAACGCACGAGATAAATCCCTCCTTAATATCTTTATAATTATATATCTAGAATAATCGATATAAAACGTCGTAAAAAAACAGAAATCAATCAACTCAAATTTCTGTTTTAAAATATTCAGCTAACTGATGAATGGCTTCTTCATTTCGTCTATAATAGGTCCATTGACCATAACGAACTGATTCAAGCAGACCCGCTTTCTGCATCATGTTTAAGTAATGGGAAACGGTAGATTGAGAAGCTTTGGCTTTTTCTTGAATATCCCCTACACATACTCCCCCTTTGATACTAACCTCCTTTGGCAGGTGAGCGCCTTGTTTAGGGAAGTGCTTCTCTGGTTCCTTTAACCAGTGTAAAATGTTAAGTCGGGTTTCATTTGATAACGCCTTAAATACATCGATTGGTTCCATGCTTACTATTGTATATCGATTTTTTTCGATATGTCAACCGAGAAAAAGGGAAATGACTATAGAGAATGAACGATTTAAAGCCAGAGAATATGTTTATATCAAAGAAATGAGAAAGATTGTTCAGATAGCTGCAGAATGAGAAGTCACCCTAAAAGCAGAAGTTTGCGCTTTGCCCAGGCAAGCATGATTGAATATACATAGGACGCTGTTCTTTAACAAGGTATTTCCCTCATTACTGCCCGGTTCTTTGTCCATTTTGCAGGAGAACCTTTGAATTTGCAGTAAGTGTTTTATATGTTGTTTTTAATTCCTTAACAAAGTGACCAGGATAGGAGAGCTTCAGTATGTCTAAACAAACAGAAATCATTAAAAGACGATACAACCGAATTGCTCCGGTGTTTAACACGATGGATAAAATGGTCCGCCCCTTGTGGCGCAAAGAAATGCTTGCAAGGGCAGAAGGAGAGGTACTAGAGGTTGGGATTGGCACAGGTGCGAATCTCCCTTTTTATCCTTCTGCGGTAACCTGCGTAACAGGGATTGATTTCAGTTCTAAAATGATAAATCTGGCCAAAGAAGAAGCAGAAAAAGCCCCGGTTCCTGTTAAACTAATGGAGATGGATGCAGAAGAGATGGATTTTCCTGATGCATCCTTTGATACCGTCGTTACAGCATGTGTTTTTTGTTCAGTACCTGATCCGGTTCAGGGATTAAAAGAAATAAAGAGAGTGTTAAAGCCTGGTGGCAAAGTGTTGATGCTTGAACACATGCGTAGTGAACATGTTGTTCTTGGCAAGCTGATGGATATTATAAATCCCATTACTGTCAGGATGTGGGGCGCTAATATTAATCGAAAAACAATAGAGAACATACAAGCTGCCGGCCTGAAGGTAAAGCAGGAAAAACAGCTGATGGGAAGTATCGTTCGAGAACTTACATTACGATGAAATAAAAATAGTGAAAAGGATGAGGGAAAATGCCTATTAAAAGACTGTTTCAGAAAAAAGATCAGGCAGCATTGTTTTGGCAATGGTTTAAGGAAGTACAACAGGACTATTACCAGTTGTCTGAAGAAAATTATGAGCCATTGCTTAACCAGCTTGAGAAAAAATTGCGCAAGGTGCACAAGGATCTTGCATTTGAATTTAGTGCGGATCTGATAAACGGAAAAAGGGAATTTATCATCAGTGCAGACGGTGTGGAAGAATTATTTCCCGTTGTCAGAGGATTAGTGGATCAAGCCCCAAATCTGAATGGTTTCGACATTATCGCTTTTCGCCAGCCGTCTGGGGAGGGCTGTCATATTTCGATTGACGGGCTGACACTGACCGATGAAGATGTATATTTCGATTATCTGTATGACCCAGAAGCAGAATTGGTGGATCTCAGGTTTTTCATCAAAGGGTTTGATGCAGAAAATATGGCGTACGATCAGGCAGTTTTTATTATGATGGACACTGTGCTTGGTGAGTATGATGCCGCTACGAAAGTAGGCAGTACTGAAATGCAAAAGCTGCATGAAAAAGAAGGCCTTTATTCGATTAGCGAACTGCGAAAACAGGTTATACGATAAACTTTCTTCGTAATGAGCAAGATTTAAAGAGAGTGAGGTTTTTAATTTCTTTGTTAAATTAAAAACCTCACCCTTTTTAATAAAGCTGACACGTCAATTTTCTTATTTTGTATAATTTTCCACATAGAAGTCTACAAGGCAAACTAACTGAAAAAAGCCAAAATCCGTTTTTTATTTTGGCTTCTGGATTTCCTTCTCGTAAAATACTTGTGATCAGTTTCTAACGGTTTTAAACCAGCATAAATCCCCACCTAGTTATTGTGTAAATAGGAGGAGTCTCTGGCCAATAACACGAGGAAATATCTATTGTTATGAGCAGATGGTTTAGATAAAGTGAAAATATGGGTAAATTTACTAACAAATATTGATACGCATCGCAAAGGTTTTGATTGAATTCTCTTAGAAAGAAATGAAAAGCAGTATTCAATCCAAACTGGAGGTGTCCTATCTGAAAGGAGAATAGCATGTATTCGATAGGTGAATTTTCCAAGTTATGTGGTACCTCTGTTAATACATTGTATTACTATAGTGATATTGGCCTGCTAAAGCCGTCTTACATTGATCCTTCAACAAATTATCGATATTATGGCCGTGAGAAAATTCAAGTTATCAATAAAATTAATATTTTAAAAAGCTGTGATATGTCTTTAACAGCCATTAAGGAGTTAATTGAGAACGGAAATCTCAGTAAACGAAAAACATTACTGAAAAGTAAAATGATAGAGCTGGAGGACTTAAAAAAGCATATTGCCCGGCGAATACAAGAGATGGACAAACTTAAACAGCAAATGGAATTGAAGCGCACCCCAAAAGTTAGACACAACTAACCATTGGGGTGCACTTTTAAGTGATGCATTGTAAGTAAAATAAGCTCCTAAAACACATTAATCTACAGCTGGCTTACCCATTAATCCGAATCTTCTTCTTTGAAATTGATTTTGTAGCCAACCGCGTTTATCGGACATTTTGTAATGACTTCTTCCATATACTCCGGAGAATACCGGGTATCTTCACTCAGCCGCCACTTTACGACTCTAATATAAGCAGAGGAGATAAAATGTAATATAAAATCTGCAGGAATGTTCAGGTTGTTTAAATCTCTGACAATAACTTTAAAATTTTTTTATTCACTTTTCCATTTCGAAGATGAAAAGAAATGTTGAGCACCTCCATCAATTCTTTTAAATAAGCATGGCTAATTTGTTCAAGCAGGTCACATCTATCTTCATAGTGCAGGTGAAAAGCAGCCTTGTTTATCCTGTTATTGTTTTTTCAATGCCAATCCTGATCATGGCGTCGGAAATGCTGCCTAACATCACAAGGCGTTGGTTACAATTGGAGTTATTGGGCTTGTTTCTTTGCTGCCGATGGGGCTGTCTGTTCTAAAGCCGGGCAAAAAATCTAAGGGAAACACTAAAGATCATAACCAAACAGCAACAAATTTTTAATTTATTAAAGAAACAAATTTGTGAATATTCCACCAAGAGACTGATGAGCTCTGGTGGAATTTTTGCTTTCAAAAACATTCTCATATATAGTTGAATATTCACGTTTATCCAAAATTTGATTATAATAGAAGTATCTAAACGTTCAAATGATTATTTGAATGTTTAACTAAGGAATGATGAAGGTGTACGAAAGAAAAGGAGCCGGTTGGATGTATAACACAGTCATTATTGGTGCAGGACAGGCAGGACTCGCAATGGCGTATCATTTAAAGAGACTCGATCAGCCTTTTATCCTTTTAGATCGAAGTGAGGATATTTGAGACGTGTGGAAAAGCAGATATGATTCGTTAACCTTATTCACACCGAGAATGTACAGCGCCCTGCCTGGACTGCCGCTGAAGGGCGACCCACACGGCTTTCCTGCAAAGAATGAAATGGCTTTTTACTTGAAACGTTATGCGGAACAATTCCGTTTTCCAGTTCATCTGCAGGCAGAAGTGGAAAGTGTATGGAAGGAAAGGGATCGTTTATGCATCCAAACAAATGGCCAGACGTATGAAGCAAGCAGTCTTATCATTGCTTCTGGTCCTTTCCAGACACCTTTCATTCCGAATTTTGCCCAAAAGCTTTCACCAGACGTTCTCCAGATACATTCTTCTCAGTACAAGAATCCGGCTGGTTTGCCTGAGGGAAATGTGCTGGTAGTAGGCGGCGGTAACAGCGGGGCTCAAATCGCAGTAGAACTGTCTAAGACAAGAAAAACATACTTATCTGTCAGCCAAAAGTTACGATTTTTACCGTTGAAAATAGGAAAGAGGAGTATTTTTTGGTGGCTTGATAAAATAGGAGTATTAGATGCTCCACGTGATTCATGGGTAGCAAGAAAGATTCGCAGCAGCGGCGATCCTATTTTTGGCTCAGAATTAAAGCATGCATTGACATGCGGAACAGTGATGCAAAAGAGCAGAACGGTCGGGGCGGAGGGAACGGCTATACAGTTTCAGGATGGTTCTACGATTGATGTGCAAAATATTATCTGGTCCACAGGATTTGTTTCGGATTATGCGTGGCTGAAAGTAAAAGGTGTACTCGATGACAAAGGATACCCTGTTCATCAAAGAGGCGTTACACCAGTGAAAGGGTTATACTTTTTAGGCCTGCCCTGGCAGCACCGGCGCGGTTCGGCTCTTCTTCAAGGCGTAGGGGAAGATGCCAGGTATATAGCTGAACATATACAAGAATACAAGAATGTAATGAAATAGTAATTTCTTCATAAAAGAAGATGATCGTTCTTTTATTCATTCTAAAGACGATTACCTGCAGTGTAATGGTATAAATGAATCTGCTTAAAAAGGGAGAAATTCCGCTGCAGCAAGACCATGGGAGAAGGGTCTTTCATATGCTAGCTAATAATAGATCAGCTGGTTTGTATTTGAAAGAAAACCTGTCAGCTCTACTATGTAGAGAGAAGGCTTTTTAATCATAAGAGGTGAAAAAAAACATGGGACATTCACATGGGCACGGACATCATCATGGAAGCAGCAATAAAACGGCCCTAAAATGGTCGTTCTTCTTAATTACTTCTTATATGATCATAGAGTTAATAGGCGGATTTTTAACGAACAGTCTGGCACTGTTGTCGGATGCGGGACATATGCTGAGTGATGCAGCGGCACTGGGCCTAAGCTATGCAGCGATAACGATCGGGCAAAAAGCAGCATCAAACCGAAAAACGTTTGGCTATAAACGCTTTGAGATACTGGCGGCTTTCTTAAATGGTCTTACGCTTATGGTGATTTCTCTTTATATTTTTTTTGAAGCGTATGAGCGTATCACGAATCCGCCGGAAGTCATGAGTTCTGGAATGCTCATCATTTCAACACTTGGATTAATCGTGAACATCGCAGCGGCATTTATTTTGATGAAAGGTGACAAAGAGGAAAACTTAAATGTTCGAAGTGCTTTTTTGCACGTTTTAGGCGATATGCTCGGTTCTTTTGGAGCGATCGTAGCTGCCCTGATGATGATGTTTTTTGGCTGGAATCTGGCTGACCCGATTGCCAGTTTGATCGTGGCACTTTTAATTGTAGTGAGTGGGTACCGGGTTACAAGGGATTCCGTTCATATTTTAATGGAAGGAACGCCATTGAGTGTAGATATTGATCAGGTTAAAGAAAAGCTTCTTTCTCTGAGTGAAGTAAAAGGAGTCCATGATCTGCATGTGTGGTCTATCACGTCTGATTTTCCAGCGCTCAGCTGCCACTTGGTTGTAAGTCAGGATGGAGATGGGCAGGATGTTTTACTTAAAGCGAAAAAGCTGCTTCATGACGAATTCGAACTACACCATGTAACCATTCAAATTGATAAGGAAGGCATCACGAAGTGTTCAGCAGACGGCCACTGTAATTAAGAGATAGTGAGGGACTGCGAAAAAGTAAAACAAAAGGCCAGCCGAGCAGCCTGGCTGGCCTGTGTTCTTCAAACAGCTTTAATATACTTTGTCACCGTTGAAAATGGAATTCTTCACAATTACATAATCTACATTGCGGATTGCGGACAGCTTATTTCCACCAGCATAAGAAATAGAAGACTGAAGATCCTGCTCCATTTCCGTTAACGTATCCTGCAGGGCGCCTTTGTATTCCACATGCATTTTTTTGCCTTCGACATTTTTTCTTTCCCCTTTTTGAAACTCAGAAGCTGATCCAAAGTATTCTTTATACATCTTTCCGTCTTGGACAACTGTTTCTCCAGGAGATTCTTCATGTCCGGCAAACAGGGAGCCAATCATCACCATTGATGCGCCAAAGCGGACGGATTTAGCAATATCCCCGTGTGTACGGATACCGCCGTCTGCAATAATCGGCTTGCTCGCTGCTTTTGCACACCATCTCAGCGCAGCTAACTGCCAGCCGCCTGTTCCAAATCCAGTTTTAATTTTTGTAATGCATACTTTCCCAGGTCCGATGCCCACTTTTGTCGCATCCGCGCCCGCATGCTCTAACTCGCGCACCGCTTCAGGTGTTCCGACATTCCCGGCAATTACAAAGCTTCCAGGCAGATGCTTCTTAATATGCTGAATCATATTGATGACCGAATTGGCATGACCGTGTGCGATATCGATCGTAATATATTCAGGTGTAAGATTTTCTTCTGCTAGGTTTGTGATAAACGTGTATTCTTCTTCTTTAACCCCGACACTAATAGAGGCATATAAGCCGCGGGATTGCATGTCTTTCACAAAATCGAGCCGCTTCTCAGGCTGGAAACGGTGCATAATGTAAAAATAATTATTTTCCGCCAGGTAAACAGCAATCTTTTCGTCAATAATCGTCTGCATATTAGCAGGCACAACAGGCAGCTTAAATGTCCGGCTGCCAAACGTAACACTTGTATCGCATTCAGACCGGCTGTTTACAATCGATTTTGCTGGAATTAACTGAATATCCTCATAATCAAATACATTATCCATTTTGAACACTCCTAAATAGGTTTTTTCTTAATTATTTCCTTATTCCTTAGAAAACAATAAAAAAATCCTGACTACAAATGGGTTCTCTAAAGACACCCATTCGTAGTCAGGATTTTACGGATCCTAGTAGAAACCCTCAAACCATATTATTGAGGATATACGAACGTAAGCGGTACTATTCATGTTTTCTAACAATATTGATATTAGGATATATTTATTTTTCTGTCAACTAAAAGTTCGTGTTTTTTGAAATTATCATCTTCATGTACACGTTATCATTAAAAATAATTGAAAAAACACGAACATTAAAAAGGGGAGATAGATTTATTAATAATGTTATCTTGCCGCTTAGTAAACGATGCGGCTTTCACATTGATGGGGTAATGATGTAGACGTGCCCATTAAGACGAAATTCTGTTTACGAATATTTGGCAGAACAAAAGGAGATTCCTTCGACAGGAAAGGCTTTTTAATTGGCATTATCAAAGAAAGGAGTAAAATGAAAGCATATTAAAAACAGGAAAGAAGGGTATCGATGAATTTATCGGGAAATACAGTTCTCATTACAGGTGGAGCCTCGGGAATCGGCCTTGCTTTTACGAAGCGTTTTATTGAAGCAGGCAGTACAGTTATTGTGTGCGGAAGACGGAAGAGCAAGCTGCAGGAGGCAAAGAAAACATTTCCTGATATCATCACCCGCGTGTGTGATGTCACACAGGAAGCGGATCGGCTATCTTTATTTGAATGGGTGACGGCTGAGCATCCTGAAGTGAACGTCCTTGTCAACAATGCAGGTATTCAGCAGCGCTTTAATATATTAGAAGCAGATGCAGCTCAGAACTGGAGCTATTTTAGCAACGAAATCACCGCAAACATGGAAGCACCGATTCACCTGTCTATGCTGTTTGCTCCGTACTTTGCGAAAAAAGAGAATGCAGTTATTATGAATGTTATGTCTGGCCTTGCTTTTACACCGATGGCCATCGCTCCTATTTATTCAGCAACAAAAGCAGCGCTTCATTCATTCTCTATGAGCCTGAGACACCAGCTGTCGGAAACATCTGTTCAAGTCATTGAAGTTGCACCGCCAGCTGTAAATACAGATTTAGGCGGCGCAGGCCTTCATACATTCGGGATTCCGGTCGATGAATTTGCGGATGATATTTTTAAAGGGCTGGCGGAAGGAAAGCAGGAAATCGGCTACGGCACCTCTGAAAAAGCTTTGCGCATGTCGAGAGATGAAATCGATGAAGCGGTTAAGAATATTTATAACCGCGTGAGATAAAGGAATAAGCAGATAAAAAAGCACGTCAATGGTTAAAAACAATAGCCATTGACGTGCTTTTTTGCAGTTTACTTGTACATTTCAGTTGCTTTCTCAAATAGTCAGATTCCGAAATTCCGTCGGAGTAAAACCGACTTTCTTATAAAAAATGTTAATGAACCCTGAACTGCTGCTGTAGCCCACTTCAAAGGCGATATCAGACACAGAAAGACTCGTTGTTTTTAATAAACCTTTGGCCGTATCAATCCTATTTTTTGTCGCAAACTCGATTGGAGCATATCCGGTTTCGGTTTTAAAGACATGGGAGAAATAATAAGGGCTTAAATTCACATGCTGCGCAATTTCTTTTAAAGTCACCTGCCTGTTTATATTCGCTTTAATATAGTGAATGGCTTGATCGACAGGAGAGGTTTCATTATACTGTTTTTCTTGTTTTGCAGAAAGGCTATTAATCATTGTGTAAATCGTACACGTACAGTCCGAAACAGACATTTCCTGTTCATTTTGATAGGTGTAAATCATCTGGTACAGCTGCTTTCCGATCTCGATATTGCGTTTGTGCTGAAAGAAAAACCCATGCTGTTTCATAATATAGCGGCATAATTCCTGGGAGTTAGGCCCGTCAAAATGTATATAGATAAATTCCAGTCCGTCAGAACCGTAATAATGATGAGGCTCACGGCAGTCAAGCAATAGGATATCGCCTTTTTTAGCCGTCACCGACTTATCTCGATAATTTACGTGAAGTTGTCCGCTGCGAATATACATCAATAAGAGATAAGGGAAGTAATCCCGCTTAATACTGTAGTCAGCATTGCAGTAATAATGGCCGCAGCAGATTAAATGATAGTAATGTTTTTTGATAGTTTCAGAAGGGGTGAAAAAGTAATAATGCGAACCTTTCGCTACCCCGGTTTCATTCAGCAGCACGGGATCACTCCTTTTTATCGTGTTTAAAATCATTTTATGATTACGCTTACATAAAAGCAAGAATAATGAACAACAAAGCAATCCTGCGTATTTTTGATTTTTTCCCCTTTTATTATACTAAGCATGTAAAGGCGGTAACAGTAAATAAAGCATAAAAAGCTTATTGATTTTCTGCAGCAATAATAAAAAACACAATCATAAAAGGGAGGAATGTATGATGTTGAATGGAGAGAAAAAAATCGCACGACCGCTTCGCTGGGCAATGGTAGGCGGAGGAAGGCTCAGCCAGGTAGGGTACAAGCACCGCACGGGAGCACTTAGAGACAACACAGCTTTTCAATTAGTGGCGGGCGCATTTGACATTGATCCTGCCAGAGGAAAAGAATTTGGCATCAATCTCGGTGTAGCGTCCGACCGCTGCTACGAGGATTATGAAACCATGTTTGAAGAGGAAGCGAAACGAGAAGATGGCATTGAAGCCGTGTCTATCGCAACACCGAACGGCACGCACTATGATATTACAAAAGCGGCCCTGGAAGCAGGTCTCCACGTAATCTGCGAAAAGCCCTTATTTTTCACAACTGAAGAAGGACTAGAGATTAAAGAGCTTGCAGAAGAGAAAGGGAAAATAGGGGGCGTCACGTATGGATTCTCCGGCAACCAAATGGTTTTGCAGATGCGGGCGATGATTGAAAAAGGGGATATTGGCGAGATCCGCATGGTAGAGCTGCAGTATACACATGGCTTTAATGCAACAGATGAAGCGGATAAATACAGCGATGCACAAAAGTGGCGTGTGGACCCGAAGATTGCAGGGCCAAGCTTTGTCTTAGGTGATCTTTCGACTCATACGTACTACATGTCACAGTTAATCCTGCCCAACATGAAGATTAAGAAACTGCTTTGCGACCGTCAAAGCTTTATCAGCAGCAGGGCTCCATTGGAAGATAATGCTTATGTGCTAATGCATTATGAAAACGGGGCAGTAGGCAGACTATGGACGTCTTCTGTGAATGCAGGGTGTATGGATGGCCACCGAATTCGCATTGTCGGTTCAAAAGCAAGCCTGGAATGGTGGGACAGCAAGCCGGGCGAACTATCATATGAAATTCAGGGGCAGCCTGCGCAAACACTGATCCGGGCGATGCCTTACCTCGACGAAACTTGCAATGCAGATGAACGCCTGGGTGCTTTACACGTAGAAGGCCTGTCTGACGCATGGGCAAACATTTATCTTAAGTTTGCGATTGCCATGGATGCAAAAAATCGCGGTGATCAAGAAACGCTGGACAATCTTGTTTATCCGGATATTGACGCAGGAATCGAAGGCATCCGCTGGATTGAGCATTGTGTACGTTCGGCTGACCAGGGTGCCGTCTGGGTTGATTTTAAATATGAACAGGAAACACAGTTCATCTGATTTTTCAAAGCCAAATCTTGCTTAAGATTTGGCTTTTTTGCTTTGTAAGCTGATAGAGATAAGCAGCAAAAGCATCGATGGGGTTCGGTTACTGAACAGATAAAGAGATGGAACATGCTGGAGAACGGGCTTGTGAGACGCTGATTTAGTGACAGCATGGTTTAAGAACGATTCCATAAAAATCTATTTCACAATGAGAATGAGAACGATTACAATAAAAGAAATTTAAAGAGGGAGGGTGCCATGTGAAACATGTACTAAAAGAGATGGGGCATTATTTTAAATTAACGGTTTTAAACAGCATTCAGCGAAAATTAATGGGAACACTGCTGCTTGTCATGATGGTTCCGCTTATTATCTTTATGTTAATTTCTACACAGATTTCAAGAGGAACCGTAGAATCCTCAGAAATTAGTTCAAACAAATCAAGAGTGGAGCTTTCTGGCAGTTACCTGGAAGAGCAAATACGCTGGTATGATGAATTTTTATTTGATGCCCTTGTCGATGAACAGCTGGTGCCCAGCATTTCCTCAGTTGAAGATATTAATACCGTTAACATTTTTAACAGACAGTCGTACATAAAAGACAAGCTTTTTGGACTATTCAATGGCCGGGATGATACGACCTCGGCATCTCTTGTTTCATTTGAAGAAAACCAGCTTTACAAAGTAGAAAGCAACGACTTTTTCGTTTTTCCTTATCTTGATTCACCGGTTCCGCCCCAAAACAAAGAGGCTATTTTTGGTGTAGACCAGAAAACAGGCAGCTTTTCTTTTGAGAGGTATATTTACCGCTTTGAAGATCAAAGAGCTGTCGGAAAAATTCAAATCAACGTTTCATTTTCTTTTATGGATCATATTGCAGAAAACCTGAAAAGCAACGAAGGCGAACACATTTTGCTTTTAGATTCAAAAGGGAACGCGCTTTACAATCCGGACCATATCAATCTTACAAAAGCATTCAGCCGTCAATTGGCAGAGCGGGCCGAACATCGGGCGTACGCGATTGAAAAAGAAAACTATTATTTTCTGCAGCCGATCATGGATGGAAAATTAACCATTTTAAAAATGGTGCCGAAAGAAGTGATGCTTACAGGAGCTGTGCATATTGGCCGGTCTGGTCTATTCATTTTGATTGTCTCGATGATCTTAACAGCTATATTGTCCGTAGTAGTATCAAACCAGGTGGCAAGACCAATTGTTTCGTTAACGAAAGCGATGGAGCGTGTGGAAGAAACCGATTTTCGTGTAGAGATGAAAGTGGAGCGCACGGATGAGATTGGTATTCTTCATCGTAAATATAAAGAGATGATCGACCGGATACGGGATTTGATCGAAAAAAATTATAAGCGCGAACTGGAAACAAGAGACGCTCAATTTCTGGCTTTGCAGGCGCAAATCAATCCGCACTTTCTTTATAATACCCTTCAAGTAATTGGGGGGATGGCCGTCAAAAACGGGGCAGGCGATATTTATAAAATGACACAGAAGCTGGCGCTCATGTTCCGCTACATTACCAATAAGCAGGGCGATCTTGTACCGCTTCGGGAAGAAATCTCCCATTTGAAAAACTATTTATATATTCAGCAGGTCCGTTTTGGAGAAAAAATTTCGGTTCAGCTGTTTGTAGATGAATCCATTAACGAAGCCTTGATTCCACTTTTGTCTCTTCAGCCGATTATTGAAAACTCTTTTAAGCATGGCTTTGAAACCCAGGTGGAGCAAGGGGTCATCAAAATAGATATCCAGGAAATTTTCGATGAAATTGAAATTACCATCGAGGACAATGGAGCAGGTATGAGTGAAGAACGGCTTCGGGAAGTCAGAAAAAAACTGCAACAGGAGGGATTCTCTGAACAGCGGAGCATTGGACTGAAAAATGTGGATGCGCGTATCAAACTATATTTTGGCAGAGAGTACGGCATTGATGTGGACAGCGAAAACTCCTATTACACGAAGGTTACCATTCGAATTCCATCAAAACAAAAGGAAGTGGCAGCATGACAACACTACTCATTGTCGATGATGAGCATTGGACACGGGATACAGTCAAAACACTTGTGGATCAAGAGCTGTGGGGGATCAGCCAGCTGGATGAAGCTGAAAATGGGGAACAGGCTATTGAGAAAATACAGAAGAAGTGCCCGGATATTATCATAACGGATATGAAAATGCCGGGAATAGACGGAATTGGCCTGCTGGACGTGTTAAAAAACGACTATCCGGAAATACCGGTGATTGTGTTAAGCGGCTATCAGGATTTTATGTATACACGCCAGGCAATCAAAGCAAAAGCCGTTGAATACCTGCCAAAACCTGTTGATGGAGAAGAGCTCAACCAAGCGCTTGGAAAAGCTATTATGGAAAAGCGAAAACTGGAACAGCAGCAGATCAGCTATCCATTGTTTGCCTCCAAACAGCCCGCCATTTCATCCTTATTGGATCCTTTTTATGCTACACTTGCGTTTTCCTTAAAAGAGTTGAATGAAAAACAGTTCGAATCAACCGTTGAGCAGTTTCTCGCAGAGCTTCCCGAAAATTTAAAGCAGAATGAAGCCTTTCATTTCCGTTTTCACCAGCAGTTTCTCGTGTTAATGGAAGAAGTGATGAAACAGCATAATGCCACGCTAGAAGAGCTGGGGTTTGAACGAAAAGATTTTATGTACGATCCCGCGGTCCCGATCGAAACAGAACTGATCAATGTGCAAGCGGTCGGGAAAACCGTTATTCAGAAAATAAGGGAAGGAGCCAGACAAAAAACACGGATTAATTTGGACGGTATTAAGCACTATATCGAAGAAAATTATTCTTCCCCCGAATTGTCGCTCGGCATGATCTCCAAAAAGTTTTATATCAGTAAGGAGTATTTAACGACCGCTTTTAAAAAGAAGTTCGGATGCAATATTACCGAATTCATAATCGAATACCGTATGAATAAAGCAAAAGAGCTGGTCCAAACAACCACTCTTCAATATAAAACGATCAGCAGCATGATCGGCTATGAAGATGTTTCTTATTTTTACCGGCTGTTTAAAAAAGTCCATGGAAGTTCACCAGGATCGGTGCGAAAAGATTAACATAATACAAATGTAAGCGCTAATATTGTCAATTCACCAAGCGTTAAAAACCGATTATGATTAAAAAAAAGCAAAGGGGAGCTGAAAATGAAAAAAGCGCTTACACTACCGATTGTATCTGTTTTATTTGCTGGAATGCTGGCAGGTTGCAGCGGGGACAGCAGTTCCGCGGGTGGTTCGTCATCTGGTGATTCTGACCAGGTAGAGCTGAAAGTATTTATTGGACAGCCGCGATTCAAAGAACAATATGAAACTTACATTGACCAGTTTGTGGCTAAGCAAAAAGAAGAAGAAGGCCGTGACGTAACCGTAAAACTGGAGCTTCCAAGTGTAAACGAGGCAGACGAGCTATTGAAAACCCGCCTCGCTTCCGGCGACAGTCCGGATGTGTTCGCGCTTCATGCGGTCAACGATATTCCTGTTTACGATAAAGCGGGATACTTAGAAGATCTATCAAATGAGCCATTCGTTGAAAAGCTGTATGATACGGTATCGCCTGCGGTAACAAAGGATGATCGTGTGCTGGCTGTACCGCTCGAAACGCTTCAATGGGGTTACATTTACAATAAAGACTTATTTAAAAAGCACGGCGTAGAGCTTCCAACGACGCTCGAAGAAATGAAAGCGGTTGTAAAAAAGTTTGAAGATGCAGGTGTGACACCATTTATTAATGCTTACAAGGATTCTTACATTCCACAATTATTCCTGCCATTGACGGTTGGAGCGCTGGAAAGCACGACCGATAAAGGATTTGTCGAGAAAATGAATCAAGACAAAGCGTCATTTGCAGAGTTAAAAGATGACATGTTCCCAATTATCGATCTGGTTCATGAACATGGCACCGATCGTCCATTTGAAGTCGGGCAGGATCAGGGAGCAGCTGCTTTTGCCGCAGGTGAAGCAGCTATGTGGGTACAGGGTCCATGGATGGCAGAATCGTTAATGTCTACTAACCCTGATTTTAACTTTGGGGTAGCGCCGCTACCTATTAATGATGACCCAAATGCCACTTTGATTAATCTGGGTACATCTACATCCCTGGCCGTTTCAAAACAAAGTGAAGTAAAAGAGGTAGCGAAGGACTTTGTGAACTATGTGCTTGATGAGCAGGACTCGAGTGAGTTTTATGAAAGCCTTGGCTTTAATCCGGTTTCAGATGTTCATACATTTGAGCCTTACCCGTGGCTTGTAGATTCAACGAAATATGTAGAAGAAGGAAAAGTCTATCAGGATCCATTAATTCCGGCTGCCGTGAAATCAGCTTCTGAAAAATTAATGCAAAGCTATTATGCAGGCGATGCATCGAAGAAAGAAGTGATGGAAGGTCTTGACCAGGCATGGCAGGAATACAACAAACTAAACAAATAATGGGTAGTGGAAAGACAGCTCACAGCTGTCTTTCCCTATATAGAAGAGGGAAAGGACTGAACGGGCATGACGGTTAAAGCCATCAATGACAAAAAAGAAACCTCAGTCAGCGCACACAGAAAAGCAAAAAGATTAAGAACGAAAAGCAGTCATTTAAGCCTGATTTTATTTGTTCTTCCTGCCTTTGTTTTTTACTTCGTTTTCTTGTTTATTCCAATGGTTGGAGCAGGTGTTTACAGTTTCACAGACTGGAATGGCTTAAATCCTTCTTATAATTTTGTCTGGTTTGATAACTATATTGAAGCATTTAAAGACGATGAAGCGTTTCGTCATTCTTTTTTCTTTACTCTAAAATACACCATTGTCGTTTTCTTTATTCAAAATATCATCGCACTGTTACTGGCATTGCTAATTGAATCAAGAGTAAGATCAAAAGGGTTTTTCCGGACCATTTTCTTTATGCCAAATATGCTCAGCTTAATTATCAGTTCGTTTATGTTTTCTTTTATTTTTTCAAATGTATTTCCAGAGCTTTCTCAAAAAGCTGTTTTTTCCTTTCTTGATCAGGCCTGGATTGGAGATCCGAACGTTTCCTTTTATTCCATTGTAATCGTATCGCTCTGGCAGGGAATTGGCTACATGATGATCATTTATATGGCAGCACTGCAGGGAGTACCGAAACAGCTGAAGGAAGCAGCGATGATTGATGGAGCCAATGTGTTTCAGCGGCTGCGCCACGTTGTTCTTCCGATGATTATGCATGCGATTACGATTTGCTCGTTCTTGACGCTGAATGGTGCCTTTAAAGTGTTTGACGTCGTTTATGCGTTAACACAAGGAGGACCGGGAACATCCACGCAGGTGATGGCACTGAACATTTACCAGGAAGCTTTTTCAAACAACTTCCGTTTTGGCTATGCCAATTCAAAAGCAATGATTTTGTTCCTCGTTGTTCTTGTCATCACCATTATTCAAGTCAGTATTTCGAAACGCAAGGAGGTTGAAGCGTAATGAGAGAAAACAAAGCGGCTTCATGGTCAGTGAATACCATATTGATTCTTTTCGCAGTCGTCTCGTTTTTTCCCATTTATATGTCTGTGATTAATTCTTTTAAATCGCAGGCGGAAATTTTCACATCAGTTCTGGCTCTTCCTAAAGAATTCACTTTTGATAATTATATTGGTGTTTTTCAAGAGCTCAACCTGCTCGACAGTGCAGTGAATACCCTCATCGTAACGGTAATCGGCCTTGCCGGAATTGTGATCTGCGGCTCTCTTGCCGGCTATAAGCTGGCCCGCACATCAGGAAAGTTCAGCAATTTTATCTTTATGCTGTTTATTGCTTCTATGCTCGTTCCGTTTCATTCGATTATGATCACGCTCAGCCAAATCGCAAAAGGAGTGGGTGCGCAGGGCTCGTTAATCGGTCTTGGCCTGATCTACATCGGTCTTGGCGTAAATATGGCTGTGTTTCTTTACCACGGATTTGTTAAAGCCATTCCAAAAGAGCTGGAAGAGGCGGCTAAAATTGATGGCTGCAATGATTTTCAAATTTTCACAAAAATTATTTTCCCGCTTTTAAAACCGATTACAGCAACAATTCTCGTATTAAATGTTCTCTGGCTCTGGAATGACTTCCTGCTGCCACTGATTATGCTGACAGATGTAAACAACTACACATTAATGCTGTCAATCAATATGCTATTCGGCCAATACGCAGCAGACTGGCCGAAAATTCTAGCGTCGCTTGTGCTGACAGCACTTCCGGTGATTATCTTTTATGCCATCTTCCAGAAATACATCCTGGAAGGCATTGCAGATGGAGCCATTAAATAATGAAAAGTGAGGAAGCGTAGATGGAAAAGCTGCTTTACGGTGTTGCTTATTACGATGAATATATGCCCTATGAACGGCTCCAGACAGACATTCAAATGATGAAAGAAGCCGGGATTAACGTGGTGCGTATTGCGGAATCTACCTGGAGCACGCATGAACCGCAAAATGGTGTTTTCGACTTTACTTCAGTCAGTCGTGTTCTGGATGCGATGCATCAAGCGGAGATCAGTGTGATTGTCGGGACACCAACTTATGCGGTACCAACATGGATGGTCAAAGAGCATCCAGAAGTACTGGCAGAAACAAAACAGGGGCCAGGAAAATACGGAGCCCGCCAAATTATGGACATCACCAGCCCCGTTTACTTGTTTTATGCGGAACGGATCATCCGCAAGCTAATGGAACAGGTAAGCGGCCACCCGGCTGTGATTGGCTACCAGATTGATAACGAGACGAAACATTATGACACGAGCGGACCAAATGTACAGCTGCAGTTTATCAAATATTTAAAAGAAAAATTCAAAACGACAGAAGTGCTGAACAAAGAATTCGGGTTAGCCTATTGGAGCAACAAAGTGAATGCATGGGAGGATATGCCGTCTGTTGTCGGTACTATCAATGGAAGCCTTGGCGGGGAATTCTCAAAATTTCAGCGGGGGCTCGTTGACCAGTTTTTAGCGTGGCAGGTCGACATTGTAAAAGAATACCGAAAGCCGGACCAGTTTATTACCCAGAATTTTGATTTTGAATGGCGGGGCTATTCGTTTGGCGTGCAGCCAAATGTAAACCACTTCACCGCCTCAGAGCCATTCGATATAACAGGCGTTGATATTTACCATCCTACACAGGATGATTTAACCGGCATTGAAATCTCATTCGGCGGAGACATAGCCCGCTCTACCAAGCAGAAAAACTATTTGGTTTTAGAAACAGAAGCACAGGCTTTTTCCCATTGGACGCCGTACCCGAATCAGCTGCGCCTGCAGGCGTTCAGCCACCTTGCATCTGGTGCGAATATGGTTGCTTACTGGCACTGGCACTCTATCCATAACTCGTTTGAAACATACTGGAAAGGGCTGCTCAGCCATGATCTGCGGCCGAACCCGGTGTACAACGAAGCGAAAACCATCGGAGCCGATTTCGAGCGCTTGTCTCCAAAACTGGTGAATTTAAAAAAGAATAATAAAGTTGCGATTCTCGTCAACAATGAATCACTGACAGGCATGCAGTGGTTTCCGTTTCATCACCAAACAGAGTTAAACTACAACGACATTGTCCGGCTAATGTACGATGCGTTATATAAGTTAAATATGGAATGCGATATTATCCATCCGGGAACTGATCGTTTTGAGGAGTATTCATTGATTCTTGTTCCATGCCTGTACGCGGCACCGGACGGACTGCTGGAACGGTTAAATACGTATATAGAGAACGGGGGGCATGCTGTCTTCACGTTTAAATCCGGGTTTACAAATGAACATTTGCAAGTCCGTACCACCATGCAGCCTGGCTTGATTGAAAAAGCCTGCGGTGTTCATTATCAAATGTTTGTGAAACCGAAAAACGTAAAGCTGGCTGATCATGACTATGAAGCTGAACCGGAGCAAAATAACGTGCATACATGGATGGAGCTTTTGGTTCCTGCGACAGCGGAAACACTAGCCCGTTACGATCACCCGGCCTGGGGCGATTATGCAGCGATTACTGGAAACAAATATGGAAAAGGCTATGCAACCTATATCGGCTGCATTGTTTCAAGCGAGATCATGTCCGGCGTTTTAAAGCAGTCAATAAAACAGGCAGGGCTTTGGGGAATTGAGCAGAATTATTCATTCCCGCTCATTATCAAGAGCGGAACCAACCAGGACAGCAGGCAGATTAAATATGTATTTAACTATTCCTGGGAGCCTCAAACGCTGTCGTCTCCGTATGGGATGGCAGTGGAACTCCAATCAGGCCGTTCTGTTCACACAGGACAGGAGATGTTAATAGAGCCGTGGTCATTTTTAGTGTTGGAAATTGAATAAAGGAGCTAAGACGGCATGCAGAACATAAAGTGGATAGCTACGACACGTGAACAATACTGGCAGGAAAAGCAGCCGGAGCAAGGTGTGGAAACTTCAGTTAATTTAACAGTGACCGATGAAGCCAAGCGCGTTATCGAAGGGTTCGGCGGCTGCTTTAATGAACTCGGCTACCACGCCCTTCAGCGGCTGACAGAAAGCGAGCAGCACAAAGTATACGATGCGCTTTTCTCACCGGAAGGCGACTGCCGCTTCACGATTTGCCGGCTTCCAATTGGTGCGAGTGACTATGCGCTTCAATGGTACAGCCACAATGAAACAGAAGACGACCTCGTAATGGAACACTTCAGCATTGAACGTGACCGCCGCTTTTTAATTCCATATATTAAAGAAGCATTAAAGCGAAACCCAGATTTGCAGCTGTTTGCTTCCCCATGGAGCCCGCCGACGTGGATGAAGTTTCCCAAAGCTTATAATTACGGCACCATCCGCTGGGAGCCTGAGATTTTAAAGGCATATGCGCTTTATTTTGTGAAATTTGTGCAGGCCTATGCCGAAGAAGGCATTAAGATTCATCAAGTTCACGTTCAAAATGAAGTCGTAGCCGATCAAAAGTTTCCATCCTGCGTCTGGACCGGGGAACAGTTGCGTGAATTTATTCGAGACTATTTAGGTCCTGCTTTTAAGGAACATGGGCTTCAAACAGAGATCTGGCTGGGAACGATTAATGGAATCGTAGAAGATTTATTTGCGAAATCCGCCTCTGATTACGATGCCATTGCCGCCCCGACCTTAAGTGACCCGGAAGCGGCCCAGTATGTTGCTGGAGTCGGCTACCAGTGGGCGGGTAAATACGCCCTTCAGCAAACGGTCCAAAGCTATCCAGAAAAGCGGTATATGCAGACGGAGAATGAGTGCGGCGATGGTCAAAACACATGGGAGTATGCCCAGTACGTATTTAACTTGTATCGGCATTATTTTGTAAACGGCGTGAATGCTTATGTTTATTGGAATATGGTATTGGAGCCGGAAGGGAAAAGTACGTGGGGGTGGAAACAAAACGCGATGATCACGGCTCAGGTGACGGAGCAAAAAGCCCTTTTTAATCCCGAATATTATGTAATGAAGCATTTTTCGCATTTTATCGAACCAGGTGCCCGCCGCCTTGAAACGGCGGGGCCGTGGACAGGAACAACGGTTGCTTTTCAGAATCCTGATGGAACAAAAGTGGTGATTCTTCAAAACCCATTTAAAGAAGAACGAGAAGCTCAGATCGGTATTGATGGAGCTGCATACACATTTTTGCTGGAAGCAGAATCTTTTCACACTATAGTCTGGTGAAACATGTTAATCCTGTGAAAGGGAAGCAAGTAATTTACTGGAAGCATCATAGAAGCAGGAAGTCATGATGAACTGGGAAATAAAAACCTCGCAGCTTGTAAACAATCAGCCGGATTTGAAAACAATAAAACGTCACTGATTCATCCATAAAAGGGAAACACCGCTCATCAGGTGTTTTCCTTTTTTGTTTGTATGTCTATACTCGGGATGAGGTGGGTTTCTTGGATTAAAAGCTGGCAAAATTGGCATACTGTTGGTGTATGTGAAAGCTCTGTCATATAAGGGTAAAGCGGGAGTGAAGCTAGAAATGAAAAAAGTGTGGAATAAAATTAGAAAAAAAGAGAAAAAACCCCTTGAATACATCGAAGAGGCTGAATCGAATGCAAATCATCAGAAACTTGAAACCAGTCTCGCTCAAAATCTTAAAAACATTCAGGACGCTCTTGGCTATAGCGCTGATATCATTGTCCGCATATTTAAAATAGGAAACAGCTCCGGGCGGGATGCCGCTGTTATTTTTATCAATGGATTAGTGGATAAAGAACATGTGGGTAACTTCATTATCGATAAAGTCATGAATGATCACAGTAAATTAAACAGTTTGTCCGCCGGCACATTATTTACAGGAATAAAAGAACAGATGATCACGGCCGCGGAAGTCGAGGAAACACAAGAGTGGAACAAAACGATCCAGTGTCTCGTGTCCGGAAAGACCATTCTCTTACTCGATGGATGGGGCCAGGCCATGATTTGTCCTTTAAAAGGCGGTGCAACTAGAGCCATTTCGGAACCTTCTTCCGAGCAGTCGATTCGCGGACCACAGGAAAGTTTTATTGAATCCCTTCATACAAACGTTGCAATGGTTCGCCGAAGAATTAAAAGTGCTCACCTGCGGGTTGAATCGGTAAAGATTGGTGAAATTACCGAAACAGAAGTCACAATTATGTACCTTAAAGGTATTGCAAATGAAAAAGTTTTAACCGAGCTTCAAGAGCGCCTTCAAAAAGTTGAAGTGGATGAATTGATCGGCTCTAATACGATTGAAGAATGGATCCGGGATGGTCCAAGGTCTGTATGGCCGACTATTTACAACACGCAGCGGCCGGATGTAGTGATGGGGGAGCTGATGGAAGGGCGTATTGCGGTTTTGGTTGACGGCACGCCCCACACGTTAATTTTGCCGGCAACATTTATTGAGTTTTTTCAGTCGGCGGAAGATTATTATATGCATTGGAGCATAGCCAGTTTTTTAAGGATGCTGCGGTTAGTAGGTATTTCAAGTACACTGTTTTTTCCTTCTTTTTATATTGCTTTCTTGTCTTTTCATCCAGACCTTATTCCCACACCTTTATTGATCAGCCTGGCAGCTCAGCGGCAGGAGGTTCCGTTTCCGCTTTTTATTGAAGTGCTGCTGCTGGAATTAACCTTTGAATTTCTGCGGGAAGCAGGACTGCGAATGCCGAAACAGGTCGGACAGGCTGTATCGATTGTAGGGGCTCTTGTGCTGGGTGAGGCGGCTGTATCAGCAGGAATTGTTTCAAGTGCCACGGTGATTATTGTAGCAGCGACAGCCATCGCCAGTTTTACAATGTCAAACCACTCCATGATAGATGCTGTACGGATCCTTCGCTTCGGCATGATTATCTTAGCCTCTTCTTTAGGGCTTTATGGAATTGGTCTTGGTCTCATTATTCTCATTGCGCATATGAGCAGCCTGCGCTCATTTGGCGTTCCTTATTTAACACCATTCGCTCCGCTTATTTTTACGGATTTAAAAGATACATTTATTCGTGTGCCAAAACCGTTTATGTCTACACGCCCAAGGCTGATCGCCCAGAAAAAAGTATCCAAAGTGGGAAATACGGATACTCTTGGGCCGGCATCAAGAGATCGTCAGACCCAGGAAAATCATTCGCAGAGGGATCCTAATGAATATTAAGCCGCTTACCTTTGTTTTTATCCTTGTTTCTGCTGTGCTGCTGTCAGGCTGCTGGGGGCGTATGGAAGTGCAACAATTAGATATTGTCAGTGCAATCGGCGTGGATAGAGGAAGCGATGACGAGAAAAACGCTTATCGTGT
Organism: Domibacillus sp. 8LH; assembly: GCF_038806185.1. NCBI lineage: Bacteria > Bacillati > Bacillota > Bacilli > Caryophanales > Bacillaceae > Domibacillus > Domibacillus sp. 8LH. The sequence continues at coordinate 86,689 of NZ_JAVJNG010000012.1, read as the reverse complement.
TACGGTCCAGGTAATAAATGAAGGACAAGTAGCCGGCACAGCGGCGAAAAACGGGGCATCAGGAAAAATGCCTGTTGTTGCTTATTCAGCTGAAGGAAGCACGATTTTAGATGCCCTTCGCAAAATAGAGAAAAAGTCACCGCACGAGCTTTTTCTGGCACATATTCAATCGATGGTGATAGGGGAAGAGTTAGCAAAAACCGATGGGATTGAGGGACTGTTTGACAGTCTTGACCGTACGCCCTATTTCCGTGGAGAGTTTCCCGTTTTACTGGTTAAAGACAACACGGCAGAAGAAGCTCTCCATGTTACTACTCCTTTAGAAGAGCTGCCGGCAGCCCGCATTGTCAGCGGGGTGGAAGCCCTTGAACATCAGCAGGGGGATTACGATACATTGAACATAGATCAAGTCATCAAACAAATTGAATGGGGCGGAGGCCTATTAGTCAGTCTTAAGGTTGTTGGCAGCCCGGAAGAGGGAAACAAAATGTCAAATGTTGAGGGTATTTCTCCGGAAACAAAGCTGGAAATGGGGGGATTAGGCGTTCTTAAAGATGGCAAACTGCAGGGGTGGATGAATGATGAGCTTTCCCGGGGCGTGTCATGGATCAATAATGATTTGAAACAAACAATCGTCCAGCTCGACTGTGAAGGGAGAAAAGACGGTGTCACTGTTAAAATAGATCGCTCTAACACGAAAGTAAACGCTGAAATTCAAAATTATAAACGAGTCATTGAACTTTCAGTCAGGTCAGAAGGGTCATTTGATGAAGTACAATGCCCCATTGATCTCACAAAGCACAAAACATTTACTGATTTTGAAAAGCAGCTGGATCAGGAGATCGAGCGGGAACTCAACAAGACCGTAGCGTACGCAAAGAATAAAAAGAATGACATTTTCAAATTCGGTGAAGCCATCAACCATAAAGATCCAAAAACATGGAGAAAGATAAAAAAAAAATGGCAGGATGAAGGGTTTCCTGAAACAGAGGTTAGAGTAGAAGTTAAAACGTCTATCCGTCGTTCAGGACTGCGAACAAATTCCTACTTAGAATGAGGAAAAGGTTTGAACAAAAGGAGGGGGAACTTTTTTCAATGGAAAAAGCGAAAATAAGCAGCATTCAGTTTTTTCTCTTACTCTTTATGTTCGAGCTGGGCACAGCGGTTGTCGTGGCACGGGGAATAGAAGCAAGAAAAGATTCCTGGCTCTCTATTTTATTAGGATTAAGCGCGGGGTTAATTTTATTTCTTGTTTATCATAGGCTGTTTCGCTATTACCCCTCCTTGCCGCTTACTGCATATGCCCGGAAAATATTTGGCACCTATATCGGATGGGTCGTCGGATTCATGTATACGATTCTTTTTTTGTATATTTCCGCCAGAAATGTGCGCGAATTCAGTGAAGTATTGATTACGGCAACAATGCCGGAGATTCCTTTGCTTGTAGTGATCATTCTTTTTGTGCTGACTATATGTTACGTGCTTTTGCTGGGAATTGAAGTTTTTGCAAGAACAGCAGAAATACTGGGGATTTTTCTGATTTTCGTGGGAATCATCGGAAATCTTTTTGTTTATGTAACGGGCACCGTAGATCCAAATAATTTAAAGCCTGTATTAGAATATGGCTGGAAGCCTGTACTGGAGACGACTTTTTCTCCTCCACTGCTTGTCATCTTTCCGTTTGCAGAAGCGATCGTTTTTGCTATGCTGTTTCCTTATTTAAACCGCACAGAGGCAGTGAAAAAAGCCGGACTCGCTTCATTAATCGTCAGCGGCCTTATTTTAAGTTATACGGCTGCTTTAAACATTGCGGTTTTAGGGGTCAGCGAAGTGGAAAGATCTCCTTTTCCTTTACTGGCTACAGTAGGAAAGATCAACTTTTTAGAATTTATCCAGCGCTTGGATGCCCTTGTCGTGATGACGTTACTCATTACCGTTTTTTTTAAAGCGGGTATTTATTTATATGCTTCTGTCATAGGAATGGTTGATCTGTTTCGCTTAAAAAACCATCAGCAAATGATTTTGCCGGCGGGTCTTATTCTGGTTTTTCTTTCTGTAGCCATTGCAGAGGATTTTGCTGAACATTCAGAAGAAGGCTTTACGATTTTGATATCGTATTTTTCCGCCCCTCTCCTTATTATTTTGCCTTTAGTGATGCTGATGGTTGCTTTTATCCGTCATCGTTTTACTAAATAACGGAACTAATGTTGCTATTTTTGCTGGTTCTTTTTGGTTATGATTTGATGTCCAATCGTTATAGATAAAAACAGAAGAACCACTAGGTATTCGCTGATATCCATCACAAAAAACGGATCGAGTAAATGCATCCATGCTTCGGAAAGAGTAAAGCCTAATAGCATATCTAAAATGATACAGAATGCAGAAGCCGCAGTAGTGATAAATAAAAAAACGCCTGTAACTTTCATTGTTTTCTCCCTAAACTGTTCGTTTTTTCTGAATGAAGGAATCAATCAGCTGCAGCGATCTGACTGCCCGCTTTCGATCACCACAGTCAGTGGATTTTTTAAGTCGTATACATATACTATTTGTCCGTAAGCATTTTTTATTCGGTTCTTAAAAATCATAAAGACTCTGCCGTCCATACAGAAGGTTTATTATGCCTGTAAAGCAGGGAATTTTCTTTACGCACCCTTTCCATCTTGACGAAGCATTTTATCACATTCTCATCTCTTTCTATTTTCTAAAGAAGAATGAACCAGAGGAAACAGGAAAAGCTAAAGAAGGAAAGGGCTGGTATGGTATGATGAACAAGAGAGAGAAAGGAAAGGAAGCTGATTGTCGTGGCTGCGGAACTGCAGGGCATCGAGAAACATCATCAAAAAGCAATCGAAAGCACAAAAAAACAAATACACACCAATATTTTAGAATTCATAGAACACAATGAAACCGCTGCACTCGATGAATACCTTCAAAAACGGGCTTTGTTTTTGGATAAAGTGTGGTCAGATATATGGAAGCAGCGGCTCGTTAGTTCATACAGCCGTTCTGAGAAAATGGAGTATCTCCGTTCGATGGGCATTGAGGTGGACGAGTTATCACTGAACCAGTTGAAGAAATCTTTTTACCAGGTGCTGGCTCATTTTGAACCGTTTGATGCGGCGGAGTGGGTACGGGACGAGTACGAGGAAACGTGGGTATTGATTACCCAGAACATGCAAAGCAGCAAGAAAAAGCAAAAGCAGAAGCAGATGAAACGAAGCTGGAATAAACAGTTTCTTCTTCCTGCTGTAAGCCGCCTCTTGGAAGAAAAGTATTTGTACTTTTACTTATATGTCCGAAAGTATGCAGGAAAAAGACTCGAGCAGCATTTAAACAGCGGTGTCCGCTTCACAGAAGATGAAAGCGGCACACTGCATAAAGCGGGAGCTTTTCATCCGGAATACTATTCCATGGTCGCTTCTTTTTTAACGGAATTTACCGGAAGGACAGCACCCGGATACCCTGATTTTGATGACTGGACACACGAAACCTATTGGGATGCTTATTATGAACTGATTTTATCTTATGTAACGAAAGATTTTAAACAGGTTATTTTTGCGGAGCTTCCGAAAGAACTTGGAACCCTCTATGAGCAGCAAACGGGAGAAGATTGGTCATACCGTGTATTTCAAAAAAGCAAAGACATTAACTTTCTTTTAGAAGATTGTGCAGAATCGTTTTTCCGGGAGTGGGAAGAAGATGTAGTTGATTCCGTTCTCGCTACACCGCAGACACCGGAAGAAATCAATGAAGCATGGAAGCAGTTTGAACAGAAAAGAAGGGAAGAAAAAGAGCGGGCCGAGCGGGAAAAAGCAGAACGAAAAAATCGGATTGCCTACATTTTTGGCGAAGAGTATGAACCGGCCCAAAAGGTAAATACCCGCTATATTCTTCATTTTGGCGACACCAATACCGGAAAAACTTACACAGCGCTGGAGCGGCTTAAAGCGTGCCCATCGGGTCTTTACCTGGCACCGCTCCGCCTGTTGGCGCTCGAGGTATATGAAAAACTAAATAAAGACGGGATCCCGTGTGATTTAAAAACGGGGGAAGAAGAAAAACGGACAGAAGGAGCTGCACATGCCTCCAGCACAGTTGAAATGTTTCAAGAAAACCGTCATTATGACATTGTCGTCATTGATGAAGCGCAAATGATTGCTGATAAAGAGAGGGGCTTTTCCTGGTTCCGCAGTATTACTAAAGCAAATGCCCGGGAAGTTCATATTATCGGCAGTCCCAATGTAAAAGAGCTGATTCTTGGCCTGCTGGGAGAAGAAGCGGATGTAGAAGTGCGGGAATACAAGCGTGAACTGCCATTGTTGGTACGGAAAAAATCATTCCGCCTGAAGGACGTTCAAAAAGGAGATGCCCTGGTTGCGTTTTCGAGAAAACGGGTGCTTGAGATCGCGGGGAATCTGGAAGGAGATGGACACAAGGTCAGTGTCATTTACGGAAACATGCCGCCTGAATCCCGGCAGCGTCAAATGGAGAATTTTAATGCTGGCGCTACGCACATTTTAGTCGCTACAGATGCGATTGGCATGGGATTGAACCTTCCGATCAAACGAATTATTTTAATGAGCAGCCAAAAATTTGATGGGAAAAGACGCCGGGAACTGACTACGCAGGAAGTAAAGCAAATTGCCGGCCGGGCCGGGCGCAAAGGATTATTTGAACAAGGTGAAGTTGTGTTTATGGAAAATCCAAAGCGAATGAAACGGCTGCTTGAAGGAAAAGATGTGCCGATCCAGGTGTTCACGGTGGCGCCAACCCGCAGTGTATTGGAACGGTTCAAGCGTTATTATAAAGATTTAGGACTTTTCTTCGAATTATGGAAAGAATTCCAAAATCCAAAAGGTACAAAAAAAGCCTCACTTGCCCAGGAAGAATATTTGTACAGCCTGGTGAGAGGAACAGCGATCGAGCAGCGGTTCAGCATGGAGGATTTATATAGTTATCTGCAAATTCCTTTTTCCGCTTATGAAGACATTTTAGCGGATCAATGGAAGCGGGTGCTCATGTCCTTAGTAAACCGGACTGACATGCCGGACCCGTTTGTTCAAAAAGAAACATTAGAAGAACTGGAGCTTTCCTATAAATCAGTAGAGCTGCATTTAATGTTTTTATACCGGTTAAATAAGCCGACTGAGGCGTATTACTGGGAACGGGTCAAAAAAGAAATTGCCGATGATATTCATTACTGGCTGAGCCACAACATCAAAGCGGTCGTGAAAAAATGCCGGCAATGCGGCAGAAAATTGGATTGGGATTACCCGTACAGCATCTGCCAGGCGTGTTATGAGCGGGGTCAGCCTTTTCAAAAATACAGAAATCGCCGCTGATTTTAGAAAAGTATTTGAGAAAGACCGAGTTTCCGCTCGGCCTTTTTCTTTGCGTACAATTGTGAATAATAGGAAACGATCAGATAAGCAGCGAAAGGAAAGCAGAAATAAGCACAGAAAGTAAACGATAAAGATATAGTACAGCCTAAATTTAATTAGCTGAAATACAAATATATTGTGTATAGAAAAAGACAACCCACTAGTAAAAGAAATAATGGAAAATAATCTTGCAATTTTCAGAATACTAAGTTAAAATCAGAAAAAATAGCGCTTTCATAAAGGAGCTACCTTAAAAAGAAGCAAAGACTTTGTCTAGCGTTTAATTAGATCGATCTAAAATTTTTTGTTTACTTTTAGATCGATCTAAAAAAACTTCTTTTGAAAGCGCTGTCTTGACTGATTAAAATAAGGGGGTTTGGAAATGAAGAAATGCGTGATCTGGTTAGTTGCAGCAGTAATGATGATTTTAGCAGGATGTTCTGGCGCAAGCAGCAGTGGTAGTGGTGAATCAGCAGAAGTTAAAACAATGAAAATGGCAGTGGCTACATCAAAAGACCGCTCTTTAACAAAAGGCCTTGATAAGTTTAAAGAAATTGTGGAAAAAGAATCGAATGGATCTATTAAAGTTCAAGTGTTCCCAGACGGGCAGCTTGGGGGCGACCGGGCGGTATTTGAAGGTTTAAAAATGAATTCTATTCAAGGTACGACCATGTCATCAGGACCTATCGCTTCTTTTGTAAAAGAATTTGAAGTGCTTGATTTCCCATATTTGTTTAAAGATGAAGAAACAGCCTACAGAGTGCTTGATGGTGAAATCGGAACTGAGTTGTTAAAAAAGCTTGATAGCCAAGGAATTGTTGGATTGAATTACTGGGAAAATGGATTCAGGCAGTTAACGAATAATAAGCATGAAGTTAAATCCCTTGAAGATGTGAAAGGCCTTAAAATTAGAACACTGGAAAATGAACTTCATGTTGATTTATGGAAATCACTTGGCGCAAACTCATCTCCAATGCCTTATACAGAATTGTTTACGGCACTTGAACAGGGAGTCGTAGACGGACAGGAAAATCCTGCGGGCAATATCACAACAGGGAATTTTTATGAAGTACAAAAATATGTAACAAAAACAGATCATATTTACAATGCCAGCGTTTTTATGATCAGTGATAAATTTATGCAGACACTGTCCGATGAAGAAAAAGAAATTGTTACAAAGGCATCTGAGGAAGCAAGAGACTATCAGCGTGAACTGAATCAAAAAGAAAGCGAAGAAGCCTTTGCAGCTCTTGAAAAAGAAGGAATGAAAGTAACGGAGCTCTCTGAAGAAGCACGGAAAGGTTTTGAAGATAAAGCAAAAGAGATCTACAGCAAATACACAGAAAAAGTCGGCAAAGAGCTCGTTGACGAAATTATGAACGAAGTTAAATAAAGTATGTTAAAGAAAGCTAAGGAACGGTCCCTTGGCTTTCTTTCTCCAAAAAGCAGAAAATAAAGAAATGATTTTCTTTGTTTGAGTTTGTTTTACACAGGAAGGAGGAGAATGCATGAAAAAAATAGAGAGGTTTTTAGAGAACTCGTTAAACGTGGTTATGGCATCCGCCCTAGCGGTAATGGTTGTTCTTGTCTTTGGCAATGTGGTTCTTCGTTATCTTTTTAATTCAGGAATTACCTGGTCAGAAGAGATGTCGCGCTATCTCTTTATCTGGCTGACGTTTCTCGGAGCAATTGGCGCTTTTAAAAACAAAGATCATTTAGGTGTAGATATGCTGATTAAAAGGCTTCCTGCGAAGATTAAGAAAGTAGTTCTTATCATCAGTGAATTGCTTATGGTATTTGTTCTTATCCTTATCTTTGATGGAAGCTGGAAGATGACAATGCTTAATTTGGGCAGTACAGCGCCAGCTACTGGCATGCCGATGGCGATAGTATACGGTACAGGGATCATTGTAAGTTTTTCTATGGCTGTAATATGCATTTTTAATTTATACCGAATTTTCTTTAACAAAATGACGGAAGAAGAAATGACGAAAACCAGCGAATCGGAAGAGCTGATCGTATTGTACGATGAAGAAGATCATTTGTTTAGAAAGGAGGAGAAGCAAGGATGACGATCGGTGTATTTGTTGGCTCTCTGCTTGGAGCTATGGCCCTGGGCATGCCTATCGCATTTGCTCTTCTCGTTAGCAGTGTGATCCTAATGTATTTCCTCGGCATTTTTGATAGCCAGATTATTGCGCAAAACTTAATCAGCGGAGCAGACAGTTTCCCTCTTTTGGCGATTCCGTTTTTTATGCTGGCAGGAGAATTAATGAACCAGGGCGGCTTATCGCGCCGTATTGTTGAAATGGCCATGACGATGGTCGGCCACATCAAAGGCGGCCTCGGATATGTAGCGATTATCGCGGCACTATTGTTTGCGAGTATTTCCGGCTCTGCTGTAGCGGATACAGCCGCTTTGGGTGCAGTTTTAATCCCGATGATGAACAAAGCCGGTTATAATGTGAACCGTTCCAGCGGATTGATTGCAACGGGCGGAATTATTGCACCGGTCCTTCCGCCGAGTATCGGCTTTATTATCTTTGGCGTCGCGAGCGGCGTATCTATTACACAGCTCTTTATGGCAGGGATTGTGCCAGGCTTGTTGATGGCTCTCGGCCTGGTCATTACATGGTCGATTGTTGCCCGCAAGGATAATGTGGCCGTCCAGCCGCGTGCTTCTGCAAAAGAAATGCTTACTTCTCTTCGTCATGGTATCTGGGCTCTTTTCCTTCCAATTATTATTATTATAGGATTAAAATTCGGGATCTTTACGCCGACAGAAGCAGCTGTTGTAGCGGCGGTTTACGCATTATTTGTAGGCATAGTCGTATACCGTGAATTGAAATTAAAGGATTTATACCATGTATTGGTGCAATCGGCAAAAATGACGAGCGTGGTTATGTTTCTTGTTGCTGCCGCACTTGTTTCATCCTGGCTGATTACTGTGGCAAATCTGCCTGCTATGGTTATTGATATGCTGGGGCCTTTTTTGGACAAGCCGTTACTATTGTTAGTCATGATTAATTTGCTTGTTATTCTTGTCGGGACAGCTATGGATATGACTCCGACAATCTTGATCCTCACGCCAGTTTTAATGCCGCTTGTTGAAGCAGCTGGCATTGATCCTGTTTACTTTGGGGTTTTGTTTATTTTGAATAACGCCATTGGACTGCTGACACCGCCGGTTGGAACGGTATTAAATGTCATGTGCGGTGTCAGCAAAATCAGCCTCGAAGACTTGATGAAGGGCATATGGCCTTTCCTCCTGGTAGAAGTGATCATCTTAATTTTGCTCATTCTATTCCCTTCACTGGTTCTTGTACCGCTTGAATGGTTTTCATAATGGAAATGACTTTCACCCGCTTTTAAACTTGGCGGGTGATTTTTATTGGTTGGATTAAAAGTGTCCGATATAATAGTAGATATAGTAGAGAAACGGACAGGTGATGAGAATGAAAAAAAGCGGGCGGGTAACGCTGCAGCAGGTGGCGGACCATGCAGGAGTTTCACGAGCAACTGCCTCGTTAATTGTGCGGAACAGTCCGAGCATTTCAGAAGCAACCAGGAAAAAGGTGCTGGCTTCCATGGAGGAGCTCGGCTATGTTTATGATCGAATTGCCGCTAATCTGCGGTCGCAAAGCTCTTCAACGATTGGCGTCGTTGTGACAGACTTCGCCAACCCGTATTATTCAGAATTTTTAACAGGTGTGCATCATCAGCTTGAAAAAGAAGGGTATACCGTCTTTCTGGCAACGACGTTCGATTCAGATACAAAGCAGGACAACTTGCTGTCAACGATGTTAGAGCATAGGGTAGGCGGTGTTATCTTATGTCCTGTGTCTGATAACTCGCCGGCATCCATTGGCAAAATTCTTCAGTTAGATGTTCCGATCGTAACAGCTGTTCGTGAAATTCCTGATCTGCATTGCGATTATGTTGGAATTAATTATAAAAAAGGAGTAGAGATGGCCATTGATCATTTAATTGAAAACGGTCACACCCGAATTGCCTTTTTAGGAGGAATTTCTGATTCATCTGCTTGGAAAAAAAGATTTGAAGGCTACGCAGCGGCCCATAAAAAAGCGGGACTGGCTGTTGATGAATCACTTATTTTTCAAAGCCCCGTCACGCGGGAAGGCGGCGCACGAACACTGGATACAAGCTTAAAGCACGAAGCCCCGCCAACAGCTGTTTTCTGCTTTAATGATCTTGTTGCCTTTGGTGTAATGCAGCGGATGAGAGAATTAAATCTTCAGCCTGGCAGGGATTTATCGGTTGTTGGCTTTGATAATGTATTAGAAGCGGAAACTTTTTATCCATCCCTTACAACTGTTGAAGCATTTCCGAAGCATATTGGTATGAACGCGGCAGATTTACTTCATAAACGGATTAAAGACCATATGCGTGATCAAGAGCGAATCATACTAGAACCTGAGTTATTTGTGCGCGCATCTTCTGGAAAAAAATAAGTTCAACACTAAAAGAGAAATTTGGCAATGAAAGGCACCCCAGTTGTTTAACATATTCTAACAACAGGGGTGTTTTGATGATTCAAATTATAGGTTAAGAATAACTTGGTGTATTAAAACTTAAAAAGATCGTTGTAATCTTCAAACAATTAAGATAGAATACAATTAAAGCGCTTACTTAACTTGCTCTGTCTTTTTTAAAAACAGGGTAGTGTCGCTCCATTATTAGATCGATCTAGTAACTTAATTAGATCGATCTAACAAAACTAACAAATGATTACTTTGTATTTCTCATGATAAGGAGGCTTCTAGAAAGAAATGAGTAAAGGTTTAAGTGACATATCATGTTTCTAAAAAGGATCTCGGTAGGTATTCCTACTGTAAGAAAGGGAGGAGGACAGTTTTTCTTTTAAGTTCTGTTTAAATTTACATACGACCGATTATTTACAGTTTTTCCGAGCCGGAGGCTGCTCTTTACACATTTTGGGGTTAGAATTTCATTTTCTGTAGCTGAAGGATTGTCAAAAGAAGAGAATCCTTGGCTGTACGAGCAGGTTATTGAAAAAATAATGGTTGTACAAGTAATCCAAAGTTGTAAGCGTTTAATTTTTTGGAGGTGTAACAATGAGTTATCCATTGAAACATAGTACATTGCCGGAACCTCTTCGTAAGAAGAAACCGACCCGTGCCCGTTTCATCATGTTGACACTGCTGTTTTTTGGTACCGCTATTAATTATTTGGACCGCACCAACATGGCAGTAGCTGCTTCTGCTATTCAGGATGATCTTGGACTCGATGCGGCCATGCTCGGGCTCATTTTATCTGCCTTCGGCTGGACGTATGCATTTATGCAAATACCGGGCGGCTGGCTGATTGACCGATTTGGACCACGGCTGGTGTATGGGGTATCCCTGATTCTATTTTCGCTTTTTACACTTTTTCAAGGGTTCGCTAAAAATTTTGGGACGTTGTTTGGGCTGAGGCTCGGTCTTGGGCTTTCTGAATCACCGGCTTTTCCGGCCAACAGCCGGGTGGTAGCTGCCTGGTTCCCTCAGCGTGAACGAGCGCTTGCCACAGGTGTTTATACAGCAGGGGAATATGTTGGGCTTGCAGTAGCCACGCCATTTCTATTCTGGCTGCTGTCTTCATTTGGCTGGCAGTCTATTTTTTTAGTAACTGGGGTGATCGGTATTCTATTTGCGGCGGTTTGGTTTGCATTTTACCGGGAACCAAAAGACAGCAAGTATGTGAATGAGGAAGAACTAGCGTATATTCGGGACGGCGGCGGCCTGGCGGATCAGGTGCCAGAGAGGCAGAAAATTACCTGGTCAAAAGCACGGCACCTATTTAAATACCGACAATTTTGGGGCATTTACATAGGACAGTTTGCCGTTACATCGACTCTTTACTTTTTTCTGACCTGGTTTCCAAGCTATCTGGTACAGGAAAAAGGGATCACGCTATTAAAAGCAGGATTTGTAGGGTCGGTTCCATATATTGCGGCCGGAATTGGGGTTCTCGTTGGCGGCTACTGGTCGGACTGGATGGTAAAGAAAGGTGTATCTGTTAGCAAAGCACGTAAAACACCGGTTATTCTCGGCCTGCTTGGCGCTTGCACAATTATAGCAGCAAATTATACAACTTCTATTGGTTTGGTTATCGCGGTTATGTCGTTTGCTTTTTTTGCCCAGGGAATGTCCGCCATTACATGGACACTTGTTTCCGATATTGCCCCTAAAGAGCTCGTTGGATTAGCAGGTGGGGTCTTTAACCTCGCTGGTAACTTATCAGCGATAGTTACACCGATTGTCATTGGAATGATTGTCAGTCAAACAGGTTCTTTTAACGGCGCTATTGTTTTTGTTGGTGTAGTTGCATTAATTGGAGCTCTCACCTATATCTTTGTGGTTGGAGAAGTAAAGCGAATTGAAATTGAAAAGTGAGGCTATGAAAAGGTTGTGCTGCAGATCCGGCATTTGATCAAAGTTGACCTGCTGCACAGACGAGAAAATGTCATTAAAGGAGAGAGGTTAATATGTCACGGAAAAATTTCGGCCCATTAACGGGTGTACAGATTTTAGATATTTCTACGATGATCGCTGCGCCGTTTGGTGCTACACTGCTGGCAGATTTGGGAGCAGAAGTAACAAAAGTCGAACTGCCGAATAAAGGAGATACTCTTCGTACCGTCGGACCATGGAAAGATGGTGAACCGCTGCGCTGGCCGGGTCTTGCCCGCAATAAAAAGTCCATTACCCTTAATATTCATTCAGAAGAAGGAACGGCCATTTTCCTGAAATTAATTAAAGATATCGACATACTCATTGAAAACTTCCGGCCAGGAACGCTTGAAAAATGGGGTCTTGGATATGACGTTTTGAAAGCGGTTAACCCAAACCTGGTCATGGTGCGTGTTTCGGGTTATGGCCAGACCGGCCCGTATCGTGAAAAAGCTGGATTTGGAACACCAGGTACGGCGTTCAGCGGACATACGTATTTACAGGGCTATCCAGACCGCCCGCCGGTCAGTCCATCCTATTCTCTGCTTGACTACATTACCGGCATTTATGTGGCGTTTGCAGCTGTGAGTGCTCTTTACCACCGGGATACACATGAAGAAGCACAAGGCCAGGTTGTAGAAATGGGATTGTACGAATCGATTTTCCGTATGCTTGAGTTTTTAATCGCCGAGTATGATCAAAACGACAAAGTGCGCGGCAGAAGCCCAGGCCTTGCCGGTCATTCAAGCCCAGCCGGAACATACGAAACGAAAGATGGCAAATACGTCGTGCTCGTCTGCAGTACCGATTCTACTTTTGACCGCCTGGCAGCGGCAATGGAACGTACAGATATGCTGGAGGATGAGCGGTACTATACAAATGCGGTTCGTCTGCAGAATGATGAAGAAGTACAAGAAATTGTGCGTGAATTTATTAAAGGGTTTACACAAAAAGAACTTCAGGAAAAGCTCGACAACTTTGGGGTACCGGTGAGTCCTATTTTAAGTATTGAAGATATTTTTAATGACCCGCACTACGCAGCCCGCCAAAACATTGTAGAAGTAGAGCATCCGCGTCTTGGCAAAGTAAAAGTTCCAAATGTTGTACCAAACTTTTCTGATACACCAGGTGCCATCCGCTACCGGGCACCGGAACTTGGTGAGCATAATGAAGAAATATTAGTCGGGAAATTAGGATTGTCTGAAGCCGAAATGGCTGACTTAAAAGCGAAAGGAGTTATTTAATTGATGACTGATTTACAGATCCCTTCTAAAGCCGTAATTTGTGAAGTAGCGCCGCGTGATGGATTTCAGGCAGAACACGACTGGATACCGACAGAGACTAAAATAGAGATTATTCGAAAACTGGCCCGCACAGGTATACAGTCAATGGAAATTACTTCATTTGTTCATCCAAAAGCCATTCCTCAATTGAAAGATGCAGAAGAAGTTGTCACACGCACACAGGATTTAACCAATATTAAATTCCGGGCACTCGTCCCAAATGCAAGAGGAGCGCAGCGTGCCATTGACGTGGGAATTAAAAAATTAAAACTCATGCTGTCTGCAACAGATTCTCATAGTCTTTCAAATGCAAATGCGACAGTAGAAGAAGCCCAGAATGCGTTAGAACCTATTATTGCATTAGCGGAGAAACATGGAGTAACAGTGGGAGGCTCCATTTCAGTGGCCTTTGGCTGCCCGTATGAAGGAATTGTTCCTGTCGATCGCCTGGCGGTTATATTAGATCGATATACTAAAATGGGAATTCAAGAGGTATCGCTGGCCGATACAACAGGTATGGCTAATCCACGTCAAGTCTACAGTTATCTTGGCCGATTAACAGAACAGTTTCCTGCGATGACGTTTTCAATGCATCTTCATAATACGCGCGGCATGGCTTTTGCCAATGCGGTTGCCGCTTTGCAGCAGGGTGTGATTCATTTTGATAGTTCAATTGCGGGGTTAGGCGGCTGCCCGTATGCTCCTGGAGCATCAGGAAACATTGCCTCTGAGGATCTTGTACACGGATTTGAGGAAATGGGCATTGAAACAGGGATTGACTTAGCAAAAATGATTGATGCAGCAAAAGAAGTCCAGCAGCTACTTGGAAAAACAGACAGCAGCAGTTATATGCTTCAAGCAGGCCCTTGTTCCATGCTTAGTCCAAAACCGGAAGGACAGGTAAAGCTGGGATAAGTCTTTTGTCGCTTCTGCCTCTTCCATACAAGACAAAAAAGCGATTCCACCCGGAATCGCTTTTTTAATGAATATAAAGAATTGGAAAAGTACGGTGTTCTCTTCCTTCAGGCCTCAACACTCAGCCTTTTCCTTGCGTTAAAGAAGCAGTCCTATCGTATAAGCAACGAAAATACTTACACTCATATAAAGTAACGCAAACGGGAGGTTCCACCGTACAATTTTAAATGGATTGATACGCAAAAGGTCCGACAGGATAGAAACCGATAAATTAAAAGGACTGTACATCACAGTTGCCAGGCTGCAGGTAATCAGCACAATGGTAAGTGAAATAGATGATGCATCGGGCAAGGAAGGCTTCAGCAGCTCTCCTAAAAGGGTAATGGAAACAAGCGGGTGAAAGCCGACAAGCGACGTCACGAAAAAGTATAGGCCAATCAAAACATAAAAAAATAGTGTTTGATGAGAAACGCTGTAAAACATATCTTGTAAAAAAGACAACGTGTGAGATTCAGAAAGCATATTCACAAATAAACCAGCGCTTAAAAACATAAAAAAGTAATTGGAAAGGCCTCTTGTACGTTCTTTCCAGTGCGGTATCGTGATTTTAAGATACCGTTTTTGCTTTTTAATTAAACAAGCCCATAATAATGAAATAGGAATAATTACGATCACAACAGAAAGCAGGTAGCCTGTTTGAAAGTAATGCTGAAATATAGAGGCTAAGCAGACAAAAAGCAAAAGCATGCCGCCCATTTGAAGCAATTTCCGCGTGACATTTGATTTTTTCTGTAAAGAATCCGCGATGTGTAAGCCAAATGTGCGATACTTAAAAAACGAAATCGTATAATCAGCGGCAGTAAAAAGAAAAACAAGGATTAACATGGCCAGAACAATTTCAATGTAGGTTTTTCCAGTGATATCGAGTGATGTAATGACCATGACTTCCATCGGGCTCCATGATAAACAAAGAGCATAGCCGCGAAGAAGGCTTTGAGAAAGAAAAGCTTGTGCTTTTTCTCTTGGAAACTGTTTTAAGGTAGGATGAAGTGTGTTTTTTAGCAGCGGAATCGTGGCAACGTTTAAAAACAAGCCAAGCACATGGGATACAAGAAAACTGCGCCGATATAACTTCTCAAACCCTTGAACATTCCGGCGAAGCAGAATGTTTAGATTCGTATCATAATGTCCGGTTCGGATAATAGAATTTAAAAAAGGCAGTACAAGAAAAAGGGACATTACACCGAGCATTGAATCAAAATATAAAAAAAAGTGATACCAGGGAAGATCCTGCATAATAAAAAGTACAGATCCAATGAGAAAAAACAGAAGCCCGGAGTAGAAGTACAGCCCTTTTGCCCGGAATGCAGCAGTTAGTAATGTCATAAAGGCTGCTATTCCTACAATGTAGTGGAGAAAAGAAGCATCAAAAAAAACAGACAGAATGTAAAGTACAATCAAGGATGTATAAAGGAGTAAAACCATAGTATACCTTCTTTCTAGATCGATCTACTTTATAAACCTAACAAAATTATTCGTTTTCGTCCATGCATTAAAAATTTAATAAAAATTGTATAAAAAGTATTGCATAAAACGTTAAGCTGTTATAAGATGTTGTTAACGCTTACATGAAAGCGATGTTATTAGGTCGATTATTGGATCGATCTAAAAAAAGGCTTTCTATTAGATCGATCTAATAACATGAAAAATTTATAAAAGCAGGTGATCCATATGGCAGAATTGAAAAACCAACAAACGGCCCTTATGACAGAACTTAAAAAAGCTCAGCCGTTTGTAAATGGTGAGTGGCTAGAAGGAAATCGGGAAGTCATAGAAGTGAAAAGTCCATATTCTGGAGAGGTTATTGGGCATCAAGTACTCGCAACAATGGAAGATACAGAACAAGCACTACAAGCTGCATTTGAAGCCAAAAAAGAAATTGCGGCCATCCCGGCACATAAACGGGCTCGTATTTTAAAGAAAGCCGCTTTTCTTCTAGAGGAGCGAAAAGAAGAGTTTGCAACATTAATTTCATTAGAACTTGGCAAACCACTGAAAAACACGCTGGATGAAGTATCCCGCTCCATTGAAACACTGGAGCTGTCAGGAGAAGAAGCCAAACGGCTGCATGGGCAGAGCATGCCTGGAGATGCTTCCGAACGTGGAGAACAAGCAATCGCTGTGACGTTTCGTGTTCCAGTAGGCGTAATTGCCGCTATTACTCCTTTTAATGCTCCATTAAACCTTGTTTGTCATAAAGTAGGCCCGGCGTTTGCTGCAGGAAACAGTACAATTTTAAAGCCGGCGCCTCAAACTTCTTTAATTGCAAGCGCTTTATTGAAACTTTTGCATGAAGCCGGTCTTCCATTAAATGCAGTAAACATGATTCTCGGCGGAGTGGAAAGCGGGCAGGCCATTGTAAAAGATGATCGTGTGAACATTATTTCATTTACGGGAGGTACGGTAGCCAGCCGCAATATTTGTTCAATTGCCGGAATGAAAAAAGTACTGTTAGAACTCGGTGGTAATGCGGCGACAATCATTCATGATGACGCTGATTTGAAGCGGGCAGCAGCCATGTGTGCGCGTACCGGCTTCAGCAACTCGGGACAGAGCTGTATCTCTGTTCAGCGTATTTATGTGCATCAATCAGTCGTTCCCCAGTTTAAGGAGCTTTTGAAAAACGAAGTAGAAAAGCTGAAAGTAGGCGATCCTCTTGACCCATCAACTGATGTGGGCACGTTAGTCAATGAGCAGGCAGCTGACCGTATCGTTAATTGGATCGATCTAGCTGTAAAAGATGGAGCCGAAGTTGTCTCAGGAGGCAAACAGAACGGTGCTAGTGTTCAGCCAACGATTTTGCTAAATCCGCCTAAAACAACGAATGTTGTCTGCCAGGAGGTATTTGGCCCAATCGTCAGCATTCTTCCTTATGAAAGAATCGAAGAAGCCATCTCAGAAGCGAATGATTCAGATTTCGGTCTTCAGGCAGGTATTTTCACAAATCAGCTCGATCTTGCCTATAAGGCGGCACATGAACTGGCTGTTGGGGGAGTTGTAATTAATGGAACTTCCAATTTCCGCCTGGATCACTGGCCGTATGGAGGCGTGAAAAACAGCGGTATTGGGCGTGAGGGCCCACGTTTCGCGGTTGAAGACATGACGGAATCAAAAATGATCGTGCTTCAGCTTCCGGTGTGAGCCTATGAGTATTTTAGAGAGAAAACTTAACAAACGTACAGCGGTGAATAAAATGCGCAGTCTCCATATATCAGGTCCTGGGGAGATTTCTTTACAAGAAAGCAGTGCCCCGGCGCCGAAACAGGATGAAGTAAAACTCAAATTAATTTACGGCGGCATCTGCGGATCCGATATTGGTGTGTATAAAGGGAAAGTTGCTCATGCCTCTTATCCGCTTATCCCGGGACATGAGCTGCTTGGAATGGTCATTGAAGCTGGAGAAAAAGTGGATATTCCAATCGGTACACGCGTTGTGGTACAGCCAAACTCCTATTGTGGTGAGTGTGAACAGTGTCAAAAAGGAAAAACCAATCTTTGTGCTTTTAAAAAATCTCTTGGTGTCAACACAGACGGTGGCTTCTCAGAAGAATTTACGGTGCCTGCTAAATATATTTTGCCTGTCCCGGATGAATTATCGGATGAGCGTGCTGTGTTAATTGAGCCTTTTGCAGTTGTCATTCACGCTTTTAAACGAGCGAACATTACAAAAGGCGCCTCCGTTGCAATCATTGGCTGCGGAACAGAAGGACAGCTTGCCATTGCACTTGCTGCTCACCTCGGTGCAAATATTACAGCTATTGACATCAATAAAGAAAAATTACAAAAGGTTTCTGTGTACGGTGATATTCAGACGTTTGTTCCAGCTGCTGTGCCAGAAAAGATGAAATTTGATGTTGTGATTGAGGCGGCCGGTGTCAGACAGGCAGTTGAGCAGGCTGTAGATCTTGTAAAACCGGGCGGTGAGGTTGTTTTAATTGGCTTAACGGATGAAGCCACACTGCCGATCCTGAAAATCGTCCGCAATGAAATTTCTATTCATGGAAGCATCATTTACAACTTCCCGGCTGATTTCTCGGAAAGTGCAGAATACTTGAAGCTGCCGGAATTCACAATTGATCCTATTATTGCGGATATCATTCCGCTTAAAGAATATGAGCGTGCATATGAAGCGGCCGTCTCAGGGCAATACGCCAAAATTATTTTGAACTTTAAGGAGGGCTTTCATCAATGAAAGAACTGATTTCTCGTCAACTCGTTAAATATTTAGAAGACCGTGGTGTAGAACATATTTTTGGACTGTGCGGGCACACCAATATTGCTGTTTTAACAGAGCTTGAAAAAAGTTCAATTAAATTTGTTAACGTACGTCATGAACAAGTGGCTTCCCATGCCGCAGACGGATATGCGCGTGCGAAAAAGCAGACATCTGTTGTGTTAAGCCATGTGGGGCCGGGCATGACAAATGCCGCAACCGGGGTGGCAAATGCAGCCATGGATTGTATTCCAATGGTTGTCATTGCCGGCGATGTGCCAAGCCATTACTACGGGAAGCATCCACATCAGGAGATAAACCTTCACGCGGATGCGACACAGTATGAAATTTACCGTCCTTTCGTAAAACGCGCATGGCGTGTAGACAGTGCGCATCTCCTGCCGGAAATTTTAGAGAAAGCATTCCAGCTGGCTGAGACAGGCACGCCAGGACCGGTACTTGTATCTGTTCCAATGGATATTTTTTCAAAAGAAATTGACCCAGAGCTGTTTGAAAAACAAAAACACCATACGAAGGCACTTCAAAAACCGTCTATCGATGAAGACACAGCAGAAACGATTATTAATGCTCTTCTTGATGCGAAAAACCCGGTTGTTTACGCGGGCGGCGGCGTGCTGCTTGCAGATGCAGCAGAAGAATTGGCTGAGTTTGTCAATCACTTTGATTTTCCGGTAGCGCATTCACTAATGGGCAAAGGGGCGGTAGCTGACGATAACCCACTTGTGCTTGGCATGACTGGCTTCTGGGGCACCGAGTTTATCAACAATAAATGTAAAGAAGCCGATTATATGTTAGCTCTTGGCACTCGTTTTGCCGAAGCGGACAGCAGCTCATGGGAAGACGAGTATACCTTTCATTTTCCGCCGACCAAACTAATTCAAATCGATATTGAAGCAAGCGAAATTGGCCGCAACTATCCAGTCGAGATGGGTGCAGTGGCAGATTTAAAACAAGCATTAACAGTGTTGAACCGAGTAGCAAAGAAAATAGCGCCAGAAGGCCGCCGAAATGAAGCGCTGAAGGCTGAGATCGCCGCGAATAAGCAAGCGTTTAAAGAGAGCAATGAAGAGTTTATTAAAGATAACAGCTTTCCAATGCAGCCTCAGCGGATTTTAGCAGAAGTGCGCGAAGTGCTGCCACGTGACGCCTTTATCACAACAGATGTTGGCTGGAATAAAAACGGCGTCGGCCAGCAGTTTGATATTTTAGAACCAGGCACCATTTTTACTCCGGGCGGTTTTGCGACGATGGGCTTTGGCGCTCCAGCTGCACTGGGTGTTAAAGTCGCTCATCCTGACCGTGTAGTTGTGTCTCTTGTGGGTGACGGCGGTTTTGGACAAAACCCAGCGCTTCTTGCCACAGCAGCAGAAGAAAATATACCGGTTATCTGGGTGATTATGAACAATTTTGCCTTTGGTACGATTGCCGGTCTTCAAAAAGCCCACTACGGTACCACACTGGGCACATTATTCGAAAAAGATGGCCAGCCGTATTCACCAGATTTTGCGGCAATTGCCCGCGCATATGGCATAGAAGGCGTGAAAATTGAAAAAGCAGAGGAGTTTAAGCCAGCTCTTGAGGCTGCGATTGCAGCCAACAAACCAGTTGTCATTGATGTGGCTATGCTGAATAATCCAGTGCCAACCGCAGGGCATTGGAACATCATGGATATTTACTCACCGGGCAAAACCGTTCACCACGTGGCGACAAACTAAGCTATATTTACAAAATGTACGATTGGAGGAAGAAAGATGGCTCCACAATTTTCTCTTGCCTACCTGACTGTACTTGGCTGTCTGCCGCCTGAGATGACGTTTATTGCTTCAAGAACCGGTTACGATTTTGTCAGCTTTAGACCTATTCACATGGGAGTGCCTGGAGAGCCTGCAGTTTCTTTAACGGAAAGCAAATTGCTGTTAAGAGAAACGAAGAAAGCGATGGCTGAGACGGGGATGAAGCTCCTTGATATCGAACTTGCAAGAATTTGCGATGGAACAGAGCCGAAAAGCTATCTTCCTGCAATGGAAGTAGCAGCTGAGCTCGGCGGACGCCATGTACTTAGCAGCATTTGGACAGATGATAGATCTTTTGCAATCGAACGCTTCGCAGAGTTGTGTGAACTTGCAGACTCGTTTGGGCTTACTGTCGAACTAGAATTTGTGCCGATTGCCAGCGTATCGACGCTGGCAGGAGCCGTAGATATATTAAAAGCGGCCAAACAAAAAAATGCCGGACTGATGATTGATGTTCATCATTTTCATCGCTCAAAAGAAAAAGTGGAGGATTTGGATCACCTGCCGCGGGATTGGTTCCGGTTTCTTCACTTATGTGATGCCCCGGCGGCTATCCCAAAATCCCGGGAAGAAATGACCCGCATTCTTCGAGAAGAACGTTCGTATGTAGGAGAAGGGGGAATTGAGGTGGCAGCTATTATAAACCGGCTGCCGGCCATGCCCTATTCTATCGAATTGCCCCATACCAAACGATTGAAGGAAATGGGATACGAGAAATTTGCCCAGCAGTGTTTGAAAGCGGCAAAATCCTATTTTTCACAGCATCAATTGCATGGATACCGTGTTGAAAAAGCCAAAAAAATTAATTGATTTTTTAAAAGGACAGGAAACTATATGTAAATAGCGAAAGTTCTGGTCCTAAAATGCTGGCTTATTTTACAAGCCAGCATTTTAGGCTTACTCCTCTAAAGAAGGAGAATGAGCACAAAAACAGCTGATTATTATTCAATTATAATTATGTAAGCGATTACAAAATGACATTTAATTAGTGGAGACTTTTATAAATGGTAAGCTTCTTTGAAAAAAATTTTTATATATATTGGTTAACTTTTTAAGGAGGTGAGTTGTATGTAAGGGGTTAAAGGCTGAATATCTATTCAACAAGTTTTTGTGTAACGGAATCAATATAGGGAAGGGGAACAGAATGAAAAAACAAACGTATATCGTATCTATTGCTGTGTCACTGATGACGTTGAGTAATATTATTCCAGTTTCAGCAGGAGCAAATGATTCAAATCACTTAAAAGGGATAGATACACTACAAAAAGCGAATGACAATCAACAAGTAAAAACAAAAGTAAGCCTAGAAGCTACCTCCTTAGATGGCATGGAAAAGCCCCCCATAGATATTACACTAGGCAACAAGTTGCCACTGACAGGCTATTTTACTCGTAATGTCACTGTTGGGAACGAAACCCGTGTGGTCAAAGTTTATATCGCTCCAGATACGACAGTGCGTGATTACTTCACGGTTCTCACTGTTCCAGAAGGTATGACTACGGAAGAGTTTCTTAAGACCAGCGGCTGGCTTGATATCGCTAATGAAAAATCGGAAGGGCTATTCATTTTGGAGCCCGGCGACGATGGCTGGGGTACTGTTGAGGAAGAACGTGCCTATATGGAGCAAGCCTTCAAAGTGCTAAGGGATACTAAATATTACAACACATTTGGGCTATTTTACTTGGCGGGTTATGGTGAAGGCGGTACTGCCCTCCAAGCTTGGGCCATGGAGAACCCTCTGTCCGTGATTAGCTCGGTCTTTGTTGAAACGGGAGATCTAGATGCAGATTTTATTACAGGGACGGGCTCTAAGACATTTTCCGAAAATGATAAGATCTCTTATAGTGAGGTTCCTGTACCAACTTGGTTTGTGAACAATGATCTGAATTCTGTGAAAAACATGATTGAGTATTGGAAGGAAGCTAATGACGTTACCGCAGTGGGCACTAAATCACCGAGCGGGCTAGTGGGCAGTACAGTCTTTATGCAGGACAAAGATTCCGAAAGTATCGTGACCTCCTATAGTGATGTCCTTTCTAAAGTGGCCGTTCTCGAAAAAGGAGGCAGGAGCATTTACACGAATGGGTTCACTAAGAAAATGTACGATTTTCTCTCCTACTATACACGTTATGATAATACAACTGTCAACGGCAACGTCCTTGGTGTAAGACCTGACTACGAAGCAATGGACGTCGAAGTGAAGAAAATGGTTCTGGACGGCTACACTCGAGAGTATCTAGTGTACACACCTGACTCCGCGCCTAAAAAAGATATTCCTGTTGTCTTTGCTCTTGCAGGAAACACACAAACAGCCCGCGTATTTTTTGATGCCAGCCACTGGTGGGAAGCAGCCGATAAATATGGTTTTATGCTTGTTATGCCAAGCGAACAGTACAATTCGTCCACTGAGGTAACCTGGAACGTCAATTATGATCCTGCTAAACAAAATGACTTTGTATTTCTTGAAGAAGTCGTTAAACAAATTGATAAAGATTATAATATTGACCCGGGAAGACGTTATCTCACTGGTCAATCTTTAGGTTCTATGTTTTCAAACTATGCAACTACAGTGCTGCCAGAATACTTCGCTGCAATCGGGACAACTTCCGGACCATTGCTGCGGCCGGCCGAAGGGAAAATAGATAAAATGCCAGCTTACCTGCTATTTGGTGAGCACGACATATGGAGTTGGGATCCTACTAAGGATGGTCCAACAAAAAATACGGTAGACTACTGGCTTAACAGAAACGGTTTAGGCACAATCGATGATGCCGTGGTAACGCAAAAGGATAGATATACCACTTACACTTGGTACGATGAAAACGACACTCCTATGTACAAATACACCCAGACCGAAGGCAGAGCCCATAATTTCATCGTATCTGAAGTATGGGAATTATGGGAAGAATGGTTCTCACACTGGAAAATGGATACAGAAGGAACACGTCATTACAATAATTAACTTAAGAAACCGGTAACAAACCTTCAATTTAATGATTTATTTTTAGATACTCAGATAATCAGATTATGATTACAGATCCTTAAGGTAAAAGTAAATATTTACTTAGGAGAAAGATTGCTATAAAACAAAGATAACTTTTTAGCTGAAAGATAGAACTTGGGATGGACGCATAGAAAAAATGTTTCTGAAAAGAAAACAGGAGGGGAAAAGTTATGTTAAAAAGGATAAAAAGTATTAAGGTTTTCCTAGCATTATTAATGGTCAGTATGCTGCTGCCAAGTTCTCCTTATGCATTTACTGAGAACGGTGACAAGATTACTCAAAGCAGCAGTGGCATCACTAAGGCGGAATTTATCGGAAAGATTTCCAGCTATTTTGCCTGGCCTCACCCAAGTGATTACAACGATATTTGGAAAGTTCCCCTTAAACAATTCAATGACGTGAAAACGACAGACAAGTATGGCAAGGAAATAGAGGCCGCTTACGAGGAAGGCATTATAAACGCAGACAAATCAGGTAATTTTAATCCTCAAAGCGGGATTTCACGGCAGGATGCTGCCGTTACCTTTGTGAAAGCATTTAAAATACCAGAATCGACTAAGGCAGCACCGTTCTCTGACTATGAAGAGATAAGACCAGATGCTAAAGGAAGCATTAATGCATTAGTAGAGCTCGGCTATATGTCTGGAAAAACCCCTAATTCATTTAATCCTGATGAGCCCATCAAGAAATCAGAAGTAGATAAGATTTTCAAAAAAATAACCAGCACAATGGTCACACCTGTGCAGGCATTACCGAAGCAAAACTCTGTGGCACCTCGGCGCTATATCAAACTGTACACTCCTACCCCAGGGGCTACAATCTACTATACAACGGACGGCACGACACCAACTACTTCCAGTGAAGTATATACAGTAGAATCGAAAGGTCATATTAATGAGATGTTGAGAGATAATCAATTACCTCAACGGACAGTAGTCTACAAGGCCATCGCGGTTAAGGATGGAATGGTAACGAGCCCGGTCCAGACCTTCACCTGGCATCTCTATCGTCCAGTGGTTGCCGATTTTCAGCATACTCTTATTAAGGAAAAAACCAGCACTAGCCCTGCAGTATATCAACTCTATAATGATTCAGAATCGGTTCGTCCAATGGCTTGGTATGTCGAAGGGCAGGACAAGGGCATCTTGTTTGATGCATTGCAAACTAAGGCTGATGTTAAAAACCTGAAAGAGTATATCGATAAAAATATCGCCAAGAAACCTTATTCTGTAGTGGTTGGTCACGCACATGGGGATCATATGGCACAGGCGCCAAACTTTGTTGACGACCACGACCTCTATGTCAACGAACGAGGATGGGCTGCAATTGGAGTCCAAGTCTTAAATGATCCGGAAGATCAGGCCAAGGTGAAAAATATTGATGAGGGAGATATCATAGATCTGGGCGGCGTTAAACTCCACACATATGCATTGCCAGGGCATGACCACAGCGATATTATCCTCCAGGATAAGAAAAATGGCCTTGTATTTGCGTCCGATATCTATGGCTGCACCCGGGCGGGTTCAGCAGATAACGTAAATGTATCAGGAGTTCGGACAGACCTTTTTCTATCGCTTACCCAGCAAACCTATTCTAATTTAAAGAAAGACGGCGGTAAGATTACTCAGATTTTTACCGGACACGACGAATTACCACTTAACGCTAGTCATCTTGGACTCTATGAATCAGCCGTGCAGCAGGTAATTGATAAAGGCGAAGCGGGAACTTCTCTAACCTTGCGTGGAAATAATGATGCTCCGAACAGCCGAACAACAATTATTGGTGACATGTGGAAGGACGGAACCAATTGGGTTGCCATAAAGCTTCCTGGAATAAAAGGCGACAATACAGAATATCTGACATCAGCCCCAATCAATTACAATGGCAAGGATGGATTTATGAAATACTCCGTTCTCTCAAACATTGAAATTGAAGGGGGGGAACTTGTCGGAAAGACAGTCCAGTTTGCGCCTGACTCTAAGCCTTTTTCTTGGGCTGGAAGTACAATCTCTGTGGAAAACTCATTGCCAAACAAGTTTGATCCGTGGTCCTATAACTACACAATCAAAGTGCCTAAGACGAATAAAAACATCACGCTTATTCCTACAACTATGTCTACAAAGGTCAAGTCGATCACGATAAATGGGAAAAAAGCAGAATATCGTTCAGAGAACCGTATTTCTGTGTCTGACGGCAAGGTAATTACCATTAAAATTGTGGCACCGGACAAAGTCACAACGAGTACGTATACTTTTACCGTGGAAACCCAATAGTGAATGGTGTCATAGCATGACTGTTGTGCATTTGAAAAATGTTTTTATGCAGATTAAATGCCGGCAGTGCTGCAGAAAAGTAAGATTACCCGTACAGTATTTTCCAGGCGTGCTGTAGGTAAGGATAGTCCTGGCAAAAACGTAGAAACTACCGGTGAACCAAGAAAAGTATCCTAAAAGACTGAGTTTCCGCTCGGTCTTTTTCTATGCGCAAAAAGGGTATAATGAAACGAACGGAGGAAAGAAAAGGGAAAAGAAGTGAGGAGGCTGATGAATGAATCCCCGCACAAAGCTGGAAAAGTTTCTTGCAGAAAGGCCCATATCGCAGGCGGAAGCCTTTCAATTTTTTGACCAATTGGAAAGTATCGATCTTTCTTTTATGATCGGATTATGGAAGGGCAGGGAGTTCAGGACGAACCACCCGATGGATGGACTGCTTGAATCTGTGAACTGGTTTGGCAAGGAATTTATCGACTCCGAAACGGTCCATCCGCTCGTTTTTCAAAAAAATAATGGTGTATTGTATAAGATCAACCCGGGTTTTATCCCTTTGCCCCTGCCATTTGACAAAATTCCTAGATCTCTGGTTAAGCCATTGTTTTCAGCTGTATCACCTTTTATCGCAACCGAAAAAGACAAAGCGAGAATGCGTATGATGGAGTATAGAGGCGTCTTAAGTGCCACAATGATTTATGATCAGCATGGCATGTATGACATGTTTAGAAAAGTGGATGATCATACTGTACTAGGCGTTATGGATCTGAAAGGCGGAAAAGAGGAATCCGGATACTTTTTTGTGCTTGAGAGAGTAATGAAAGGTAAAGCTGGTCTAAGTTAATAAGAATTTGGGCGCTCGGCTTCTGGAAAATAACAGTCAGACCGTTATTAATTTTGTATAGGGTGCTAATGGCTAAACCCACATACAACGGGGCAGCAAAGCAAAAAGATTTAAAGATTTTATAAACGAAAGGGACAACCATATCATTGCTGGTTGTCCTTTTTTGCGGTTGAGGGATATTTACATTATTATATAGATTTCTTTTCAACCGGTAACGTGAGCGTAGAGCGAATCAGCTCAGCGTATATTAGGAAGATTAATAATTCGTAAATTTATTTTTTATACACCTAACCCCTTTAATAGGTGTAAACACAAATGAAGATCATGTTTTTTCTGGAGATTAAACACTATTTTGGATGAATAAAGTGTATGAAAATGAAATAAAAGGTAATAAATAAACAATATTTACATCAGCTTAATGTATTTTTACCCTTACTCAACAAAGACTTAACAATCTTCCTTTATAGTATTGCTTGCAACAAAGATAAATACTATTTTGGAGGTTATTCCATTGTTTAAAAAGAAATTAAGCAAAAAGCTTATTCCAGTTTGTGTGTTGTCCACATTGGCATTGGGCAGCTTTGCTGGAACGCTTCCAGATAAAGATACACAAGCTGCAGAACAAAATAACAACGCCAAAATTAAAAACGTCATCTTCTTAATTGGAGACGGCATGGGTGTTTCGTACACGTCCGCTTACCGTTATTTAAAAGATGACCCGGCTACAAAAGGCATTGTTGAACAAACGGAATTTGATCCATATCTTGTTGGGCAGCAAATGACATACCCGGAAGACCCAGAGCAAAACGTAACTGACTCTGCTTCAGCCGCTACGGCTATGTCTGCAGGTGTAAAAACATACAACGCAGCCATCGGGGTAGACAACGATAAATCTGAAGTAAAAACGGTTCTTGAAACGGCGAAAGAAAAAGGAAAAGCAACAGGACTTGTCGCGACTTCTGAGATTACTCACGCCACACCAGCATCATTCGGTGCCCATGATGAAAACCGTAAAAACATGAATGCTATCGCGGATGATTATTACAAAGAGCTTGTTAACGGCGAGCATAAAATCGATGTTCTTTTAGGCGGGGGCCAGTCAAACTTTGTACGTAAAGACGTTGATTTAACAAAAGCTTTCCAAAAAGACGGCTACAGCTATGTAACGAACAAAGAAGAAATGCTAAACAATAAGGACGAGCAGGTTCTTGGTTTATTTGCTCAAGGCGGTCTTCCAAAAATGATCGACCGTACAGAAGACATTCCTTCTCTTCAAGAAATGACTTCATCAGCTATTGACCGTTTAAACAAAGATAAAGACGGCTTTTTCTTAATGGTAGAAGGCAGCCAGGTAGACTGGGCAGGACATGACAATGATATCGTTGGCGCGATGAGTGAGATGGCTGACTTTGAAAAAGCAGCAAAAGCCGCAATCGACTTTGCGAAAAAAGACAAGCATACCCTTGTTGTCGTTACAGCGGATCACTCTACAGGCGGATATTCAATCGGTGCTGACGGCGTATACAACTGGTTTGGCGAGCCGATTAAAGCAGCAAAACGCACACCTGACTTTATGGCAGATAAAATTGCAAAAGGTGCAAATGTGAAAGAAACGTTGAAAGCAAATATTGATCAAAACCTTTTAGCTCTAACGGCAGAAGAAATTCAATCGGTTGAAAAAGCAGCAGCTTCCAAAAACGTAACAGAAATTGATAATGCGATTGAAGAAATCTTTAATGAGCGTTCCCATACAGGCTGGACAACAGGCGGCCACACGGGGGAAGATGTTCCAGTTTATGCTTATGGACCTTACAAAGAGCGCTTTGCCGGACAAATTGAAAATACGGACCAGGCAAAAATCATTTTTGATCTTTTAGGCGAAACAGAAAATAAATAAAAGTACGCATTAGTAAAAGCCACGCTGTTCTTATGACAGACAGCGGGCCCTTTTATGAAGCTGAAGATATAGGGGAGGATTCTTTTGAAAAAATTATCGTATCTAGGGCTGGTTTTGATGCTTCTTGCAGGCTGTTCAGCAGGTACGGAAACAGAAGACTCAGCTTCTAAAGAACAGGCAGAAACAAAAACAGCTGATCAGACAGAAACAGCAGATTTGGCCACCAATGAAGATATTTATGTTCCGAGTGCACAGATAACAGATGACCTTCACTTAGTAAAGGTCGGCGAGACGGTAACGGATGCAAAAGGAGAATTGACACTCAAAGCATATAAAAAAGTAAATAAAACCGTACAAGTGGGCCCTGTTGAGATGCTTATCAAAGATGTGAAAGTGGTTCATTTCATTCCGGATTACAGCATGATTGACTTTTTCCATGGTTATACACACGATGAAGAATTTGATTTCGTTAAAGTCTCTGTTGAAGTAAGCAACACATCTAATGAGACTGTGCAGTTTACACCAGTTGCCTTTATCCAGACAAGCAAAGGTGAGCATAAAACGTGGGAAGACGATATTTACCTTGAAGAGTTAACAGGAGACCTGCAAGGAAAAGATATTAAAAAAGGTAACATGGGCTTTATTCTTGAAGATGGAAATGACATCACTTCTGTCGACATTTTAACAAGTGACGCTGTTCACGGTAATGGAGATGTCATTGAAAAAGCAAAAAAAATAACTGTCGACTTTTAATGAATATCATCTGTAATCTAAAGAATGACAGCGTAGAATGAGACAAATCAAAACACCTTCAAGTTGAAAAATGGGTATGTCATTACCTGGAAAACAACTTGGAGGTGTTTTTTTATATAGAGCAGTTTAAAAGATTGATGAGACAATAACAGTAGAGCGAATTCTGCCAGTTTGGTCAGCCAGCGGGAAAGCAGTTTAATTAATAAGAAGGACAAAAAGCCAATTAGGTATATCGCTACGTGAAAAATGAAAATAAAATCAACCTGCTGCGAGTAGAACGGGAAAAGGGTCCCTCTACTTTTTGCCAATTTGATGATACGATAAAAATGCTTGTTTTAAGGAAATCATTCACATTAGGGGAGGATACGCAAATGCAGGATTTTATATTTCAAAACGCTACAAAAGTTATTTTTGGAAAAGGGCAGGAACAAGTAGTAGGATCAGAAGCTGCTGCATACGGCAAAAAACTGCTTTTGCATTACGGCGGGGGAAGCATTAAAGAAAGCGGTTTATACGATAGAGTTTTGCAGTCCGTGCGGGAGCAGGGAATCGAGATTATTGAATTAGGCGGCGTACAGCCCAATCCGAGAGTGAGCCTTGTTCGGGAAGGTATTTCACTATGCAGGGAGCACAATATTGATTTTATTCTGGCGGTAGGCGGGGGAAGCGTCATTGATTCTGCAAAGGCGATTGCTGCTGGTGTGAAATATGAGGGAGATGTATGGGATTTCTTCACGGGGAAAAGTGCTGTTACAGACTGCCTCCCGCTTGGTGTCGTTCTTACTATTCCGGCTGCGGGAAGCGAAACAAGTAACGGTACGGTTATTACGGCGGAGGACGGCTGGTATAAAAGAGCAACGGGCCACCCTTCGATGAGACCGAAATTTGCCATTTTAAATCCTGAACTTACATATACGTTGCCGGCTTATCAAACTGCCTGCGGTATAACGGATATGATGGCCCACATACTGGAAAGATATTTTACGAATGAGAAAAACGTGGAACTGACAGACCGGCTTTGTGAAGCGACACTAAAAACCATTATTAACAATGCGCATACGGTTTTGGATGAGCCTGAGAATTATGATGCGCGTGCAGAGATTATGTGGGCGGGAACGGTTGCTCACAACGACTGGTTAAGCACAGGGCGTGTAGGTGACTGGGGAAGCCATGACATCGAGCATGAAATCAGCGGCATTTACGACATTGCCCACGGTGCGGGGCTTGCGATCGTGTTCCCGGCATGGATGACGTATGTATACAAACATGATCTCAACCGTTTTGCTCAATTTGCGCATCGAGTATGGGATGTAGAAATCGACTTGAATGATCTTGAAAAAACAGCGCTGAAAGGCATCGAAAAAACAAAGCAGTTTTTCCATTCAATCGGCATGCCTGTTTCTTTGAGACAGGTAGACATTGGTGATGACCGCATTGATGAAATGGGGAAAAAAGGCACGGAGAGAGGGCCGCTTGGCAACTTTGTAAAACTGCATGAAGAGGATGTGCGAAACATCCTTCGACTGGCCTGGTAAGAAGTATGTTCACGGTTGCTTACTGCCAGCAGTCCTTTTAAACATAAACTCTTAGCAGCTGAATACACTGAAAAGGACTTAAAGCAGGGAAAGCGTTATAGTGGTTGCCTTTAGAAAAATAATAGCACTGCCTATATAAGCAAAACAGACGGTGATCGATTGCATTTTTGAAGTTACGTGCTGAGTGTGATTAAACATGTCCGAATCGAATGAGGAGGCACAATGAAAACAGTACTTGGCATGCGGATGGCGGGGAATATCATACTTGCCATCAACACAGCTGCCCTCTTTATGCATATCTTAATCGTCTTGAACATTCTGCCGTATGATTTTGTCTGGGGAGGAAGCTTAAAGAGTCAAGAAGATTTAATCATTTTTGAAACGATATCGCTCCTGGTACAAACGGTATTTATTTTGATCGTTGCTGTGAAATTAGGGTATTTTCTAAAAGGCAGATTCAAGAAAACTGTAAATGTTGGTTTATGGACTATGTTTGGAATTATGGTGCTGAATTCAGCGGGCAATGCTGCTTCCAATTCAGATTTAGAAAAGCTGCTCATGACGCCGCTGACAGTCCTGCTTGCGTTGTTGGTATTGAGGCTGGCTATTGAAAAAGAAAGTGAAAAAACGAACGGATAAAAAAATCCACCAAGGCAGCTTATACCTTGGTGGATTTTTTCATTTTTTTGAAATGCATGGGCTCTATATATTCAAGATTCACTCACTCTTAAAGGGTGAGCATCTATGGTTAAAGATTAACCGAGAATGTTATAGCCAGAGTCCACATAGACGATCTCGCCTGTAACGCCTCTTGAAAGGTGGCTCAGCATCGCTAAAGTCATATCGCCGACTTCTTCTTGTGTGACGTTTCTTCTAAGCGGTGCCTTTTCTTCGATTTGATGAAGAATCTCGTTAAAAGATGGGATGCCTTTTGCCGCTAAAGTGCGAACAGCGCCAGCCGAAATAGCATTTACTCGAATATCACTTGCGCCCAAATCTTCTGCTAAATATCTGACAGAAGCTTCAAGTGACGCTTTAGCGATACCCATTACATTGTAGCCTGGAACCACACGTTCAGCACCGAGGTAACTCATCGCGATAATTGAGCCGCCTTCTGTCATGAAAGGCTTTGCTGCTTTCGCTACTGCGATTAGGGAATAAGCGCTTGTATCCTGCGCGAACGCAAAGCCGTCGCGGGACGTGTCGATGAACGCGCCTTTCAGATCTTCTGCATGTGCAAAAGCGATGGAATGAACAACACCATGAATGATACCTGTTTTTTCTCCGATGCGGGAAAAAGCAGCTTGAATGCTTTCGTCACTGTTGATATCACATGGAACAATCAATTCTGCTTCGATGCTGGTAGCAGCTAAAGCCTTTTCTAGTTTCTGAAGTGAACGTTCTTTTCGGTATGTAAAAACAAGTTTTGCGCCTGCTTTGTGAAGAGATTTTGCTACTCCCCAAGCAATGCTTCGCTCATTTGCTACGCCCATAATAACAATCGTTTTATCTTTTAATTTTAATAAATCGTCCATATTTGCCTCCTAAATGCGATCATGATCACTATATTATATCATATTATCTCATATTATTACCTAGTGCTAAAGAGATGGTCTTCTATATTTTAAAATTAACCTGATTTTTAGTTAGATAAATGAAAAAGGACCTTTAGAACTTTTCCGTCGAATAATCAATTCTAAAAGGAATGGTCAGAAAGGTATAACTTTGAGTTATACCTTTATATCGATTGGTCAATTTTTCTGATGGCTTAAAGCCGCTAAAATAACTACAAAGAATATTCTTTCTGTAACTGCTGCCAGACTATATCAAAAACGTGGCGGCTATTTGCAAAAAGATAGAGTTTTCTGATCAGCTCTTTGTTTTCTAATCGAATAAACTGCAGATTTTTGTAAGACAGATGTTCAATCATAAGCGCAGGAAGGTAGGTGATCCCATATCCTTTCATCACATAATCAGTAATAGTGTGATAGGGCATACAAACAATTTTCACTGGTTCGATGTTCTTTTCTTTTATGAATGACTGAATATTACGATACAACTGGCTGTCTTCTGGCGGCAAAACCTGCGGATAATTCAGGCAGTCTTTTATTTGTATAGATGTTTTTTCGGTTAAAGGATGCCCTTTAGGCACCACGGCCTGGAACTCTTCTTCGTAAAGAAACTTTGAAAAAAGGCCCGGGTAGGAAGCATAATCCTGCACAATAGCAGAATCGATCTTCCCTGATTCGAGCATAGGAAGAAATTCACTACATTCTTCCCGTATGACCGTAAAATCTATTTTAATCTTCTGTTCTGCTTCTAACTCAGGAAGGTAATAGGTAGCCAGAAAAGGAGAAACGCCGAAGCGGATGTTTTTAATTACACTGTGTTCCTTCATTTTATTTTTCAAAGCAAGCAACAGGGGAGAAACATCCTCATACAGATGCCTTCCCTTGTCTGTAAGCTTCATCCCTTGATGAGAGCGTTCAAACAGCTTATATCCAAGTTCGTTCTCAAATAACTTTATTTGTTTGCTTAAAGCAGGCTGCGTAACATGAAGATGATGGGCTGCCTTCGTCAACGTGCCGTATTCTGCCACAGCAACAAAGTATTCGATTGATTTAAGATTATTCAACTACATACACTTCCTTGAAATGGGGCTTTTATATATGGCTTATTATAGCTTATTACTCCTTTCCATCCTATTTGAAGTCATTGGGGTCACTTTTCTTAACCTGGCGGATGGATTCACTGTTTTTGTGCCAACGGTTTTAGCAATTTTCTTTTATTGTTCATCTATTGCGATTTATATTTTTATCACGGCAAATCGCGAAGTAGGAATCGTGAATGCTGTTTTTGCAGGAACTGGAACAGCTTTGGTTACCCTTCTGGGAATTCTCTTGTTTCATGAAAGTATATCCGCGATTAAGTTACTTGGCATTGGTTTAGTTGTCGTAGGTGCCGTGGCTATCAATACGAAGCCTGGCACAAAATCATCACTGGAAGGGGAACGTTTATAATGGGATATGTGTTTTTAAGCCTAAGCATTTTATTAGGTGTTTCAGGCCAGTTATGTGTGAAGATGTCAAACGGCTTTAAAGTAATCAAGCCGACAATCGGCGCTTTTGGGCTGTTTATTACCTGCATTTATTTTGTGTCATTATCTACCCGATATTTAGAGGTAGGCGTTGTCTTTGCAGTTTGGGCTGGGCTGACAATTGTAAGTACCACATTACTTGGTATTTTCGTATTTGGAGAATCGCGGAGCAAAAGGAAGTTTTTTTCCATCTTATCGATCCTGGCTGGTGTTATTTTGCTGAAGCTGGTGTAAGATAGATATTGTGCGTACAGTCAGTCCCAAAGTAAAAAAGTAGACTCGTTTAAAGTGAACAGCGTCATGACAGTAAAGCTGTTAAAAGGGTTTTGACGATTAGTTTAAGCCATTCAGGTTTTGCATTCGCCGTAACGCAAAGAACACTAAATGTGTTAGTGAACACAGACATGGTAAGGAGATTAATATGTTTGCAGGTTTATATGATTTAGTTTTTGCAGCAGGAATCGCGATTTTAATTTCATGGAATCTTGTCCTATTTATGATTCAATTTTTTAAGGAATGTAACACAGGAGGGGCATTAGAAAGGATTCGCGCCTTTATTCTATTGCTATTTATGTACGCAAAACAGGGCGTACTGGCAGGTTTTGGCGTTGTAGCATTAGCCTTGAGCACAGCAGTCGTCCAGGAGAATTCAATTGGCAGCTGGATCATTACCCTTGTTATACTTGGATTCTCAGGGTTAATTTTATATCATTTTTATCCCCAATTTGTTGAACTTGAGGAACCTAAGAAAAAGCAGAAATAGATCTTACAGTTAGAAAGTTTTTTGTTTTAACCGACTTTCTTGTGATACAGTGATGGAAAAGCCAGTTTTAGAGGCTTTTCTTTTTGTTTGGCCGGCTATCCCGATTTTTTTAAAACTAACAGACTAGTGTCTTGAAAGAAACCTTGGATGTTATTTTCCACTCGTTAAGTATGCAGCGCTGGCATAAACGAGTTCAACCATTACAAAATAGAGGTGTAGAAATGAAGTTAGATGAGTTTACACTTGGACAGGTGTTCCAAACGAAATCATTCAAATTAACAAAAGAGGATATTATGAGGTTTGCAGGTGAATTTGACCCCCAGTATATGCATTTGGACGAGGAAAAAGCAGAACAAGGAAGGTTTAATGGGATTATTGCTTCCGGTATACATACGCTGGCCATTTCATTTAAGCTTTGGGTTGAAGAAGGGTTATACGGTGATGAGGTTATTGCTGGAACACGTATGAACAATATTAAATTTGTAAAACCCGTTTATCCTGGAGATGAATTACATACCGTTGTTGAAGTTATAGATAAGCAGGCAGCAAAAAATGAAATGGGTATCCTTACCGTATTGTTATCTACCTATAACCATAAAGAAGAAAAGGTTTTCGAGGGTGACTTATCTGTCTTGATAAAGCGATAAAGGATTATGGAAAGTAAATTGGACGATTTATTTTGTAACTTTGTTTTTCGGTACATTCTTCAACGAACGAGGGTGTCAGCTCAACGAAGAACAGCTAAAGGACCTTACAAGGTCCTTTTTCTTTTGCTAAACAATCAAGATGATTGTGTAACAGATCCGGTTATTTACATATAAAAGGACATAAAGTGGAGGGGTGAAAAATGATAAAAGTGGATGGTTACATGGCTTAGGGTTTAAAATAACATTAGTGATAAAAAGGTTTTGATTGTTGCTCTTTTTTATGTAAACAATGAAAAAGAGCATCAGGGAAGAAGGGAATGTATATGGACTGGAGACCGGACCGAACGGACAAAAAACCGATCTACAAGCAGATTGCAGATTACATAGAACAGGGAATTTCCGAAGGCACGTTTTCAGCTGACAGCCTGCTCCCCTCCGAACGCGCCTTGGCCAGTGAGCTGCAAGTGAATAGAAGTACCGTTGTGGCGGCTTATGAAGAATTACAGTCTTTGGGCGTGGTTGAACGAAAAAAGGGAAGCGGCACAAGAGTCAGTACAAACATTTGGGGGGTCGCCCACAAGCGGGTCCCGAACTGGGGCCGCTACGTAGAAGACGGTTCTTTCTTACCGAATCTTCCTATGGTTCAGCGTATTCGCACAGAAACATACAAGAACGATTTGATTAATCTGGCCAGCGGTGAGCTCACTGCGGCGCTATTACCGAATACCGAATTTCAAGAGATTCTTTCCCGCCAGCCTTTTACTGGTTACCTTGGTTATGACCATCCGCAAGGAAACGAATCCTTAAGGGAAGCCATCTGTGCTCATGTTGAAGAATACAAAAGGATTAAGGCGGACCCAGCTTCTGTTTTGATTACTTCAGGTGCCCAGCAGGCTCTCCATTTGATTATCCAATGCCTGCTCAAGCCCGGAGATGCTGTCGCGATAGAGGATCCCTCTTATTGCTATTCTCTGCCGATTTTTCAGTCTGCCGGCTTAAAGACGTTTCATCTGCCTGTCGATGAGCAGGGCATGAATCCTCAAGATTTGGTGGATCTTCATAAAAAGCATAAGATCCGGATGGTTTTCTTGAATCCAGACTACCAAAACCCGAGCGGGACGGTTCTGTCTCAGGCAAGACGCCGGAAAGTGCTGGAGCTGTCAGCCGAATTTGGTATTCCGGTTATTGAAGATGATCCGTACAGCTTAACGTCTTTTAGTGGAGAAGTGCATCCGACGCTGAAATCAATGGACGAGAACGGAAATGTGCTGTATGTGAGTTCATTATCCAAAATTGTCGCGTCAGGGCTGCGGATCGGCTGGGTGATTGGCCCAAGCACAGTTATTCAGCGGCTCGCTGATGCCAAACAGCAGGTTGATTTTGGCCACAGTATTTTTCCGCAATGGGTGGCGAAAGAATTTCTAGGGTCAGAGCAGTTTCACGATCATATTGCCATGCTGAGAGGGAAATTAGAAGCGCATAGAAATGAAATAACGTCAAGTCTAACAAAGATTCTAGGAGACCAGGTGGAATTTTTCGTGCCGCAAGGCGGTATCCACCTATGGTGCAAACTAAAAGAAGAAGTAGATGAATATGGGCTGTTAAATGAGTCTATGAAAAGAGGCGTCGCTTTTGTGCCGGGCAGTATTATGGGTTCAAAAACAGGTTATGTCCGATTTACATTTGGGAGGGAAGAACCCGAAGCCATCCGGAAGGGAATTGGACGGTTTGCGGAAGCCTTAAAGGCGGTTCAATCCCTGTCTTAAACATAAGCAGGCCCACTATTTCTTCAAATTGGATGGTCTAAAAAGAGATGAATTGGCTGGTTCTTTTTTCGGAAAATCTAGTATGATAGTAAACAGGGAATAAAAGGTACCTTTATGTTTAAAATAAAAATGGAGATGATGAAGATGTCAACGACGGCTCTGCTTTTAACAGTGGTCTTCGGTCTGTTTAAAATATTAGTAACATGCCTTCCAACCGGCGTAGTGGAACGGCTTATCCGCAAGTATGAGATGCATGCCAAACTCAGTGAAGAAAATACGGCCATTACATTTGACGGGATACGCTTGGAAGGCGAAGAAAAAGCACAAGTGATTCAACAATTTAATGAAGCGTCTGTTTTAAGAAAATATTATATTTTTCCGGGGAATGAATCTTTGTTTTTGCATCCTGAAAGCGGTGGGATTCCATTTGTAGTCGATACGAAAAGAGGCCGCAATGATGTCCGGCTATTTGTCTACCGCTATGAGGACCATGTTGATGTGGTGAAGCAGTATAAGAATAAAGTGATTGCCTACAGTGTATTTTCCGATAGTCTTCAAAAGGGTTCCATGACTGCAGCTGGAGATCTTGTTTAAATATAATCTGCAGAACAAAGCACTTCTTTAATTAAGAAAATAACACCTTTCAGTTGAAAACGGGTATCGTATACCTAAAAAGCAGCTGAAAGGTATTTTTGTTTTTAAGAGACGCGTTCATTGGAGATAATGAACTTATGAGAAGGCAGACGAAGTACAAATTTTTTTAACACGATGATTAAAGGAGGTAAAATGATGCCGAACATAACCGTAGTAGGAGAAGGTACATTTGAAGTGGAAGCAGGGAAGAAGCTGGTGCTGGCGTTAGAAGATAATGGAGTAGGGATTCTGCACCGGTGTGGAGGAAAAGCGAGATGTACAACCTGCCGGGTAGAAATCTTGGAAGGTGATTTTGATGATTTAACCAATATTGAGAAAAAAGCGTTTGATGACAAAGGACTGGTGGAAGACAATATCCGCTTATCCTGCC
The DNA here is from genome assembly GCF_038806185.1 of Domibacillus sp. 8LH. Lineage (NCBI taxonomy): Bacteria > Bacillati > Bacillota > Bacilli > Caryophanales > Bacillaceae > Domibacillus > Domibacillus sp. 8LH. The sequence goes on along the minus strand of NZ_JAVJNG010000012.1, from coordinate 48,953 downwards.
AGATCCGTGTGAATGGAGATATGACGGTCCGTCCTGTTATGACCGTGCAGAGTTCTGGCATAGATCCGGGCCCAAGACCCGCCGAGTAAACAGCATGGATACGCAGGAGAGAGTGGAAGAAAGAACCCTTGCTAACTCTTTTTGACAAAGGCTCCATCAAAGTAGACCGCTTTTTTAAGTGGTCTTTTTTATTTCCGCTAAAGCGGTGGTTTTAATACGGAAGAGAACTGCTTTAGCTTAGCTGTTAGAACGCTGGATAAACTTTATCTGGCATCGGCTTTTGTGAATAACAGCTTGATGCCAAATCCAACTAATACGATTCCGGTTGCTTTCTCCGTCCAGCTTTGTACAGCAGGGGACAGCAGCCATTCGCGGATAAAGTGGAGGCAGAAAACATACACCACAAACCAGACAATAGACAGCAGGGCATACGTACAGCCCATCAGAAAAAGATCTATCATAGCACGATCCGAACTCGTAACAAATTGAGGCAAAAAGGTTAAAAAGAATACCGCTACTTTTGGATTAAGGAGATTGGAAAGCAGTCCTTCCCGGAAAGCGGATCTTTGTTTTGTAGGCCCTCGCTTTTCTTGTGCAGGTTCTTTTTTCTTCGGCAGCAAAGCAGTGACCCCCAGATAAATTAAATACACAGCACCGACCCATTTAATCAGGCTAAAGGCAATAGCAGATTGTACGAGGAGAGCAGATAAGCCTAATGCCGCTGCAATTGTGTGGCCAAGAGAACCGGCTGTAATGCCCGCCGCCATTTGAAATCCGGCTTTTCGTCCATCAGCCATTGTACGCTTTGTAATCAGGGCGGTATCAACCCCTGGACTCATTACTACAAACAGCGTCATTACGATAAAAGCAAGCATGTGGTCCCTCCATTAATTGTTCATTTTTATTAAATATGTTAATTTTAATTTAACACACTTAAAATAAATTGTTCAATCAAAATTAAAAAATTAAATATAATTTAATAAGAGGTGCATCATGAACCGATCTTCCATTGGTCAAAAAGTAGAAGAATTAAGAAAAAATTTGGGTCTTTCTTTAAGGGAATTGGCGAAGCGGGCAGAGATTACGCCTTCAATGTTAAGCCAGATTGAAAAAGGCAGTGCCAATCCGTCCATTCACACACTGAAGTCTCTGGCGAAAGTGTTAGATGTGCCGGTTTTTACATTTCTTATGGAAGAGATTAATACAAAAGAGCTGATTGTAAGGAAGGAAGACCGTAAGCAAATGGTGATTGACGGACTTCATTATGAATTGGTTTCGCCTGACTTTACGAGTCAGCTCGCCACAGCCATAATGCGCTTGGCCCCCGGCAGACATTCATCTGAAAAGCCGCTTTCTCATAAAGGGGAAGAAGTCGCGCTTGTATTAGAGGGACCAATCGGTTTAACGCTGTTAGGGGATGAATATGAGCTGCAGACAGGCGACAGTGTTAAAATTCCAGCCCACACGGAGCATAGGTGGACAAACGCAGCCAGCCATGAAGTCAGTGTTTTATTTTCAGTGACACCTCCTGCTTTTTAACTCAACATAAAACAAAGCGGTACTTATTCACCGCTTTGTATATTATTCAAAAATAAAAAGAGGCCCCTTAAGCAGTGGGCATCCCGCCGGCTACGCTATAGATCTGGCCGGTAACGTAGCTGGCACTGTCAGAAGCTAAGAATATATATACGTCTGATAGTTCTACCGGCTGTCCCGCGCGCTGCAGCGGGGTAGGCGGAGTTCCTTGACCGAACTTTGGAATGTTTTCGGTCGGCTGTCCTCCAGAAATTTGGAGAGGTGTCCAAATGGGTCCCGGTGCAACGGAGTTTACCCGGATACCTTTCGAGGCCGCTTGTTTGGCGAAAGCTTTTGTAAAGTTCATAATCGTGCCTTTCGATGCTGCATAGTCTAACAGCATCGGCGACGGATTAAAGACTTTAATAGAGGTGGTTGTAATAATCGATGCTCCTGCTGATAAATGAGGCATCGCTGCTTTTACGGTCCAGTACAGAGAAAATACGTTTGTTTCGAATGTCGCTTGGATTTGTTCGGTCGAAAGATCCATAATGTCTTCTACAGCCTGCTGTTTACCAGCGACGAGCGCCAGGATATCTAATCCGCCAAGCTCGCTGTTGGCTTTTTCAACCATCTCTTGGCAAAAATCCTCGCTGCGCAGATCGCCCGGGATTAGAATTGCTTTCCGGCCTTCTTTTTCAATCAGCTTTTTAACTTCTTCTGCATCCGGCTGTTCCACAGGCAGGTAGTTGATCGCAACGTCTGCACCTTCGCGGGCATAAGCAACCTGGTTTCGCCGCAGTCAGGCAGGGGACTCATTTCTTTTTGAAGGCCGGGCGGCTCCTGATACTGTTCCGGAAACTCACCGTTAAAGTACTGTTTTAATGGATTTTTAGCCATTCGAAAAAAAGATTTCATATGTACAACCTATAGTTGTCTATACTGGTGTATATTCACTTTTAGGAAAATAGTAAATTTCATTTCTCAAAGTACATACTTGCGAAGGTACATAAGAGCATGTTTCGAAAAGTCAAAACATGCCCTTTTACTAAATATAAAAGAAAAGACCGTAGTTATAAGCTGGCTAAAACGGCTCCCAGGATGGTAAGGATTCCGCCAGCCAAGGTCAGCCCCGATATTTGCTCCTGCAACAGCAGAACTCCTAAGAGGACCGTCCAGACAGGAAGCAGGTTAATATAAGGGGCTGCGCGTCCGGCCCCCACGATTTTTACGCCTGCGTTCCAAGCAAAATATGCTGCTACGGACGCAAAGGTACTCACATATACGATACAAAGCCATGCAGTTGGCGTCATATGAATCGCTCCTGTATCCACTGTTCCGATACAGCTGATGGCACTGAGCAGGGTACCGTAAAAAGCGGCTCCTGCTGTCATAGTCAGCGGATCGATCTGCCTTCCGTATTTTTTGCCGAGAACGGTATACATGCCCCAGGCCACACAGGATAAAAGGATGGCGGCTTCGCCCATGATAGACCCTTCAGAAGAAGCTCCCTGTTTGCCTAAGACAAGCAGAATCACGCCCAATATGGATACTACTGCACCAATCCAGGCCTTTGGCTTTATTTTCTCCTTAAGAAAGAAGGGGGTGAAAAATAAGATGGCAATGGGAATGCCTGCTGAAATCATTCCCGCCTGTGAGGCACTAATCGATTTTAATCCTATGTAATTTAAGGTGGAAAAAGCAAAGATGCCCAAGAAGCCTAATATGAAAAATTCTTTCCATTTTGCGATAAGAGGAAGCTGTTTTTTGTTTAGTGCTAGTAATCCCCAAAGAATCAAGGTTGAGATAGCCCAGCGTATCGTATTCAATAGTGTTGCGGGTAAAGCAGGCCCTAAGTAACGGCCGCATATGTAATTGCCTGCCCATAGAAGGGTGGCGATGACCAAGAGTAAAATACCTTTTTTCATTCTGTTGATCCTTTCCTGCTTTGTTCTGGATGAGAAAAAATCGATAAAAGGAGATGTGAAGAATCACAAATCATTTCTCACCCATATTTTGTGTTATATGTACAGGCCTGTTTATGGCCTGATTTGCAGATCCGCAATGGAGTACAGAACTGCTCTGCCGGCGATTTTAACCCGGTCACCCTCCAGCTTGCAGTATAATGTGCCGCCCCGTTTGGAAAGCTGCCTTGCTGTCAGTTCACGTTTGCCCAAACGGTTTGCCCAGAAAGGAATGAAGTTGCAATGAGCAGAGCCGCATACAGGATCCTCATTGACATTTAACTTTGGAAAAAAGCTTCGAGATGCAAAATCATATTTTTCACTTTTTGCCGTAATGGAAACACCCACTCCGTCCGGCAGTTCTTTTAGTTTAGAAAAATTGGGTGCTGCGTTTTGAACGGCTTCCTCACTTTCCAGGACAAACATCAAATCACGGCTTACATACGTTTCTACAGGCGTCACACCAAGCGCTTCTGCCATTTGCTCTGTTAAAGGAAACTCTTCCGGCATTCTGCTTGGGAAGTCCGGCTCATATAGGTCTCCTTTTTTCTCTACTGCCAGTTCGCCGCTCATCGTCTGGAAGGTAAGCCGCTCTGCATCACGTTCATAATAATTCGCAATCACGTATGCTGTTGCAAGTGTCGCATGCCCGCACAAGTCAATTTCTTCAGCTGGGGTAAACCATCTTAATCGATAGCTGTCTCCTTCTTTAACAGCAAAAGCGGTTTCTGAAAGGTTGTTTTCAGCTGCAATGTTTTGCATCAGACCGTCAGAAATCCGGCTTTCCATAATACAAACCCCGGCAGGATTCCCTTCAAACAACTTCTCTGCAAATGCATCTACCACGTAGTATTTCATTGTTGTAGCCTCCCTGTTTTTATTTCGATCGATCACATGTTTAACTGTAGCACTGCAGGTGTAAGGCTTCAATAGAGCAATGACAGGCAGGAGACTAAACGTATTCTTTGGAAAGCTATTAAAAAGTTTTTTTATGTTACTTTCATTTAGCTTCACTAATTCTAACATGCTTTCAGTATCGTAAATTAGTTAACACTTGCAGGGAAAAAGACCTTTACAAATAACTAAAAACACCTTATGATATGCGTTATAATTGATAATGATAATCATTGCTGAAGGGGAAGAGGAGAAGGGTCATGAAAAATTGGTTCACTTTAATACTTGTTTTATTAGTTGGCGTACTTGCTGCATGCAGCAACACGGAAAAAGAACAGGGGAGCAGTAACTCAGAAACAGAAGAATCCGATGTATTAACGATGTCCTGGGCAAAAGATATTGGATCGGGGAATCCGCATGTATATGCAGAGAACGAGATGTTTGCGCAGGCAATGCTGTATGATCCGCTTGTTACATATGGTAAAAACGGCAAAATAGAGCCGGCACTTGCCACGTCTTGGGAAACTTCAGAAGATGGCAAAACGTATACGTTTAAGCTGCGTGAAAATGTTCTTTACTCAGATGGCACAGCCCTAACGGCTGAAAACGTTAAACGAAATTTTGATGCCGTACTTGAAAACAGCGCTGCTCACAGCTGGCTCGAAGCAGTAGCTATCATCGACCACGTTGAAGCAGTAGATAAATCAACCGTAAAAGTTCAGTTGAAAGAAGCATATTATCCATTCCTGCAAGAGCTGACGTTAATTCGTCCGCTGCGTATGCTTGCAGACAGCGCTTTTCTAGAAGACGGAACAAAAAACGGAATCAAAGCGCCGGTTGGGACAGGACCATGGGTTTTAACCGATTATAAAAAAGATAGTTACGCAGAATTCTCACGTAATGAAAACTACTGGGGAGAAAAGCCGAAACTTAAAAAAGTAATAGTCAAAGTGATCCCAGATTCACAGGCACGTACGATGGCGCTTCAAAACGGCGATATTGATTTGATCTTTGGCAGCGGCCAGCTGGCTCCGATTGAATATCAAACATTGGCACAGAGCGGGCAGTATGAAACAAAAATTTCAGATCCGTCTTCAACGCGTATTTTAGCGATTAATTCGACGTACGGCGCGACAAAAGATAAAAATGTGAGGCTGGCACTGCAGCACGCACTTGATCGAAAAACTATTATTGAACATGTGTTAAACGGTCTTGAAAAAGAAGCACAGTCTTTATTTGCACCTGGTTATCCGTACAGTGATATTTCACTTGATCCTTATCAATACGATACAGATAAATCCATCGAACTGTTAGAAAAAGCCGGATGGAAACTTGAGCCTGGTAATGAATTCCGCACGAAAAATGGCGAAACGTTAACATTGGTGATGCCTTATAACAGCAATGAGCAAGTGGATAAAGCCATTGCGGAGTATATACAAGGCGCATGGCGTGAATTAGGGATTGATGTACAATTAATCGGCGAGGAATGGCAATTGATGATCGCCCGGGCAAAAAAAGGGGAATTCAATTTAATAGCCAACGATACATGGGGCGTTCCATATGATCCTCATATGTATATCCGTACAATGGCCGGAGAACAGCAAATCGGCTACTATGCACAAAAAGGAATCCCGACATCTGATCAGCTGACAGACAATATTTCAAAAGTTATCCGTTCAACAGATGAAGAAGAACGCCGTAAATTGTATGAAAACATTTTACAGACTATTCATGATGAAGCGATTTTTATGCCGATCTCTTACCGGACCAATTATTTAGCAGCCAATAAACGTGTCCAAAACTCGTCATTCTCTATGCAGCAATATGAAGTGCCGCTGAACACGTATGAGGTGAAATAACACATATGAGCGTTTTTTTGTTAAAGCGGGCGGGCAGCATGCTTGCTGCTATTTGGGGTGTGACACTGGTTTCTTTTTTTCTTATTCGCCTTATACCAGTCGATCCGGTAGAAGCCTATTTTGCGATTAATAATCTGCCTATAACAGAGGAAGCAATTGAAGAAATACGAGAAGAGCAAGGGTTGAATAAACCTTTGCTTTTTCAATATGGAACGTGGCTGATGAATGCGGTGCAATTGGATTTTGGCCAGTCTTTTCTCACAAAGACTCCCGTGGCGGAGGAATTGCTGAGCCGCTTTTCAGTCACACTGGGCCTTGCTGCAGCCGCTTTTTTTATCGTTATCGCAATTAGCGGCATTATTGGTATTTGGTCGGTAGTAAAGCAGGGAGGTTTGGTTGACAGGTTCACACGTGCTCTTGTCTTCGCTACTGCATCTATGCCAAGCTTTTGGCTAGGCTTTGTTCTTGTTTATGTAGTGTCTTTAAAATGGGGAATACTGCCGCTGATGGGCTGGGGAACAATCGAACAGTCTGTTTTGCCAGCATTCACATTGGCTCTTGGTTATATTCCTTATTATATTCGGCTGATCCGGACAAGCATGCTGGAAGAAATGGAAAAGCCGCATATCGCATTTGCAAGAGCGCGCGGAGTAAAAGAGTCTATTATTATTCGCAGACATGTGCTTAAAGGAATACTCCCGGCACTTTTTACTTCATTGGCGATGACTTGCGGAGGGCTTTTGGGCGGTGCCGCGATTATTGAAGCGGTTTTTGCGATTCCAGGTGTGGGCCGTTATCTTGTAGAGTCTATGGCAGCGAGAGATTATGCTGTGCTGCAGGGTTTTATTTTAATAATTGGCACACTGTACGTCATATTTAATTTTCTGGCGGATTTGCTTTGCGCAATCGTAGATCCCCGGGCGCGTTTAAAGAGAGGCGACATATGATGAAAAAATCTATTCCATTAATCATCAGCAGCACGATCGTTTTACTGCTTGTTACTGCAGCTGTTTTTGCACCGTGGCTGGCACCAAATGATCCGTATGCAACTAATATGGCAATGAAATTGCAAGGCATATCGGCCGCTTACCCGCTTGGCACCGATCATTTAGGCCGTTGTGTATTATCACGCCTTATTATGGGAGCGCGCGTTTCCCTGTTTACGGCACTGGGGGTGCTCGCTGTGACGCTTGTACTAAGCATGGTTGTTGGTGTTGCAGCAGGATATTTAGGCGGGATAGCGGATCTTGCTCTTATGCGTGCCTGCGACATTTTAATGGCCATTCCGCATTTTATTTTTGCTCTTGTTATTGTAGGAGCACTAGGCGGCGGCGTTTGGAATATGTTTATCGCCATCATTATTGTTTCCTGGGTAGGGTATGCGCGTATTATTCGAAACATGGTGCGGAGCTTGAAAGAAAGTACATACGTGCAATATGCAAAAATGACTGGCGTTTCCACTGTAAAAATAGTAAAGCGTCATATTTTGCCGTTTGTTTTTCCACAAATCCTTTTACTGTTATTAATTGGGACAGGCAGTACAGTTTTACTGATTTCAGAATTGTCTTTTCTGGGGCTGGGGGTAACGGCGCCGATGCCAGAATGGGGCATGATGATCAGCGAGAGCAAAATGTATTTAAGCAGCAATCCGATGCTTATGTTTGTGCCGGGGGTTATGATCTCGTTGACGGTCCTTATCTTTGATTGGTTTGGTGATACATTACGCGATGCTATAGATCCTAAAATGAAGTAGAAAGAAGGAAGAAGCATGCTGGAATTACGGGATTTATCTGTTTTTATCCAAACAAATAATAGTGAGAAAGAAGTTGTCTCACATGTAAATTTGACTGTTCCCCAAGGAAAAATTGTTGGGATCGTTGGAGAAAGTGGCAGCGGAAAATCTATGCTCTGCAATGCAATTATGCAGCTGTTTCGCCAAAACCGGCGTTACACGGGTGATATTGTATATAAAGGCACATCTTTATTAGCAAAAAGTGAGCGGGAAATGCGTCATTTGCGTGGAAAAGAGATATCACTTATTATGCAAAATCCAATGGCCATGTTTAATCCTATTGTAAAAATTGGGGATCATTTTGTTGAAACATTACAATCTCATGAACGCATATCCAAACATAACGCACGAAAGCGGGCAGCCGAACAGCTGGCCCGTTTTCAATTGCCGGAGGAGGAGCTGCTTGATCGTTATCCGCACGAACTGAGCGGCGGAATGCTGCAGCGGATCATGATTGCTCTTGCAGCTTGTATGCAGCCTAATTTATTAATTGCCGATGAGCCTACAACAGCACTTGATACGATGACACAGATGGATATTTTGGATGAACTGCTTCATTTTCATCAAAAAACAAAAACAAGCATGCTTATTGTTTCGCACGATTTAGGCGTTATTGCGAAAATGGCAGATTTCATAGTGGTAATGCGCCGGGGGGTCATTGTAGAATACGGTCCGGCAGAGTGGATACTCGCACAGCCGGCTCACTCCTATACACAAGCATTACTGGCTGCAAGAGACGAACATGGAGACCTTGAAAAGTTAGCTGATTCTTGGGAAGGAACGACAATAGGGCCGCTGTATGAGTATAAACCTGGCTGCTGGGTTAGAGAAGAGGGATAAGAATGCTGGAAATAAAAAATGTTTCAAAAAGCTATCGAAAACAGGGCTGGTTTGGAGTAAAAAAAGACATTCAAGCAGTTAAGAATATAAATATAAAGCTGAAAGAAGGCATTTGCCTTGCTCTTGTCGGGGAAAGCGGCTCAGGAAAAACGACACTTGGAAAACTGATTCTAGGCATAGAAGAACCAGATGCCGGAGAAATCCTGTTTAAAGCGCGAAATATACATAAAGCTGATGCAGGCGTAAAAAAGCAGCTGCGTAAAGAATTACAAATTGTATTTCAGGATTGTTATAGTGCAGTGAATCCGCGTATGAAAATAAAGGATATTATAGCTGAACCGATGCAAGTTCATTTATCGCTGTCAAAGGAAGCTTTACAGCAGAAGATTGAAGAATTATTGGTACAGGTCGGCCTGCAAAGGGCAGACGCGGCAAAATTTCCGCATGAGTTAAGCGGAGGGCAGCTACAGCGTGTAACCATTGCCCGTGCCATTTCCACTGACCCGTCATTTATTGTATTGGATGAATCCATTAACAGCCTTGATTTATTGGTACAAGTCAGCATATTAAAGCTATTAAAAACCCTTCAAAAAACACAGAACCTTAGCTATCTTTTTATTACTCATGATTTACATGCTGTAAAATTGTTTGCAGACGAAGTCGCAGTCATGGAACAAGGCGAAATTATAGAATATGTAACGGACATAAAAGAATTATCTTATATGGAGCATCCAACAAGCCGACGCTTGCTCGATGCTCGTTTATCCATTAAACGTGACGTCTCTATTCAAGATTCACGCCAAAAGGAGACTGTGTCGTGAAGTATCGGCCGTTATCAGCACAGATGGCAAAACTCTACGCACTCGCTGCATTTTTCTTTACAGCAAATTCGGTATTAACGATCATTTTTCCTTTGCAAGCAGCAGAAAGAGGCTATGAGGAAGCAGAAATTGGGATCATGATGGGATTGTACATGCTTGTCTGTATGGTTTTACGTCCCTGGGCCGGGCAGATGATCGAAAAACACAGTTTATTTAAAATTATGCAGTGGCTTTTGCTCGTTCACGCGGCTGCACTTTTGTTATATGTATGGATGGGGCCGGACAGTTTATATATTGTGCGTGTGCTGCAAGGAGGAACAACGGCGTTTTTCTCTATGTCCATGCAAATAGGCATTGCTGAATTATTAAAAGATCAGGACCGCGGGCAGGGAATGTCTCTTTATTCCTTATCCACCGTTCTGCCGGGGCTCTACGGACCAGCACTGGCATTACTCTTATGGACGAGCTTTGATCTTGTTTACTTATGGGTATTCATTCTTCTTTTGGCGATTTTTCCTTTATTGTTTTTTATAGGATCTCCGTTGCCTAAGACGAAGAAAAATGGCTCTTCTTTTACATTTCGTGAAATGGCTGCAGCAATCAAAGAAGCGCGCAGTCAGCATGGTTTAATCCTGTCATCTGTTGTGATGCTTATCGGGGCCTGTGTTTTTGGAGCCATCACAACCTTTTTGCCGCTATACATGCTGACGACAGGGACAGGAAATCCGGCTCTTTATTTGTTCCTGCAAGCCATTGTGGTTGTGGCAAGCCGTTTCTTTTTCCGTAAGCATATTCCCTCAGATGGAAAATGGCATCCGAAATTTATCGCCCTTATACTAATCAGCTCTATAATCGGTACAAGCCTGCTGGCGATCCTTCCAGTGGCAGGCATATTTGCATATAGTGCTGCTGTTTTTAACGGATTGGCAGCGGCCATGCTGTATCCAGCTTTAACGACTTATATTTCCTTTGCAGTGCCAAAGGAAACAAAGCATATTTTATTGGGTGTTTTTTTAGCCTCTTATGATTTAGGTTTTTCGCTTGGGGGTCTTGTCATGGGATTTATCGTGCAGTTAGCCTCTTATTCATTCATGTTTGCTGCCTGCTCCGCGATTGCTTTATGTGCTCTTGTGATAATTTGGATTCCATCGGAAACTAAACTAAAATTTGCGATGAAAAACGAATAAGAGAGCTTGTTCCAGTTTACGGCTTTGAATATATGTCTGGTTGAGGTGGACACTCAGCCCTTCCGCAAGGACATTATGTTATTTAGATAATAAAGAGCGATAGGAAAATTATTATGCGAATAATTTTCCTATCGCTTTATTGGTTTGAATGTTCCGATAATTACAACATTTTTTAATAATGTAAATAGTATTGTAATATATCTCAAATTAATTATAATATTATTTATGAGAAAGACAGTTGTCCTTTTGAGGTGGAATGATAAAAGAGCCGCTCGCTAGGAGCAATTTTATAAATTTATCTTAAGAAAATAGGAGGAACATCTATGAGAAGTGTACTGCAGAAGTGGAATCAGGTGAGCCTGGTTAAACAAATCCTCATCGGTTTGATGATCGGTATTATCCTGGCTGTCACAATTCCAGAAGCAGCAAAACCAGTGGCTATTTTAGGCTCCTTGTTTGTCGGTGCTTTAAAAGCCATCGCGCCTGTATTGGTGCTCGTCCTGGTTATGTCGGCTATTGCGCAGCATAAAAGCGGCCACCAGACGAATATGAAATCGATTATTGTTCTGTATCTTTTAGGAACATTTTTGGCAGGTTTGATCGCTGTTATTGTAAGCTTTATTTTTCCTGTCGGCTTATCGCTTGTAGAGGGTGCTGAAGGAGTCACACCTCCAAGCGGTGTAACAGAAGTATTGAAAACATTACTGCTCAATGTTGTCGATAATCCGGCAAATGCTATTATGAATGCGAATTACATTGGTATTTTAGCTTGGGCGATTGTTCTTGGTTTGGCGCTAAGAAATGCCGCTGATACTACAAAAACGCTCATTTCGAATTTTTCAGATGCCGTATCAAAAATGGTTGCGTGGGTAATTAAGTTTGCTCCACTAGGAATCATGGGTCTGGTTATTGAATCCATTACAACAAATGGTCTTGAGTCGCTGCTCAGCTATGGGAAACTGCTTGCTGTGTTGATTGGCTGTATGGTTTTCGTAGCGCTCGTTGTAAATCCAATCATTGTATACGCAGTGATCCGCCAAAATCCTTATCCACTTGTATTTAAATGCTTAAAGGAAAGCGGTATTACTGCATTCTTTACACGCAGCTCCGCTTCCAATATTCCAGTTAATATGAGACTATGTGAAGATTTAGGCCTGGATAAAGACAGTTATTCCGTATCCATTCCGTTAGGAGCAACGATCAATATGGCAGGCGCTGCGGTGACAATTTCTGTATTGACACTTGCGGCGGTTCATACGCTGGGAATCCAAGTGGACCTTCCTACAGCAATCCTCCTTAGCATCGTTTCAGCTATATGTGCTTGTGGTGCTTCAGGGGTTGCCGGTGGATCCTTATTGCTGATTCCGCTGGCGTGCAGCTTGTTTGGAATTCCGGCTGATATTGCGATGCAAGTCGTTGGGGTAGGTTTTATCATCGGGGTCCTGCAAGACTCATTTGAAACGTCACTGAACTCGTCTACAGACGTTCTTTTCACAGCAGCAGCTGAATACAAAGAGTGGCGTAAAAAAGGCAAAAAAATAGTGATCCGTAAAGCAGGGTAAGGAAAATCCTATAGTCTGTGATTGAACGACCTCTTCAACTGTTAGTTTGACAGTTGGAGAGGTCTTTTTTACGGAAAAGAATGATGGTCGGCAAAACAGACAGTCAGAAACTTAGAAATAAACAATCACTTACGCGTTTTTAACAACATTTTATATCCGTATGATAGGCATGTAATGAACCCTATATTTTTAGAAAAATGAAAGAATATAAAATCAAAAAGCGGGTTGTATTTATGCGTGAATATTTATACTCACTTAATATCAAAAAATTCTAATTTTCGATACTATAGTTGGGGTATTATTATCCTTGTGGAAATAAAATACATAGGAGGCGAATCATGAAGAAGATTTTTGCACTTATTGCAGCTTTGGTTTTAATCGTTACCTTACTGCCAGTACAACAGACTGAAGCAGCAACTGTAAACAAGCATTATAAAGTAAAGGTAGACACAAAATTAAATGTACGTGAAAAGCCAAGTCCGAAAGCAAGAGTAGTAGGCTCATTGAAAAATGGAACGATAGTATTCGTTTATAACACGGAACCGGGCGGATGGTCGAAGATAAAATATAATGGAAAAGCCGGATATGCAGCCTCAAGCTACCTGGTTGAGCAAGGAACATATTCTCCGCCAAATAATGATATTTATTTTTATTATTATGGAGACTGGGGTTATTCGAACGCGAGCAACTTGAACGTACGGTCATCTCCAAGTAAGAAAGGAAAAGTGATCGGACAGCTGCAGAAATACGAAAATATTTATATTTACGGGACTTACTCGAACGGCTGGGCAAAAGTTGATTATTATGGTGAGGTTGCTTATGTTTCATCTGAGTATCTCATTTATTAACAAAACAAACTTTCGACTTTAATGTCTTCCAGCACTTCACTCGTTTGCTATATGAGGCTAAAATTATCGTATCTATATGAATGCGACCTGCGGTAAAGTGGAATGGATTGATCTTTTATTGAAAAAGTGGAGTAAATGATTTGGTTCTTTTTACGCGGGTCAGTGAGTGAAAATAGCTCAAAAAACACGTCAAATTGACGTGTTTTTTATTTGTACATCTTAATGGTTATGAAAAATCAAAAAATGTTAATTTAAAATCTGAAAGTTGTTATAATGGAGCCCCTCAAAATGATCGATATTTTGTTCAGTCAAATCAAAATTCACTATTTGTAAAATTCAAAAATAAAACAAGCTCATCACCGCAGTTAACCAGTATATTGGTATGATCGAGGCAAACGAGCTATCTGCGTGGCATTTCCCTTAATTACCTTGTCTTGTCATTATATAAGTGCCGTTTGACTTGTAAAGCTGGCACTTTTGGACATTTAACTAAACGTAGCTCGACGACGCAGTAGATTGTTAAATTGGTGCAGATCGACCGACCACACCTGTGAAAATTGACAAAGAGGAGCATGAAATTCATACCTCCCTTAAGACTAATACTCACGGAGCTTCGCAGTGTCATCCGTTTTAAAGAGTTTATTTCGTCAACGATTGTGGTAGCCATACGCTCACTAGTCGCTTATTTGGCGTGTAGAAGGTGCATTTTACGCCGCTGACTAAGTACAAGGTATTCGAAGGAAGGTGTCAAATATGATGGATATAAGGTATTTCGGGCGGCTGTAATGGTGACTAAGGTAAAGAGAATTCCGGATTTAGGGGGCTATTTAACGGTACATTCGATAGGGTGTTAGATGGCTTTGTTTAAGAGAATAAACAGCGTGTGCATGAAGAAGTTTAAAGCGGTAATACGTGTCAACAAACGTTATAAAAAAAGGCTGCGGAAAATCCGCAGCAAAAGTAATCAGTATGTAGAAATCAGGAGGTGGTAGGTTACCACAGTTAACGCTTTACCCACTTTGTTGAAAAGATAAACCACTAAAAAGAAAAAATTTTATATTGTAGCCCCAGAACCATAATCAAAATCAGGCTGATTTGAATGAACCGAGGTATTAAACGACTGTGGTACATCATAAGTGCGCATTCCACCGGTTGGACACTCGCAAAACAGTTGCCTGCGAAAAGATCAAAGGAATACCGGGAACTTTCTGTTTCCGCCATACTGAAGCTTTAAAAAAGACACTTATTCAGCAGCTTCTTTCACCCCATTATTTAACTTCTCATATATTGCTAACGAACAAGTATCAATGTCATCATATTTTTCGATTTCCCCGCTGCTTATGTGTTTAACGATAAATGTTTTGAATTGATTACAATACGTCAGAGACAGGCCGCTAAAGTTATGGGTGATGTCACATTCTCGATATTGTAATAAGTTTTTCATTAATGCTTTCAGTTTGTTAATCTCCTGGATTTTCTCTACACTCATTTTACAATTCCTCTTAATATAGGTGTATTTTTCATTATTATAGCACACGTACGTTCGTAATAATTGACTTTTTTATGTAATATTTTTCATAAAAAGCATAAAATTATTACATGGAATTTAAATATAGTGTATGAAATGTTTTGAACTGCCAGGTGAAATGAAAACCATTTCATAACTCTTCATTTATGGTTTTTGAAAAAAATAATTGGCTTATGATTTAAAAGAGTAGCTTTAAACTTATTAAATAGCTTATAATTATCAGAAAACAGTGGATATTTCCCTCTATAAATAATTATAATAGATAATGATATAGTTAGAATTAAAACAGAAAAGGTGTGTTTCTAAGTGGCGCCTTGCTTTTTGTAACATCTAAGGTTTTACAAATACAGGGGATAAGGAAGGTAAACATGAGCAACAGAGAAGCTAAAACAGACGTTATCTTAATTGGTGCTGGAATCATGAGTGCAACTTTGGGAACAATTCTGAAAGAATTAGTACCGGACTGGAATATCAAAGTATTTGAGAAGCTCTCAAAAGCAGGTGAGGAAAGCTCTAACGAATGGAACAATGCGGGAACGGGGCATGCGGCACTGTGTGAGCTGAACTACACAGTCGAAAAACCAGACGGCTCTGTAGACATCAGCAAAGCCATCAACATTAATGAACAATTTCAGGTTTCCATGCAGTTTTGGTCTTACCTAGTAAAGAGCGGGCTGTTACATAATCCAGAGGACTTTATCATGCCATTGCCCCATATGAGCTTAGTGCAGGGGGAAGAAAATGTAACGTTTCTAAAAAAGCGTTTTAAAGCGCTGTCAAATAACCCGCTGTTCCAGGGGATGGAATTTTCGGAGGATCCTAAAAAACTGATGGAATGGATTCCGCTTATTATGCAGGACCGCGCAGCGGATGAACCGATAGCGGCCACCAAAATCGACTCTGGCACAGATGTCAACTTTGGCGCTTTAACACGTATGCTGTTTGGTCACCTGAAAAGTAAAAACGTCGATGTACACTACAATCATAGTGTAAATGATCTTAAACGTACGAGCGACGGCTTGTGGGAATTGAAAGTGCGGAATCTCGACAGCGGTACGGTTGAATCTCACACGGCGAAATTCGTCTTTATTGGAGGCGGTGGTGGAAGCATACATTTACTGCAGAAATCCGGTATTCCTGAAGGGAAACATATTGGAGGATTCCCGGTAAGCGGAATCTTTATGGTATGCAATAATCCGGACGTTGTAGCGCAGCATCATGCAAAGGTATACGGCAAAGCTAAAGTTGGCGCTCCTCCAATGTCTGTGCCGCATCTTGACACACGATTTATCGACAATCAAAAATCACTGCTGTTCGGGCCGTTTGCCGGCTTTTCACCGAAGTTTTTAAAAACCGGTTCAATGCTTGATTTAGTCACTTCCGTAAAACCGGATAATCTTTTAACGATGTTATCGGCAGGCGTAAAAGAGATGGCATTAACGAAATATTTGATCCAGCAGGTTATGCTGTCAAAAGAAAAACGCATGGAAGAGCTGCGTGAGTTTATCCCGAATGCCCAAAGCGAGGATTGGGATTTAGTCGTAGCGGGACAGCGGGTGCAGGTGATCAAAGATACAGAGGCCGGTGGAAAAGGAACACTGCAATTTGGTACGGAGGTCGTAAGTGCCGCTGATGGCTCGATCGCAGCGCTGCTTGGCGCTTCTCCGGGTGCTTCTACCGCCGTTCACGTTATGCTTGAAGTAATCACAAAATGCTTCCCTGAACAGATGAAAGAGTGGGAGCCGAAAATTAAAGAAATGATTCCTTCTTATGGCTTGTCACTAATGGAGAATCCAGAGCTGCTGCACGATATTCATGCTTCAACAGCGCAGGTGCTTGGTTTAAGCGAAAAAGAAGCGGTCCATAGTTAATTCTTCGGGTATAGAAACAAAGGCATTAAAGGGATAATACAAGCTAGATTTTTCATTAAGGGTGTTCTTTGACTACCCTGGCTGCTTATACCAATTAGAGACCGGCTAGTCCGTCCAAGCAGCAGGTGCTTGCTTAACAAAGTTGTTCACGCGTACACAAAGCTGTAATGGGTGAGGAGATACTTCGCTCCACAGCACAACAATAAAGTCAGATAAAGCATAATTGGAAATAGAACATCAAACCTTTAATCTGCTGTGGATTAAAGGTTCTTTTTTATGATTTACAGTTTGAAAAGCAGCTGTAGGAGTCATCATTCGTGTTAATGGCACAAAAAAGCCACGGAGCTCAGCGGCAAAAGGAATGATTATGCCGCAGTGAGAAGTTAGGGTGTGATAGTTATGACATATTGATATTCTTCAAAATAAGCACCAAGAAAAAATGATTATGATTGCAAACGAGATATATGAAGATAAAGGCCTTACTAAGGAATGTGGGAAGCGCAAAGTTTCCGCAAAGCATCAAAGCTAAAATTAGTTCGTGAAATAAACGTTTTTAAAAACGCAGGGAGTAACAGGAATTTTCGACTTCAGTGACCAACGGGGAGCTGTCCGTTAAAACTTCGTCCTCAAAAATGCCATCTTATGTGACTGGCTGTTTAAGAAAATGGCCATCGTTAGTCCTTGTATAGAAATTTGCGCTCTGTATAGTTTCCATCTTTTATGAAATCTATTTTATTGTAGCTGTTTGAGAAATATGGAAATTCCTTATTTCCGCATTTTTTTTGGTCTTTAATAATGCTGCCGTGGATTACCAGATAATCATGGCTATTAAAGGTTCTTTTTATCGAGAAGGGTATTTCGAAACCTTCTTGTTGATCTTCTAGTACTTTTATGGCCTGTTCTTCATTATCTAAAGCGTTTTCAAGAAGATCTGCTAGTTCTACTTCAACATCGTCAATAAAAGCATAAGGATCTCCTATATTCATGCCTTCGTGTGAAGCAATAGATTTAAATTTTTTTACATAATTCTTATCCATCATATTGGCAGGCTCCTCTCAGTGTTCTAATGGTTAGTCTTCGAATCCAGTAAGAACGAAACACAAAGCCCATTTATCACCTTTTATAAACAAAACATTTTAAAAAAAGTCCACTTATATAGTGGTCTTTTTATATTTATACCACCGTCTTAAAAAAACGTAACATCCTTTCATTTTGTTCATGCCGATTTTTTAGGAATAGCTGGCTGGTGAATATGTTGATTGAGCAGCATTCATGCCATTAGGAAGGTGCTTGAATGGAATTCCATCATTAAGGTCAACAATATAATCTGGGCTTAAGTTGTAACAGTGTCTGAAATTTGGGTAGTCAAGTACTGAAAAAAAGGATATAATCAACTTAAATTTGTACCTATAAATATAATATGTAATTATGAATTAAATAAATCAGTATAAAAATGGAGGATTTAAAATGAAGTTTCCACACGATTTTTTATTTGGAGCAGCTTCTGCTTCTTATCAAGTAGAAGGAGCATGGAACGAAGATGGTAAAGGAATGACTAACTGGGATGTCTTTTCAAAGATCCCAGGAAAAACATTTGAAGGCACAAACGGGGACGTAGCGATCGATCATTATCACCGCTATAAAGAAGATATTAAATTAATGGCCGAGATGGGACTTGAGTCGTACCGGTTTTCTGTTTCGTGGGCACGTATTTTGCCAACAGGAGACGGAGAAGTAAATGAAAAAGGCTTGGAGTTTTACAACAATATCATCAATGAATGCTTAAAATATGGAATTGTCCCGTTTGTAACGCTCTACCATTGGGACTTGCCTCTGACGCTTGAAGAAGACGGAGGATGGACAAATAAACGGACAGCAGAAGCTTTCGTCAAATACGCAGACATTTGTTTCCGGGCATTCGGTGATCGTGTTAAACATTGGATTACGTTCAATGAAACGGTAATGTTTTGTGGATTAGGTTATTTAAAAGGCGCGCATCCGCCTGGTATCCAGAACGATGAGAAAAAGTACTTTCAGGCAACGCACTATGTGTTCTATGCCCATGCAAAAGCGGTA
Organism: Domibacillus sp. 8LH; assembly: GCF_038806185.1. Lineage (NCBI taxonomy): Bacteria > Bacillati > Bacillota > Bacilli > Caryophanales > Bacillaceae > Domibacillus > Domibacillus sp. 8LH. The sequence goes on along the minus strand of NZ_JAVJNG010000012.1, from coordinate 30,196 downwards.
GAAGTGTATAAGCAGCTGAATCAATACGGTGAAATCGGGATTACACATGTATTCCTGCCAGCTTACAGCGTAGATGATCAGGAGGAAAATATCATCGCTGCCCGTCATGCTAATGAATATGAAACTTTTTGGTACTATGATCCGATCTTAAAAGGCGAATATCCATCTTATGTGACAGAGCAATTAAAAGAAAAAGGCTGGACGCCAAACTGGACAGAAGATGAGCTGGATACCTTAAGAAGAAATGCAGACAAAAATGATTTTATCGGTCTTAATTATTACCAGCCGATTCGTGTAGAAAAAAATCACGAAGCGGTTTCATCCGTGGAGCATTCAAGAGAAACCTCCACGTTAGCTCCTGGCAACCCATCTTTTGATGGCTTTTACCGGACGGTGAAAATGGAAGACAAAACGTATACGAAATGGGGCTGGGAAATCTCGCCTCAAGGATTTTTAGACGGGCTTCATATGCTAAAAGACCGTTATGGTGATATTAAAATGTACGTAACGGAAAACGGCCTTGGAGACGAAGATCCGATTATTGAGGGCGAAATCGTAGATGTTCCGCGTATTAAATATATTGAGGAGCATTTAAAAGTGATTAAGCGTGCCATCGGAGAAGGTATTCATTTAAAAGGGTATTACGCATGGTCTGTCATTGACCTGCTGAGCTGGCTGAACGGGTTTAAAAAGCAATACGGGTTTATTTACGTTGATCATAATGATGGTCTAAACCGCAAGAAGAAACTGTCGTATCATTGGTACAAGCAAATCATTGAAACGAGAGGCGAAGAACTATAAGAAAAAACAAAACCTCTTGATTCGAATCAAGAGGTTTTGTGTATAATAAAAGCAGAAATGCATTGAACGAATGATAGGGAGATTATATGGCTGTAAAATATAAAGAAATAGCGGATCGTTTAGAGTCAGACATTCGAGAAGGAAAGTTTGGTCAAACGAAAAAACTGCCGACAGAAGATGAATTGATAAAACAGTTTGAAGTGAGCCGAAATACAATTCGAAAAGCCATTCTTCAGCTGGTGAATCGCGGCTATATCTATCAGGTGCAGGGCAGCGGAATGTTTTTAAGAGAAGAATCCGGAACAGATTATATTAATATGGGGAGTCTTAGAGGGTTAACAAAAGATTTGGCTTCAAAAACCATTGAAACAAAAATTTTAGCTTTACAGGTAATAGAAGCGGATGAAGCAAAAGCACAGCAGCTTCGCTGCGAAACAGGTATGAAACTTTACTATATTAAACGGCTGCGCGTGGTCGATGATGAACCCTTCTCCATTGAAATCAGTTACTTTAAAAAAGATATTGTGCCGTACTTGAATGAAGAGATCGCTGCAAGGTCTATTTATAGTTACCTGATAGACGACTTAAAATTAAACATCGGCTTTGCGGACAAAGTCATCAACTGTGGAAAAATTGATGAAGCAAGTGGGGAATTACTTCAGGTGAATCCACAAGATCCAGCCCTGATTGTTGAAAATACAGTGTGCTTAACGAACGGCACCATTTTTGAATGGTCCCAATCCATTTTTCATTATCAAAAAGCAAAAATTTTAAATCGAATTAACTTTAAATGAAATAAGATTAAACCGGTTAAGACTTATGTTCTTAACCGGTTTAATCTTATTTCTGGAGAGAGTACCCCACTTCAACCGTTAAATAAGTAGGCGGAGGTTCAACTGGACCCTTAAAATTAATTTCGCTTTGTACCTAATTTAAAATATTTTTGTTTATATAGTCTGCGGGTGGGTAAAAAATAAGTTAAAGAGAAGTTTAGTAGCGTGACGTGTGTTGTGACAGAGGCAGCTGGGACCTATTTTGCACAACAGGAGGATGCTATGGAGAATATGAGGAAAAAGTTTATCACCCCGACAGAAGCCATTAAAGCGGTAAATGAGGGAGCTATTGTTCGCTATGAGAAAAAGGATGGCTATTCGGAAATTAAAAAAAAGAAAAAGAAATATGCATTTACCGACAATGCCAATGACAAACCGCCGCTCACTTATTATGGAGACATGCGAAACCTTAAAAAAACAGTGAATGGACCGGATTGCAGGGAGGCTCTTTACCTGATAGAAGTCAAATAACCAGAATATGTTTTGTTTTTTGACGATAGACTTGTGAGTGAAAGGATACAATAACATATCCTTGTTAATAGTATTTTTTAAAAAAGACAGCCGTTTATTTGGCTGTCTTTTTTGTGTTTCATTATAGATAATTAAACATGAACCCGAGTTCAAACTGTATTTAAAGAATGAAATCCCTTACATAAGGGGTATATTTAATACCATCTATAATAAGACAAGTTGTTAAAAATGGTATGTTTATTTTTCATTAGAAGGTAAACTTGTGCGATCAAGTTATGAAGTTAATTTCGGAAATTTTCCGACTTTTCGGTATTGTTTAATGATGGATAACCTGATAAAATCTCAATGTAAGCGATTTATTATCGTAAGTATAACTTTTAGAGATTGGAGGTATCTATAAAGATAACCTTAAGTAAGTGATTAAATTGGTACGTACATTTATGTATCCGCTTAATTTTGTATATGCACATCTGAAAATATCCTTTTCTGCTCTGGTTTTGATACACAGGAATATTCTGTTCGTTCGGAAAATTATGTACGATTCACTACCAAAACCTAATAGGTCAAAGCTTATTCGCATTGTCAATATGTTTGGTGGAACGGGAGTTGAAGAAGTGGATCCATTTTCGTGTGCGTTAACGAAGGAGGAGAAAGATTGAAGACGAAAGGGTATGTTAAAAGGTTCCTATCTGCTTTTCTTGTAATGCCATTGTTAATACCAGGCAGCGCTCTTGGCAGTGAACAGACAAGTAATGCTGAACCGATTGAGTTGAGAAATGCTTCTGTCCATGATCCATCTATCATTAAGGACCCTAAAACGGGAACTTATTATGTATTTGGATCACACATTGACGGGGCTAAATCAACGGATTTAGTAAATTGGGACAAATTTACGAATGGATATACGACGCCAAATAATAAAGTATATGGCGATTTGTCAGCAAATCTTTCCGAGTCGTTTGAATGGGCTGGAGAAAATGATGCAGACAGCAAAGGCGGCTATGCAGTTTGGGCTCCAGATATTTTTTGGAATAAACACTATGTAAATGAGGATGGTACTAAGGGTGCTTATATGATCTACTACAGTGTGTCTTCTACTTATATCCGCTCTGCAATCGGTATAGCGGTGTCGAAGAATATTGAAGGCCCGTTTAAATATGTAGATACGATTATGTACTCAGGGTTTACCAATAAGGATGCGTATGACCGAAATAGTGAGGTAAATAAGCACTGGGAGAATACAAATATCGAAGATCTTGTTGAAGATGGCAGTATCGATGGAGTAAATCCAAATTGGTTTACTGAAAGTGGGGAGTACAACAATAAACTTTATACCAATGCCATTGATGCCAATATCCTCCAGGCTGAAAACAATAAGTTATATATGACTTACGGCTCCTGGTCTGGCGGGACCTTTATTTTAGAATTAGATAAGAAAACAGGGCTGCCAAAGTATCCAGGAAAAGATCGGAAAACAAAAGATGGAAGAATGGTTGACAGATATTTCGGTACAAAAATTGCTTCTGGCTATGGAAGATCTGCAGAGGGAACATATGCCGTTTATGACAAAGAAACAGACTATTATTATCTCTATATCACGTATGGTGGTTTAGCATCTGATGGCGGCTATCAAATGAGGCAGTTTAGATCAAAGAATCCTGCCGGCCCATATGTCGATGCAAAAGGAAATCCTGCCGTTTTTCCAGAATCATTTGATATTGGAGTTGGAAACTTCCCGGGCAATGACGACCATAAAGATATCGGTAACAAAATGATGGGCAACTTCTTGTTTAAAAGAGATCTTGGTGAGCCGGGAACAGGAAACGGTATCGGATATCTTTCTCCGGGTCATAACTCTTATTTAATTGACCAAGAGCTGAGCAAGGAATTTATCGTAACCCATGCTCGTTTCCCGGAGCAAGGGGAGATGCATGAGGTACGTGTACACCAAACGTTTAAAAACAAAGACGACTGGCCGGTGCCAACACCATATCGTTATGCTGGCGAAACCATTAAAAAAGTTTCAGAAACAGATGTAACAGGTGACTATAAATACATCAACCATGGAAAAGAAATTACAGGCGAACTGACAGAATCAACGTGGATAACATTCAACAGGGATCATACTATTTCAGGTGCTGCAACAGGTACATGGGAACTTTATGGGAACTACCGGGCAAAAGTAACGATTGATAACGAAGGTACGTATGATGGTGTATTTATTCGCCAATATGACCCTGTTTCTCAAAGCTGGGTTATGACGTTTAGTGCCATGTCAGATGAAGGAATTGTCGTTTGGGGAAGTCATGTAGAAGCTTCTTCTGATCAAGAATTAGTAAAGGCTGTTAAACAAGAGTTAAGTACTAGTTTGCCATCAACGGTGATTAGCAGCTTTACACTTCCAAAAGTGGCAGCCAGAGGAGCTCTGATTACGTGGGAATCTTCCAATCCAGAGATCATTTCTACTGAAGGAGTGGTCACACGGCCAAATTTCGGTTCTGAAGACGCGGTGGTAGACTTAACCGCTACAATTAAAATGGGGGATGCAATAGAAACATTCACAATAAGTGTAACAGTAATCGCAAAAGCAGAAGGCGGTTTATCAGCTTTCTACGACTTTAATGATGAGCTTAAAGATCGTTCCGGAAATAAAGGAGAAGCAGCCGTGACGGGAGATCGTCTTAATAATACAGGCGGACAAATTACATTTGCCGAAGGTAGGGTGGGACAAGCCGCTAAGTTTAACGGAAGCTCTGGACTGCGTTTAGCTGACGGTTTAATTACAGGTGACACGTACACTGTATCATTATGGGTGAAACCAGATCAAATCACTGAATTTACAACGGCGTTCTTTGGCGCAGAAACCTCTAATAATTGGATCAGTATTGTACCAAAAACCTCTTGGGGAAATACAATGGTTTGGTCACATAATGGCGACACTTGGTATGATGCCGTTACAGATAAGACTATCCCGGCAGGTGAGTGGACACATCTGGCTTTCACGGTCAATGAAGGAAACGCTGTTCTTTATATGAATGGTGAAGCAAAATATACAGGAGGAAGCTTTCCAAATGTATTTACCTCCCTGGATGCCGTGTTTGGCTTAGGTGTTAACTACTGGGATACTCCTTTCAAAGGGTTAATGGACGAGGTGCGTGTTTATGATGGAGTAGCTCTTCCGGCAGAAGAAGTACAGTCTCTTTACGAAAATCCAAATGAATAATTGACAGCTAATGACGGATTAAAAAATTTTGCAAGTGAGACCGAAAATGTAGATATAGGAACTATTACAAGTAATTTACTTTCATTTTTTAAACAGCAAGTGGCTTGCGACAAGATTGTATGGAGCTGAGCTAATAAGGTCGTATTTTTCTGTTAAAAAAAGAGTACATTTGTATTCAATCCTTGCTTATCGATCTTCAACACCACTACATGAAGCCTGCCGGACGAAGACTCCTGCGGAAAGCACAGGGAGTCAGAAGACCCAGCAGGCGCAGCCAGGGAAGCTTCTGCACGGCCTTAGGATGCACAAAGGCCGGCAAGCTTCCCTTATCGGCTCTTTTTTAAAAGCGAAAGACTTTCTCAACCTTCGTCAACACACTGAGGCAGCCTTTTATTCGACTGTCTCTTTTATGTTTAATTGGGGGCAATTAAACATAAACCATGGTTTCAAGCGTTGTTATGCCAACTGTTAGAAATAAAGGGCGGTTTAATGAGAAAGCGAAGGGTACCAGATGCTTTGACAGGGTGCGGACACCATCTCAAAGTCATTGCCTGCTATCAAATACCAAATATACATGTTGTTGCTGGGACAGGGCGAATGTAACTTTGTTAAGCGAAAGGGAGGGGCTGAAAAGGTTGAAATAAAAGACAGCCATACTTTACAATTACGCTTTCTGTATAAACATGAACTAAACACCGGCACAAAATAAAAACCCTACGAAGGGCGTTTGTTTTAAATCCTTGTTACGTTTATTCCGTATTCACTGGGTATGCTCCGATTTTAAGTTGATAAATGATTATTACAACCATAATAACTGAAACAATGGTCATATAAATCACATGTGCCGTTTCAGAAGCAAGAATAGCTTTAACTTTCTTCAATTTCTTCATTCGCTTCACTCCGATCCTTCTCATAGTCGTGACCGGTAATTGCGGCTAAATCTCTTTCGGGTGCATCCGTTTGTTTAAATACGTACACCTTATATTTATGATTGGGTTCATTCGGTTTTGACCATAAGAATTTATAACTTCTAGGGGCTAATTGCTGAAACAAACTGTATTTACAAATGTTAATTTTATCCATGAGTGGCCAATCTATATATAAGTGACCTGCTGTCAGTAATGTATTAACATATTTCAAACTGTGCAAAATTCAAATAAAGAGTTCCCAACAAGCCGTATCAAGAATTATCATACCGGCTTGATTTCAAATAAGATTAAGCATCCATTAATTTGCACTTCATTAGATCGGCAGCAACTTCATCCACTAATGTCATTTTAAAAAACGATTTGGGTGACCTCTGTCTTGAAGCAAGTTGCTTCAACCAATAGGAGGTTCAGTTTTTTGAAAATTCTGAATGTATAATAGTCATACCAGACAGAGAAAGAATGCTTGGTCGAGATAGCTTACCCTATCGCTATGTAACCCAGCAGATTAAAAAAAGCGAACAGCCATTTTAAGAAAAATGACTGTTTGCCTGGATGAAGAACTGTGACTGCTGGTAGTTATAGGTCACTTTTGAGAAGTTAAATGGCTGTCCGTTCGTTAAATGAAAAACACTTTCCACTAAAAGCTTCGGGTCTCCATTTTTTAAGCCTAAATATTCCGCTTCTTCCCCGTTCAGCTTATCTACATGAAGGTACACATCTGAAAAGCCGACCTTTAATCCCAATCCTTCTTTAATGTAGTTAAAGATCGATTCGGTCACAATTTCATTATTTAAATAAGTAATGATGGATTTATTATAGTAGGATTCTTCTAAACATAGGGTCTGCTCCTGAATATAGCGAACCCGCTTAACGTAATACACTTCCTCATCGAGTCCAATATTTAAATTATGGGCTGCTTCCTGGGTAGGTGTTCTAACCTCTAGTTCAATCACTTTAGACGTGATTTTGTAATCCTCTAAATCCTTTTTAAAACCCTGGTTAGAAAGCAGGCTGATATAGCCTTTTCTTTTATGCCTTCTGACAAAAATACCGCTGCCCCGAACTTGAAAGACAACGCCTTTTCTTTCTAACAGATCTAATGATTTCGTAATTGTGCTTTTACTTACTTCAAACTGTGCCATTAATGTTTCTAAAACAGGCAGTTTATCTCCCTGCTGAAGCGCATGATCTTCGATGTATTTTTCAATTTCTGCTGCGATTTGCTGGTATTTTAACATAATCCGTCCTCATTTATGTATTGGTGTTATTCACTTTATTTATAACAGCATTATAGCATAAACTGATGAACGACCCTTCTTTTAAATTATTTACAAATAAAATTTTTATTTGGGTATTGATAAATTAGACCGGTACAATTATAATGAAAGCGTATTAAAAAAACAAAACGCAATTAAAGGAGGGTTTTAAATGTCCGGAAAAGTGAGAGATTATTCTCAGCTTGCAAAAGATATTTTAGAAGCAGTTGGCGGAGAAGAAAATGTAATTGGAGCGACACGCTGTGCGACACGGCTAAGACTGGTGCTGAAGCGGTCAAATCCAAAAGCAAAAGATAAAGTAGCATCCATGCCAGGCGTTATTACTGTGGTAGAAAACGGCGGCCAGTTTCAAGTCGTCATTGGCCAGCACGTAGGGGAAGTGTACGAGAAGTTTGCGGGGCTGGTAAAGCTCGATACAACAGATGTACAAAGTGAAAATAAAGGAACGGTTGTAAACCGTATTATTGCAACGATGTCAGCCGTATTTGCACCATTTATCTATATTTTGGCTGCAGCGGGTATTTTGCAGGGTGCACTCATCATCATTAATTTATTGTTTCCCGGCTTTGCTGAAACAGCGACTTATCAAGTATTCAGTTTTATTTCATGGGCACCGTTTACGTTCTTGCCGATTTTTATCGCGATTACAGCGGCAAATCATTTTAAAACCAATTTGTACATCGCAGTTGCCTGCTGTGCGGCATTAGTAAGTCCAACATGGGCAGAAATCGCGGCACAGATCACAGAAGGAAACAGCATGAATTTCTTAGGACTTGCGCTGTCTCCAACGACGTATACATCGTCTGTACTGCCGCCGCTATTTTTAGTATGGATTTTGTCTTACCTTGAAAGATTTTTAAACAAGAACATTAACGAAGTTGTTAGACCATTGCTTGTTCCATTTTTAAGTTTAGTTATTATGGTCCCGCTAACAATTCTTTTAATCGGCCCTGTTACAACAGCGGGTGCGACTGGGATTGCAAACGGATACAACTTCTTAGCTGAAAATGCACCGGCTGTAGCGGGAGCCATCATCGGCGGATTCTGGCAGGTGATCGTGATCTTCGGCGTTCACTGGGGTATTACGCCAATGGTACTGGCAAACTATGATTTATATGGCCGCGATTCGTTCCAGGCGTACCAAACTATTGCCGTTATTGCCCAAGTCGGTGCAGTACTGGGTGTAATCTTAAAAGCAAAAAGCCAGGAAACACGCAAAGTCGGCATTTCAGCTGGTGTAACAGGACTATTTGGTATTACAGAGCCAGCCATTTACGGGGTAACATTACGATTTAAAAAGCCATTTATTTTTGGATGTGTTTCCGGTGCGATCGGTGCGGTTGCAGCAAGTTTCTTTAATCCATATTACTTTGCTTATGCAGGACTTCCAGGACCGCTTACTATTGTAAACGGAATCAATCCAGAGTACCCAATGTCTATCTGGGGGATTTTACTGGGTGTTGCGATTGCGATCGTACTTCCTATCGTATTGATTCAAATCTTTGGTTACGGTGAAGATACAGCCAAAAAAGCAGACAATGAACTTGCAACAGAAGAGGGACAAAAAGAGGTTTTGGCACAATCAACTAACCCTGATAACAATGAAGAAGCAATATACGCTCCATTTAACGGCAAAGTGATCCCGCTTTCTGAAGTGCCAGATGAAGTATTTAGTTCAGGTGCTATGGGGCAGGGGCTGGCGATTGAGCCGACAGAAAATAAGCTGCATGCTCCATTTGATGGAACGGTCGTAATGGTAGCACCAACAAAGCATGCAATCGGTCTTCGTTCAGAGTCAGGAGTTGAATTGCTTGTCCATATTGGCCTTGATACGGTTAACTTAAATGGAGAGCCGTTTGAGCTGAAGGTAGCTGATGGCGATAAATTCAAAAAAGGTGATATCCTGATCCAATTTGACAAAGACTTCGTTCACAGTAAAGGGCTGACAACGATCACACCAATCATCATTACAAACTCAAGTGCTTATCAAGAAGTAATCGTTGAAAACATCCAAACAAGTAAATTAAGTGACAGACTGTTTACGGTCGTAAAATAAGGAGGAAAAACAATGACAAACATGCCAAAAGACTTTTTATGGGGCGGCGCACTAGCCGCCCACCAATTCGAAGGCGGATGGGATCAAGCCGGTAAAGGGCCAAGTGTCGTAGACGTAATGACAGCAGGCGCGCATGGAGTGCCAAGAAAAATCACCGACACGATTGAAGAAAACGAATTTTACCCAAATCATGAAGCGATTGATTTCTACCATCACTACAAAGAAGATATTGCTCTGTTTGCGGAGATGGGGTTGAAATGCCTGCGTACATCAATTGGCTGGAGCCGCATTTTCCCGAAAGGCGATGAAGCGGAACCAAACGAAGAAGGGCTGCAATTTTATGATGATGTATTTGATGAACTTCTAAAGCATGGCATTGAACCGGTGATTACCCTGTCTCACTTTGAAATGCCGCTTCATCTGGCACGGGAATACGGCGGATTCAGAAGCCGGAAAGTGGTTGAGTTCTTTGCTAAGTTTGCAGAAGTGTGCTTTAAGCGTTATAAAAACAAAGTGAAATACTGGATGACGTTTAACGAAATCAACAATAAAATGGATGTCCACAACCCGTTGTTCTTATGGACAAACTCTGGCGTGATGGTTAAAGAAGGCGAAAACGCAAAAGAAGTCATGTATCAGGCTGGGCATCATGAGCTGGTTGCCAGTGCATTAGCGGTCGCAAAAGGGAAAGAAATTAACCCAGAGTTCCAAATCGGCGCGATGGTGTCTCACGTACCGATTTATCCTTACTCATCTAATCCAGAAGATGTGATGCTGGCGGAAGAAGAAATGAGACAGCGTTATTTCTTCGCGGATGTACAAGTGCGCGGCTATTACCCAAGCTATGCGCTAAAAGAATTTGAAAGAGAAGGCTACAACATTCCGTTTGAAGACGGAGATGAAGAAATCTTGCGCAACGGTAAAGTTGATTACCTAGGTTTCAGCTATTATATGTCGACAACAGTTAAAAGCGATGTAGAACAGGATAATGCAGGAGATATCGTAAACGGCGGGCTGCCGAATGGCGTAGAAAATCCTTACATCAAATCAAGCGACTGGGGCTGGGCCATTGATCCAACGGGACTGCGCTACACATTGAACCGTTTCTATGACCGTTATCAAGTTCCGCTCTTTATCGTCGAAAATGGATTTGGTGCGATTGATACAGTAGAAGATGGATCTATCCATGACACACAAAGAATCGATTACCTGAAATCACATATCGAAGCATTAGAAAAAGCAGTGACATACGATGGCGTTGACTTGATGGGCTACACACCATGGGGAATTATCGATATCGTATCTTTCACAACAGGTGAAATGAAGAAGCGCTACGGCATGATTTATGTGGATCGTGATAATGAAGGAAACGGTTCAATGAAGCGTTTCAAGAAAGATTCATTTGAATGGTACAAAAATGTCATTGCGACAAACGGCAAACAGTTAGAACCTGTAAGCCAGGTGAAAAAATAATTGCCAGGAAAAGAGATGAACGATGAGTCTTTTCACAATCATTGGTATTTTAGGTGCCAGCCTGACCACTTTATCCTTTTTGCCTCAAACGATTAAAACGCTCAAAGAAAAAAATACAGAAGGCATTTCCCTGCTGATGTACAGCATGTTTGCAGCAGGCCTGGCTCTTTGGGTAGTGTACGGGATTTTCACGAACGATCTGCCAGTTATACTGGCCAATTCCATTACCTTATTTTTTGCCTTAATTATTCTAGGGCTGAAAGTGAAGTATAATTAAAAAAAGCTGGACTTTTGTCCAGCTTTTTTATTATGTTCTACGGCTCATTCCTCAATTCCGTCCTGCTGAGCGGGGGCGTTTCAAGATATCTCATGGATTTCTTTTACGCGCTTATCGCTCGGAAGCAGCCACGTTAATAGGCCGAGCAGCGGTAAAAAACTGCAAAACAGCATCACAAACTGAAGGCTATATACATCAGCTAACTTGCCAAAAACCACTGCGCCGATGGCTCCCATGCCAAAAGCGAGCCCCACAATTAATCCTGAAACAAGGCCAATCTTACCCGGAAGCAGTTCCTGCGCATACACAACGGTCACACTAAAGCTCGATTGAATGATAAAGCCAGCCAGAATAAGCAGCGGCGCAGTAAATACAATAGAAGCATGAGGCAGTAATAGAGTGAACGGCACGGCGCCGAGCATAGAAAAAAGCAAAATATTTCGCTTTCCGAAACGATCGGCTAACGGACCTCCAAAAAATGTGCCAAACACGCCCATTATCATAAATAAAAATACATACAGCTGCGCACTTTTGATTGATAAATCAAATTTTTCAATGGCGTAAAACTGAAAGTAGTTTAAAATGCCGGCACTATACCATGAGCGGGCGAATACTAGAAAGATCAGAAGGCTTATCGCAAACACAATTTCTTTGTTTATGGTAAGAGGATCAGACGCTTGCTTTTTGTTAACATGCTTTCGGACAGCTACTTCTCCTTTGTACCACTTGGATACGCCATATAAAATCAAAACACCAAGACCCGCCAATAGAACGAACCAGATCGTTCCAAACTGGCCAAGCCCAATAAAAATAAACGCGGTAAAAAGGGGTGCCATAGATTGGCCGGTATTGCCGCCTACCTGGTAAATAGATTGGGCCAGTCCTCTTTTTGCTCCTGCAGCCATGTACGCTACACGGGAACCCTCCGGGTGAAAAATAGCAGATCCAAATCCAATAAACAGCACCGAAGCCAGCACGAAATAAAAATTTGGTGCCACGGCCAAACCGACCATGCCGATCATACTCAAACACATCGAGATGGGCAGCAGAAAGGGAGACGGCCGTTTATCTGCCACGACGCCAAACACGGGCTGCATAAGGGATGAAGTCATATTCAGTGCAAAAGCGATCCAGCCGATCTGTGTATAGTTGAGATTCATCGACTTTTCAAGAATCGGGAATAGTGCCGGTACAACCGACTGCATACAGTCATTTAAAAAATGCCCTAAACTAATGGCAAACAAAATACGGTACATCGTGACAGGCTGTATTTGCTGTGGTTTTGCCGCTGTGTGCATTGTGTATTTCGTCCTTTCATATAAAAGTGGCTTTGGAAACAAACAGTAAATAAAGATTGGCTGGTTGGTCCGGGGCTGCTGATCTTTTAGCATGATTATTGTTCTTCTAGCAGCCTATGAAAAACACCTCTAAATTTTACCATAAGATGAGGTTTGTAAGTACGAGTATTAAAATCTCCTTTTTTTCTGTCCAGCCAGACATAAATAGTAGTAACAGACTTTGTTAGGCTGAATGACAAGTGCGCAAAAATTCGTGAAGCTTATAGAAATGAAATTAAGAAACATAGTTAAAGCGATATTTATTTTAATGAAAACGTAAACTACACAACTTTTCAGGCTGTAGTCTCTAAATCAACATGTAGTACAAAGACTTACCTGTGCTGATTTAAAAGAACGATTACAAACTATTTTTTTATTCTTTGTACGTACATATTTATTAATTTAGTTTTGTTTGTTGACATTTGTACGTATAAGTAATATCCTGTTTTTAGAAAACGTTTTCTCTAACAGTTATATTGAAATAGTGGAGGATTTTACATATGTCTAAAAACAGTTATGAGTTTATTAACCCGATTGTGATTCAACGAGCCGACCCATGGATTTATAAGCATACAGACGGATACTACTATTTTGTTGCTTCCGTTCCGGCTTACAATCGAATTGAAATTCGCCGGGCAAAAACTATACAAGGGCTTAATCACGCATTGCCGCGTACCGTTTGGCACAAGCATGAATCAGGTGAAATGAGCAAATTAATTTGGGCTCCTGAACTGCATTTTATTCAAGGGAAATGGTACATCTATTTTGCTGCAACGCACACAGAAGAAATTATTGACGGGCTGTTTACCCACCGTATGTATGTTATAGAAAATGATTCGGATAATCCTATGGATTCAAACTGGATTGAAAAAGGCCAGGTGAAAACAACAATGGATACGTTCTCTTTAGATGCGACCACTTTTGAGCATAATGGAGAGCTATATTATGTGTGGGCACAGAAGGATCCAGCAATCCGCGGGAACTCTAATTTGTATATCGCACCAATGGAAAATCCATGGACCATTAAAGGCGAACCTGTCCTCCTTTCAAAACCGGAGTTTGATTGGGAAACAAAAGGCTTTTGGGTAAATGAAGGACCGGCAGTTTTAAAAAAGAACGGTAAAATTTTCTTGACGTATTCTGCGAGCGCTACCGACGAAAATTATTGTATGGGCATGCTTACGGCTAACCAAGATTCAAATTTGTTAGACAGCCGTTCCTGGGGAAAATCTCCTCTGCCTGTATTCAAAAGTGATGCGGAAACGAAACAATTTGGGCCTGGTCATAATTCGTTTACTGTCAGTGAAGATGGAAAAGAAGATATTTTAATTTATCACTGCCGGGATTATACAGAGATTACTGGAGACCCGCTTTATGACCCAAACCGTCATACAAAAGCACAAGTAATCCAGTGGAATGAAGATGGGACGCCGAATTTTGGGAAGCCGGTCTCTTATTCAAACATTTAAAAAGACATCATAGGAGTGACGACAATGCAAGCAGCAAAAAAGAATTTCTGGAACTTCGGCGGTTTATTTTTCTTTTACTTTTTCGTCTGGGCGACCGTTTTAACATTTTTACCTATTTGGTTAGAAGAACAAGCGGGGTTAACAGCGAAAGAATCTGGGTTTGTTTTTTCAGCCATGTCTCTTGTTGCACTGTGTTATCAGCCTTTCTTTGGAGTCATCTCTGATAAATTAGTTTACAAGAAACACTTATTTTCTAGTGTTGTTTTTATGGCAATGCTGATGGGACCGTTTTTCAGCTTTGTTTTTATTCCTTTGCTAAACATCAATATTTATGTTGGAGCCTTACTGGGAAGCGTGTATTTAAGCTATGTATTTTTCGGTGGTGTAGGGGTTGTGGAATCCTATATTGAAAGAGCCAGCAGGGCCAATCACTTTGAATATGGACGTGCCCGGTTGTTTGGCTCCATTGCGGGTGCTACAGCCACGTTTATTGGTGGAATCATTTTTGTTATAAATCCAGGAAGCATTTTTTGGCTCGCTTCAGGCTCTGCTGTTGTATTAGGGCTGTTGTTATATACGGCAAGAATCAATCAGGATCATCTTACAACTATTCAACATGAACACGCCGAACCTTTAACCAAAGAAACTATTTTATCTATATTCAAAATTAAAAACTTTTGGATGCTGGGGATCTTTATTATTGGTACGGCCTGTATATATGATGTATTTGACCAGCAATTTCCGAATTATTACAAGCACTTTTTTGATACTCCTGAAGAAGGTACAAGTGTATTTAGTAAACTTGTTTCCCTTCAAACGGCACTGGAAGCCGTTGTGATGATCTTCATGCCTGTTCTGATTAACAAAATTGGAGCAAAAAATGGATTAATTTTGTTTGGTATACTCACATTTGTACGTATATTTGGAAGCGCTGTCGCTGTTGGCCCGATCTCTTTGTCATTTGTCCGTTTGATTGCAGCCGTTGAAATGCCGTTATTACTTATCTCTATTTTTAAATACATTACAGGTGTGTTCGACCTTCGATTATCTGCCACGATTTATTTATTAGCATTCAATTTTGCTAAGCAGCTTTCCATTATGGTTTTTTCAAGCGTTGCAGGCAGCCTGTACACAGAGATTGGTTATCAGCAAACGTATTATATTCTAAGTGCTGTTGTGTTGGTGGTAACGATTTTGTCTGTTTTTACTCTTAAAAATGACAAAAGCAGTCAGTTGCCAGCTCAACATATTAAACTGAAGAAAAGAACCGTTTAAAATTGATTTTGCCAGCATCGCTTAACAGTTCAAAAAGATATACGGTATAAAGCGTGAAAAGCCGCTCTGCAAAACAGAGCGGCTTTTTTTGTTCGTTAGAAACATTAGAACTATTCCCTGATAGTGAATGTGCTTATAAGACCAAAGCGTATTTATAATGAAGAAAATACAAACCAAAACACAGCATTCATATATGATAAAATAAAAGCAATAAGAAAAAATTTAGCCAAGATAGAGGGATAAAGAGAAAATGAAAAAGCAAGCAAGTGTGAATGGACCAAAGGAAGCGGCCGCACTATGATCAAACAAGTAATTGTCTACTCAATGGATGACTGTGTGGAGTGTGAATTTGTAAAACGAGTGCTGACTGAAGAAAAAGTGCCGTTTGAAGTAAGAGACGTAAGGGCAAGTGAGAAGTACCAGCAGGAAGTAGAGGAATTCGGCTTTTTAGGCGTGCCGGTGACTGTATGGGAGAACCGGGCCATCAAAGGCTTTACACCGGAATTGCAGGACATTATCGATCGTGCTAAAAATGGTTAGCAAATAGATGGAAGAAGAAAACCCCGCCGGCATAAAGCAGGCGGGGCTTCGTCTTTATGTTTAAAAAAGGAAGAAGTTCTCTTTTCCTATTTACAAGAGCTTAAGATGATACATATATACATATATGCTTACGCATAAACAAACCTTTTATTATTCTTTTTTCATCCGCTCTCGGAGGCCGGCTGAAACGCCAGTGCCGCTTTCCATCGGCTCATGCAGAGAGCCTGAGCTTGGAGGGGCAGGAGGAGCATCTTGAATTACCTTATTTAAATACTTGGCATTCAGGGTTTCAGTCAATCCCGGCATTAAGTTGCTCGAAATCGAAGATCCTTTTGTCTTCACGCCCACTTCGACGCTTTCCTGCGGGTTATCAAGCAATTCGACGATGGCATCTACTACATTTTCAGCATCATCCATCGGCTTCATTTGCGCCTCATGGCCAGAGTAATTTCCGGCATGGTCAAACCAAGGCGTATCGGTCGCCCATGGATGGACCATACATATATGGATGTCCTCAAAGTTTTCGAGCTCCATTTCCTGATACAGACCCGCGCTCAACCCGGCTACGGCGTATTTCGTCGCCGTGTAGGCAGTATAGTATGGAAAAGCGATTTTGCTGGCGACGGAGCCAAGGTTAATAAGCGTACCGGACTTTTGCTTTTTAAATTGGCGCAGAGCATAATGGCTTCCATACATAGTGCCGAGGATATTCGTTTGGACAATCTGCTGCAGATCCTTGGTTGGAAGCTCCGTATAAGGGCCAATTAATCCGACGCCGGCCATGTTAATCCACACATCAATACGGCCAAACTTCTCCATAGCCGTATCGAACAGTTTCTTCACATCTTCTTCTTTTCCAATATCCATCTGAACAGCGGCTGCGTTTGGACCGCATTCTTCCACAAGTTCTTCAAGCAGCTGCGCACGGCGTGCACCCAGTACAAGGTTTGCTCCTTCGGAAGCAAGCCGGCGTACGGTGCCTTTTCCAAGTCCGCTCGAAGCGCCGGCTATAACAACTGTTAATCCATCGCGAGCTTTCTTATCTGCCATATTCCATTCCTCCCATTGTGTTCAGACATCAATAGTTTTCGTTACCCGTTTAGTATTCAAACTAACATAACGATCAACCACGTTTTTGCCGTAACCTGCTTTATTCAAGCAGGAAAGAGGAGGGAAGGAAGCATGCGCAGGTAGTTAGATGGCATTGGAAGAAACAAGCTTCTTAGGAGGAGGAGAAACCGGCTGGGTAAATCCTTCACCGAATACTTCCGTCGCCTCGCATAAAATAATAAAGGCATGCGGATCAATATCTTGAACCAAAGCTCTTAATGTCGTGATCTTTGACGGAGCCAGCACTGTCACCATCATGATTCTTTCGTTATTGGTGTAGCCGCCTGATCCAGAGAGCTTTGTTAATCCTCGATCCAGTTCCGTTAAAATAGATTCACTGATCTGCTTTTCAAATTCTGCCGAAGAAATAATGTACGCTACTTTAGAGTTTTTCTGTTGAACCCGCACTGCATAATCCATCGTTAATCGGGTGATAAATGTGCCGACTAATGCGTACAACGCTTTCTCCGGAGAAAAAACGATGCCTCCTGCAATCATAACCGCTGCATCCATCACCATAATGGAAGTGCTGTGTTTGATTGCTTTTTTCTTATGCAGAATTTGCGCAATTAAGGTGAACCCGCCCGTATTTCCTTCTGCCCGGAACACAACGGACAGGCCAAGTCCTACTCCTAATCCACCGTAGATAGCGGCAAGCAGCGGATCATGTGTAAGCGGAGGAATTTCTTTTGTGACATAAACGAAAAAAGGAATTAAAAGAGAACCAATAATATTTTTTAAAATGGTATGGAGGCCTAGAAAACAGCTGCCGCCAACCAGCAGCACTAATGTGGCTGCCCATAGAATGATAGCTGAAGAAATATGAAATACATCACCTAAAACAAGAGATGCACCGGTTAATCCGCCAGAAGCAATCTGGTTCGGACTTTGCAGTAAATTAAAACATACTGCAATGATAAAGGTACCTAATACTAAAAATGAATATTGCTTAACTTGATACAACGTAATTCGTCTCCTTTCACTTCGGTCATTATAGAGACAAATTCATTTTCATGCAATGAACTGCATAACCGCTTTGCTGTTTTGATCCTTTCAAGCTTTATCGCGTTAAATAAGTAATATATTAACTAGCCATTGAATATACAAAGCGGTTAGGAATAGGTTCATCACAGTCTGCTTAAAAGATTTTAGGAAAGTTGGCTTCACCGTGTTAAAATAAATCGGTCATTGTTTTTATCATACTGGGAGAGGGAAAATGAGCTAACTGGCATTTTATTTAAAAATATTAAATATAGCTTTCTAATAAATAGTTTAAAAGGGTTAAAAGGAGAGAAGAATGGAACTGAAATACGATCTGACAAAAGAGGATTACCTAGCCTTCCAGATACATGTTGCCAAGCAATCGGAAACGGTAAAACATGCTTTAATAATGCAGCGTCTGATGGGACCTGTTCTTTTTTTACTGTTTACGCTAGTTGTTTCCTGGGTGACAGAAGAGTGGCTGCCAGGGCTTTTCATTACGTTTGCGGCTGCTTCGGTCTTATGGGTCACTTTGTATCCGAAGTACTTTTATGAGCATATAAAGAGAAACGTAAACAAAATGTTGAATGAGAGCAGAAATGATAACATGTTCGGACTGCATACGTTTGTAATGGATAAAAAAGGTTTTACCGAGAAAAACCGTGCAGGCGAGAAAAAAACGAACTGGTCTGGTATTGAACGAGTAGACGAAGATGAAGCGTATTTTTTTCTTTTTACCAGCATAGTGGAGGCTTACATTATTCCAAAACGATCTTTTAAAAATGAGGAAAGACAAGAAGAATTTAAGACATTATTGAAAAGCATGAATCTTATCTAAGCAAGAATAGAGCTTTTGTAAAAGCTCTTTTTTTGTTCCTTTTTTAAACTTTTAGCGAAGTCCAAAGACTGTCAAATATATCTATTTATGTTTGTGTTCATCATCTCGAATATATACATATATACTTGTATACAAAAATATATGTAGACTTGTATATGAGTATATACAAAAAACATAGTTCTTTTCTGTTTTTAAATGCATTCCACGCCTGGTTTGAAGGTGCCTTCAGACTCGAAGCGTTTTATAATGGAGACAAAGGGGGAAGACGATGGGATTTTTCGGAGGCCAAAAGAACAAAGAAGTAAAGCAGAAAGTGCTATGCACTGTTTACGATCATACACGAACGATGGACCAGGAGATTGAAGCAATGTCTCATATCCTAAACGATCTTCTTCTGCAGTCATTGAACGAAGGCAGAGAGATTATTTTCTTGTGTGTTGGTTCGGATCGGTCGATTGGCGATGCGCTGGGCCCCTTAGTAGGAACGATGTTAAAAGAAGAAGGTGTTTCTTACTGTATATACGGTACACTCGAAGACCCCATTCATGCGTTTAATTTAGAAAGTACATTAAAAGCCGTAAAAAGGCGGTTTCGACAGCCGTTGATCATTAGTATAGATGCGGGACTCGGAGAAAAAGAGCAGGTAGGGGCCGTTTTATTGAAAGAAGGGCCTCTACTGCCGGGTCAGGCGCTAAAAAAAGTACTCCCGGCGGTAGGAGATTATCATCTGACCGGAGTTGTCAATTACCTTGATCCGCTGCCAGCCGCGCAGTTTTTAAATGATACCCGCCTGCATACGGTGATGAAGCTCGCTAAAACAATCGTACGTGTCATCACATACAATAAGGGCCGCTCTGGATGAGCGGCCCTTATTTATATATTAAAAAATGGAAATTGCTCCGGTCAGCACTGCAACAATAATGACAAAAATAGAACAAAGAATTGACCATTTAATGGCATACCGCTGAAATTCTCCAAGGTCTGTTTTCACCATGCCAACTAGCAGAAGGGTAGAAGCCACAAGCGGGCTTAAAAAATGAACCGGCTGGCCAAGAACGGAAGCCCGCGCTACTTCAACAGGATCGATTCCATAAGCGGATGCGGCTTCTGCTAAAATGGGCAGCACACCAAAATAGTAAGCATCATTTGACAGTACAAATGTAAATGGCATGCTGGTTAATGCCACAACAAGCGGGAAGAAAGATCCTAATGATTCAGGAATGATGGCTACAAGTGAATTGGCAATGGCATCGACCATTTTGGTTCCTTCAAAAATACCAGTGAAGATGCCTGCAGCAAATACGAGCGTTACTACCGTTAAAGCATTTCCGGCATGTGACAGCATCCGTTCTTTCTGCTGTTCTAAATTCGGATAATTGATCATGGAAGCAAGTACAAAACCAATTAAGAACAGTACAGGTACCGGAAGAAGCCCCATCACTAAGATCACCATAACCGAAAGAACCAGCAGCAGGTTTATCCACACTAATTTCGGGCGTTTAATATCTTCCTGCAAAGCATAGGCTGCTGCTGCTTCTGAAAGAGAAGCCTGATTCTGCGCAGCAAGATCAATTTCAATTATTCCAATACGTTCACGTTCCTTTTTGCCTAGAAGAAAAGCAATGCCGATCACACAAACCATGCCGCCAAACATCGTTGGAAGAAGTGGAATGAAAAAGTCTCCTGCATCAAGGCCTAACGAGGTAATGGCTCTTGTGGCAGGACCGCCCCATGGTGTCATGCCACTCATAATGCTTAAAGAAAGCAGGGAAATCGTCGCCAGAACAAGCGGCTTCATCCCTAAACGTTTATAAAGCGGAAACATAGCGGAGATGGTAATCATATGAGTCGTTGTCCCATCTCCATCCAGTGCAACCGTTAGTGCTAATACTGCGGTTCCAATCGCGATTTTAACCGGATCCCCTTTTACGATCTTCAGCATTTTCTGAATAAGAGGATCAAACAAACCCGCATCAATTAAAACACCGAAAAACAGGATAGCGAATAGGAGCAGGGCGGCTGATGGTGCAACCGTTTTCAATCCCTCCATCATCATATCCCCAAGTTTGGAACCGAACCCGGCGATCACCGCAAAGAGGATAGGTACAATAGTAAGAGCCGCAACCGGAGTTAAACGTTTAGCCATAATCAAATACGTGAACACAACCACCATGGATATACCGAGCAGTGTAAGAATAAAAATCCCTCCTAATAAAGTAATCGCTTACAAGTTAAAAGGCCGTGTAAGATATGCTCTGTATTCAGCGTAATACAAGGAAAGAGATAAAGGAAATACATTATTTTTTTGTTTTTTGATAAAAATTATTTATAATCTAAAACGCAGGAAGTGTTCCTGCGTTTCCAATACGATTATATATTTTCTTTTTTGTTTAAAAAGTCGATAAAGGTTTTGACGGTAGAAAGCCGCAACGCATCCTGGCTGTACATAAGCCAGGTATTTCTTAAAACAGGCTCTCCGTTTTTAAAAGACAATCCATACGTATGGAGGTTGTCTGAAGGCTGAAGGCAGATTTCCGGCAGGATCGACACCCCAAGCCCCTGCTTGACCATTTCTTTGCAGGTTTCCTGCCGGTCGTTTTCCATCGTTACTCTAGGCGGATCCGGAAAGCGGTCATGCCACCAGCCATTCATTAAGTTTTTCAGGGAACTGTCCGTTTTATAATTGATAAAAGGAAGTTCAGGCAGGTCTTCCAAATCAACCTCTTCTTTTGAAATCAAACAAAGCCTCTCTTTATGCAGCAGTGTTTTGATGCCGTACCACTCATAGTTTCCGCGTAAAATGCCCAGCTGCACACTGGAGGAATTTAAAAGGTGCATAATGTCCGTACTCCATCCTGTGTTTACACTGAACTGAACATTTGGATACTGGGCGGAGAAATTTTTTAAAATCCTCGGCAGCTTATACTGGGCAAAATTGCTGGAAACGCCAAGGCGAAGGGTGCCTCTTACTTCATTTTGCATATTCAGCATGTAATCTTTTGTTTTTTGCAGTTTTTTGATCATTTCTTCTGCGTAATCGGCTAAATAAATACCTTCGGATGTAAATTCAATGCCGCTTTTAATTTTAAAAAACAAGCTTGTACCAAATTCTTTTTCTAGATTTTTCAAACGATAAGTGAGAGCGGGCTGTGAAATATATAAACGTTCAGCAGCACGGCTGAAATTTTTTTCTTCATATAATACCCGAAGAGCCACCCAGTCTTTTTCATCCATTCCCGTCCGCCTCCATTTTTAGTTATAAATTTTTTTTTACTTTTTCCGAAAAAAATATGTATTTCATTTATCAGTGTCTTTATTATACTATACACTTATCGAATGTGAAAAGGTGGTAATGACGATGAAAGTGCCTGTAGTGATCATGAGAGGCGGTACAAGCAAGGGTGTTTTTCTGAATCATCAACACATGCCGACAAATCCAGCGCTTTGGGAAGAATTCCTGCTTGATGTGATGGGAAGCCCGGACCAGCGCCAGATTGATGGATTAGGCGGCGCTAACTCTTTAACAAGCAAAGCAGCTATTATTAAAAAATCAGATTCTCCAGCGTTTGATGTGGAGTATACATTTGCACAGGTCAGTATTGATCATCAAATGGTGGATTTCAAAGGCAACTGTGGAAACATTTCATCGGCTGTTGGACCGTATGCGATTGAGCAAGGCATGGTTCCAATAAAAGAGCCGGTTACAAAGGTTCGGATTTATAATACAAATACGAAAAAATTAATCATTGCTGAAGTAGAAGTGGAAAATGGGCAGGTAAAAGCAGAGGGGAATTGTTCCATTCCTGGCGTGCCTGGTACAGGCTCTCCGATTTATTTATCGTTTACGCAGGCGGAAGGCGCTGTGACCGGAAAGCTGTTTCCAACAGGGAAGCCGGTGGATATGATCCGGACAGCGGATCGCCTGATTCCGGTTTCCATTGTAGATGTGGCCAATCCGCTTGTTTTTGTTCGAGCGAAAGACGTTGGTCTCAAAGGAACCGAGCTGCCTATGGAGTACACCCCTGACAAGCTAAAAGAGCTGGAAGAGATCCGTTCCATCGCAGCTGAGATGTGCGGGTTCGCAGATCGAAAAGAAGCGGCTTTGAAGTCTCCGGCTGTCCCTAAAATGACGATCGTGGCTTCACCTGCAAATTATACAGACCGTACAGGGGTGCAAAGACAGTCCGCAGACATAGATATTGTAATTCGGATGATGTCCATGCAAAAGCCGCATCAGGCGCTGGCTATCACGGGTGCGATTTGTACAACAGCCGCTGCCTTTCTTGAGGACACTATTCTGTCAGACTTGATAGATATTAAACATGAAGTATTCCGGCTGGCTCATCCAGCAGGGATTATGGAAACGAAAGTAGATTTTGTTGCTGGCCATATCAGTGCCATCAAAGTAGTTCGCACAGCAAGAACGATTTTAGAAGGCAATGTGTTTACAAAAAAGAATTATGCGCTTTCTCATCAGCTGGCGTAACTTCAGTTTAAAGCCTTTACAAGTGAAAAAAACAGCAAGCAGGAGGAAAGCTGGTTGATTCTTAACTAAACATTCAGGAGGAATACGCCGATGTGGGTGATTACGCTTTATTCTAAAGAAGCAATTAAAATGTTTGAATTTAATACGGAAGAAGAGGCAGTAGAAGCTTATAAAAACATGACCGGCCATGCAGTTTTATCACATGTGATTTATTACAATGATCCATGCTTTGCGTCGTAAAACGGGAAGCATTCTGGAGTTATAAGGGGCATCTGTGTACTTAGAAAGAATTTGAGTTGAGCAGCGACTAGCTGCACACTTGATTAAATAAAGACAGGAGCATCCGTGCATATGAACTTAGACAAATCTCTGGCAAAAGCGGTAGTTGAAATTAATCAAACTGCCAATACATTTCGGTCGAGTATTGTGATTTGTACAGATGATAAGCATATAGATGCCAAAAGTATCCTTGGCTTAACTTATAGTGTGCTGAGCTCTAAAACCTTCAAGTTGGAAATACATGGACCGGATGAAGAAAAAGCCAAAATAGCCATGATGCGTGTATTTATGAGAAATGGCCTGCCTGCTGAAGCTTTATAGGAGCGTGCGCGATCCGAAGAAAAAAGGTGCGTTCTTCAAAAACAAAAAAGCAAAAAAACAACCATCCGAGTCTCCTGCTAGAAAATGCGGATGGTTGTTTTGCATGATCAAGATTCTATTGGCTGCCTGCTGGGCATATAAAGAGATTTATCTTCTATTTTGTGCGTTACAATCGCAATCACTGTACCGAATAAGATCATTCCGGCCGCAATCAGTGTAATCCACGTATAGCTTAGGCCGCTGTTTAGGAAAATCGTCCCAAGTGTGGCGCCAATGCAGTTGGCCAGGTTAAACACGGAGGCCGCAATGGTTCCTGATAAGGAAGGGGCTTCCCGGCCGGCGATAATGATTTTTGAATTTAAAAGCGGTGTTGTACCGAACGTTCCGGCGCCAAACAAAAAGCACATGGCGAAAGCAAGCACGTAATACGGAATCAGGAATGTGAACAGCGCTAAAACAGCCGCTAAAATCACGAGGGCTAAAATAAGCCGCTCTGTTAAACGGACTGCTGGAATTCTGCCGGAAACAAAGTTGCCGATTACGGCACCTAATCCAAAGAAAAAGAACCCAATCGTAATGCTGTTAACGCCAAATCCGGATAGTTCTCTTAGCATTGGTTCCAGGAACGTATAGGCTGTAAACACACCAGAAAAGCCAAATACAATAATAGCGAGAACAAGCAGTACATTTTTGTTTTTAAAAATTTTCAGCTCTTCCTTCAGTTTTGGCACGACCACATGCTTCTGGTTCGGTGTGGTGAGCATAATGCCAAGCAGTGACACTACACCAAGCAGCGTAATAAACCAGAACACATAGCGCCATTCAAAAATGCCGCCGATATATGAGCCGGCCGGAACACCGAGCATAATCGCAATGGTCAGGCCGCCTTGCACCGCTGCAATCGCACTCGGCTGTTTTTCCGGTTCGGAAATGTAAAAAGCCACCGACATGCAAAGACCGAAAAACGGTGCGTGCATCGAGGCAGACAGAAGCCGGGAGGCGAGCAGTACCTCAAACGTTGGGGCCGTAGCCGCAATGATATTGCTGATTACAAAGATGGCCATCATGCCTATCAATAAAGGCTTTGGGGTCATTTTAATCGTGATGATTCTGACAAGAGGACCAAATATGGCCACGCTGATCGCATACACACTTAACAACAGCCCGGTCGTGGCTACTTCTACGTGTAAATCTTTTGCAAATTGAGTGAGCAGTCCGGTAACTACATATTCCGTCATGCCAATTGCGAATGTGCCAATCATAAAAACCAGTAAAACCACCGTTCTAGAATGCTGTAAACGGGTCATCGGTTCACCCTTTCTTTTAGCTTGAAAAACTATACTAAATCATTTTAAAAAAAGCTTCTACATGATTTGTATAAAGGAGCAAAAAGCGGTACCTTTTAAGAAAAATTGATAATGGAAGTTAAATTCTTATCGAGCAGAACGTCTTCCTGCAGCGTTTTTTATTCAATCAAGTATATACTTTTATTTCCCTGCATAGGGGAAAAGCTTAAACAAAGAGAAAGCGGCTGTCTAAAAACAGACAGCCGCTTGTTTTGATCCTGTTAAGCCATCGACTAACACTCGCCAGACGTGAAGGAAAAGGTCTTAAAAGCAAATGTCCATATCTTCTAAACGTGTGTTAAAAAGTGTTTTGTTTGGCCAGTATTATTTAGAGCGGGAATAGGTTTGAATATAAAAGCCATTTGTTTCTGACCATTCTCCGTAAAAGATATCTTTAATTCTGTCATAGTTTTCTTTCTTTAATTCACGAAGAAGCCATTCTTTTGTTTTGCCGATCGATTGAAGTTCTTTCACTTTAATTTCTCCTTCTTCAATCACTAATGTAGAAGGAGCATCGTCTTCAGGGATAAGGCCAAGTATATCTGGAGTGACACTGTCGGATTTTGTATGTAGTTTTACACTGATGTCTCCGCCGGGCTCTAGATAAAGGTCACGTACTTCTCGTAATGTGAAAACGCCTTGTTTTCGAAGCATGGTTCGCAGCTGCTCTAAATCTAGATGATTCTTTTTGAGTTGTTTGTGATCCAGCTTGCCATTGCGGATAATAAGAGAAGGTTTCCCTTTGAGCAGTTCTTTCACACCATCTCTTTTCTGCCCAAATACTTCGATGGCATAGATCGACATCCCCCATACAGCAACTGCAAAAAGAATCTGCCAGATGGACACCTGCTCATCGTAAATACCCTCTTCTAAAATGCCGCCAAGGACAAGGGCATATACAAAATCAAGAGGTGTCACCTGAGACATCTCTTTTTTTCCGAGGAGCCGGGTTACGACAATTAAGCCAATCAGCCCGATAACGATTTTAAGGGCTATTTCTGCATAGATCATCTTATCACCTCACCCTTTTTTTCTTACTCTCCCGTTTAGCAGACACTTAAACCTCTAATTGCCAAAAAATTATTGATGGATGGTTTAATCTTTAAAAAATTTTACTTAGTCAAAGGAAAAGACTGATTCATAAAACCTTGTTTTTTGACAAAGGATTAAGGGTATTTTTAAAGATACGAGGGAAAAACCCAATAAGAATGGCATTTTTTACTTTAACGGCTTCTCATGGAATTGTAATATCTCTGCCGCGTAATGTTCAGCCTTTAAACGATTAAGCTAGTTTAACAAGGCAGGAAATTTTCACATAAAAGTTGACAGTCATCAGCATGAAAGCGAGGGGGCAAAACAAATAAAACGAACAGAAATTTTTCTCTAGGGGGGCACAAATTAAAATGAAACACACATTTCATTCTTCACAATGGAAATGGTACGAATTGAATCTGGATGATGGAAATATAGAAGAAAAGGTTCCTAATACGGACAATATATGTAAGGAATGGCTGAAAAATCTCTCGAAAGATCAAACAAACACTATCGATATGGACACGGGTACAGAAGGCAAAGAAGCTTTCTGGGGATCTCTCGTATATATGCAGAGCGCCAAGGAAGAAGAAGATAAATCGGTTTTTCACTTTTATTTGACGAGGGAACAGCTGATCACGGCTAATATTGATTTTCTTGAGCTGGACCATGTGAACGTTAAAGCGATGAGGGAAAAAATGCATGGAGCTCAAAATCCCGTTGAAGGGTTTCTTGTTTTGGTCAGCCATATTACTTCTCATTTTTTAAAGAAAATAGATGCTTTTGAATTAGAGCTTCATGATTTATTTTGGAAAATAAAAAAACGGAATAATATCAAAATACTGGACCGGGTTGCCCGTGCGGATCAGGAGCTGCTCATCTGGAAAAATCTCATTGTTCCGGCCGTGGAGATCCGTATGGCTTTAAAAGAAGCGTTTGGAGAAGAAGTGACAGAAGGGAAACAATATAAACTGGCCAAAAACCGGCTTGAACGGGCGATGTTTCTCGTGAGAGCGTACGAAGAAGAAATTGATTCTCTGCTTGACTTTGAAAATCTTGTTTCTGCTCACCGGGGCAACGAAATTACGAAAACATTGACTGTTATTACGACCTTATTTGCTCCAGCCACAGTACTTGGAGCGGTGTGGGGGATGAACTTTAAACATATGCCCGAGCTGGAATGGAAGCTGGGCTACCTGTTTGCAGGCGGCTTAATGGTCACCAGTACGCTGGCAATCTTTTTTTACTTAAGAAGAAAGGGCTGGATGGGCGACATTTTAAGTACGAAAAGCAAAAAATCCTTTTTCCAGTAATGCCCCCTATTATAGAAAGTATAAAACCTTCTCATCCTTCGAATATGCTTCTCTTCACATAAAAAACTAACCAAGATTCAGCTTGCAGGCACGATTTTTATAAAGAGGACAAAGTCTGCAAGCTTTTTGTATAATAGAGTTGGACCATTCTTGTAAACATTTTTGGGCTGCCTAATAACTGAATTCCTATTTTCTTCATTTCTAATGACTACAGCTTTTTTGAAATCGCTTTAAATATAAAAAGTAGTGTAAAATTGAGAAACGGAGATAAGCAGCAATCACGTTGCTAGATACTCATTGAAATTATCAAATGTTTGAACAGGAGAGCTGCTTTCATGAATTACAAAAAAATATTGGTTCTTGCCCTTCCATCGATTGCTTCTTTCGCGGCCATGACCGCGACCGGTACGATCAATTTAATTATGGTTGGAAACCTGGGTGCTTTAGCCATTGCGATTGTTGGTGTCTCTAATATCATTATGTACAACGTATGGGCATTGTTTTCCGGGATTGGCCATACTGTAAATTATCTCGTAGCCCAGCACTATGGATCCAATAACATGAAGCGAGGCGTAAAGCAGACAGCACTTGCTCTTTATTTATGTGTGATCGCCAACATACTCGTCATTCTCACTGGTTTGTTTGCCTCAGAAGCCATTTTATCCTTAATGGGTTCTTCAGAGGATCTGATCAGGGAAGGAACCGGCTATTTAACGGTCCGCTTTCTGGCGATGACCGCAACAGTGTTTACTTTTGTGCTGCATGGCTTTTTCCGGGGGATCGGCGATACAAGAACACCTATGATTACATCTCTCATTGGGAACGGCATCATGGTGTTTTTTACGTACGCGTTAACTTATGGAAATGCAGGGTTTCCTGAAATAGGCTTGATCGGGGCTGCATGGGCTGTATTAATCGGAGAATGTACAATTTTTCTTTTTTCTGCCTATGTTTATTTTATTGTCCTGCATAAACGCTATCGAACACGCTCAAAAGCGAAGCTGGACCGTACGGATTCTATGTTAATTGCCTCGGAAAGCGGAAAATTAGGGGCAGAGGAATTTTCAAAAAGTATGGCGATGTTTGTTTTTACGATTTTTGTGACACAGCTGGGCACTAATGCGCTGGCATCTAATGAAGTAGCTTTAAGTGTCATGAGCTTTGGATTCATGCCGGCTTTTGCTTTTGGTACAACGGCTACCATTTTAGTCGGCCAGGATATTGGCCGCGGAAACCCATTATCGGCAAGGCGGATGGGGACAGAGACGGCTATTATCGGCAGTATATTTATTTTGGTTCTGGGGCTTCTTGAATTTATATTTGCAGATTCCATTATTAGGATGTATACAAACGACCCGGATGTACACGGGCTCGCCGTGCAGTTGATTCAAATTTCTGCTTTCCTCCAGTTGTTTGATGCGTGGTTTAACTTTTACGCAGGCGGCCTGCGGGGTATCGGCGACACAACGTTTTTGCTGAAAATTTCGCTCGTCTTGTCCTGGCTGTTTTTTGTGCCGCTGACGTATATATGTACAAACCTTCTTCACTGGGAAAGTATCGGTGCCTGGCTGGCGCTTTATGGATTTACTACAGTTATCGGCATTGCCGTTTTGATCCGCTTTTATCGGGTGGACTGGCTGGCCGTTGAAATGAAGTCAGGGCATATGCATGAGCATTCAGCGGGCCATGCAAAAGAATAATGAAGAAAAAGGTTTTTCATCACGCATGAAAATTGTTATATAAATGAGCAAAGTTGTTTGGAATATCATCAATCATAAAAAGATGTGAGGCGCTGCTTCTTTTTGAAGAAGAAATAGCGCCTTTTCTGTTTATGTACAATGAAAGAAGTGCATCATCTTTATTAAAGTTCCTGTCCATCATTTTTAAGCACTGCATGCTGAATTAGAATGCCACCAATCCGCAAGCTTATCCTGGATGCTTACAGGTGTAAAAATCCAGTTCAGGAAGCAAAAAACAATAAAAAGAGCATTGATATAAATAAAACATTATGGTATATTTTTAAACGTCGCTTACGAAGCGGTAAAGCAAAAGAAAGATAATTACTATTTTAAGATAATTATTTTCAAGGAATGGTATTGACTTTTCGTTTGGATGTTGTTATATTTAATCTCTGTTGCAAGAGAACGCAGCGGAAAAAGATGAGTTTACTTAGTTAAATGATGATTTATTGAGATAATATTTTTGATAAAAAGTTGTTGACTTAAAACTTTCTGCATGATATGATTATTCAGCTGTCGGAAACGACAGTGAAGGATATTGATCTTTGAAAACTGAACAAAATAAACGTCAACGTTTTAAATTTTTATCTTCCATTAAAAACACCCCGTGTTTTAATGGAAACAAATGAGCAAGTCAAACTTTTTTGGAGAGTTTGATCCTGGCTCAGGACGAACGCTGGCGGCGTGCCTAATACATGCAAGTCGAGCGGACAGAAGGGAGCTTGCTCCCGGAAGTCAGCGGCGGACGGGTGAGTAACACGTGGGTAACCTGCCTGTAAGACTGGGATAA